>JBNKFP010000116.1:0-9063 GCA_050289365.1 Cellvibrionaceae bacterium | reverse complement strand
CATTTTATAGCGCAAGGTCCGGGCGCTTATCCCCAGGCGCTCGGCGGTATTTTTTTTGCTTCCGCGTTCTTTGCGCAGGGTTTCGGCAATGATTTCAAATTCCCGCTGTCGTAAATCGTTGCCTAACAGGTCCTGCTCGTCAACCTCTGTAGAAACCGCACTGAGCATCGCCAAAGGTATGTCGTCTGTGGGTTTTGGGGTCGACAGATTGGAACTGGCCATCAAAGATGGCTTGGCACTGAATAAATTCTGACTGTGCAACCCCAAATCCGCTGGACGAATCGTGCAGCCGGGCTGCAATATGAGTGCGCGCTGCATCACATTGTCCAGCTCCCGTACGTTGCCCGGCCAAGCATAATCCATCAACATGCTTTTGGCTTCCCCACTCAAAATGACCCCTACTCTGTGTTGCTTTTTGGCGTGACGATCCAGCAAGCGCTCGGCCAACGGCAAGATATCCTCGACCCTATCCCGCAGCGGAGCCCACTGCAAAGGTAAGACACTTAAACGGAAATACAAATCTTCACGAAATTTCCCCTGCGCAACATATTCCCGCAAATCTCGGTTCGATGTTGCAATGACCCTCACATCCAATTGAATGCTTTTACGCCCCCCCAATCGCTCCACCTCGCGCTCCTGCAATACTCGCAGCAATTTCGCCTGCAGGCCCAGATCCATTTCAGAAATCTCGTCAAGCAGCAACGTCCCGCCATTGGCCTGCTCAAATTTTCCTGGAGCAGAACTGTGCGCTCCGGTATAGGCGCCTTTTTCATGACCAAACAACATGGCTTCCAACATATTTTCCGGTATGGCTGCGCAATTGATGGCCACAAATGGCTTGCCCACACGAGTCGAATGATTGTGAACATAATGTGCTAGTACTTCCTTACCAGTACCCGATTCGCCGAGCAACAAAACAGTTGAATCCGACTGAGCAACGCGGGATGCCAATTGCAGTAATTGACGACTGCTTTCGGCAAAGGCAATTGGCTCATCCTGCACTGCGACACTGGAACCAATAAATTTTTTAACCGTTTCAATCAACAGGTTTGGCTCAAAGGGTTTCACCAAATAGTCGACAGCGCCTTCGCGCATGGCCTCAACGGATTCACTGATGCTGGCATAGGCGGTGATCAATAACACGGGAATATGGGCGTAATTTAAACGCACAAAACGGAGCAGATCATGGCCCGTCAGTTCGCCCATATTGACGTCTGACACAATCAGAGAGATATCGCCTCGCTTCTCCAATATTTCCAGCGCACGCTCGGCACAATCCGCCTCCAAGACGTTGAATTCAGCCAATTGCAAAGTGTCAACCAGAGCCTCACGCAAATCGGGGTCATCTTCAACAACCAGTAAATTCACGCTGCCATTTGCATTTGCTATTAAACTGCCTTTCACACTAGACATGGGTTTCTCCAAGGGTTCTCAATTAGCCCAATTTTTCATTTATTTCGGGATGCGATCAGCCAAGGCCTCAACCAGAGGCAAGGTCAATATACCGCACGTCCCTCTTCCCAACTGCGATTGCAGACGAAAGACGCCACCGTGAGCACGTGCCACGGATTGCACCACCGCTAAGCCAAGACCTGTACCTTGAGGCTTAGTGGTGTAAAAAATCTCCTTGGCCGAATTTAGTTGTTCTGGCGCCATTCCAGGACCGTTATCGGCTATGGCTATGGCTATGGCAGATTCACCATTTAACGCGGTTCGTATAAACGACACCTTTAAACGGGCCCCTTCACCTGCAGCTTGAATAGCATTGTTGACCAGATTGAGTAGAGCGCCGATTAGGGCTTCACGATTGCAGCGAATTTCGACGCGAGCATTAGGGTTTTGCCAAATGCAGCGACTCTTGCTGGTGTGCAGCGGAACCTCCATAGCGGCACGCAGGCCTATCTCCAGATCTTCCAAGCAGATAACGTCATTGAGAGGCAGTTCGTTGCGGACAAACAACAGCATATCTTTCACTTGTTCGGCCATATGATCCAAGCGACTGAGTAACTTTCGAGCAAACAGGTTGCGTCTTTCCGGTTGAACTTGCTCGCTGCACAAATGATTGGCGTACAGAATGGCCGCAGACAAAGGAGTGCGAATCTGATGGGCGAGAGCCGAGACCATTTTGCCCATCGCCGATAGCTTTTCATGGCGGCTAACTTGGTCTTGCAATCGCCGGGTTTCTGTTTGGTCCGTTAACAGAATGATTTGCCCCTGATCCTCCAAGGATGCCGTAGCGAGACTAAAACGGCGACCATCGACCGAGGACACCTCCAGGCCGTCATCGCTGCGCGGAGCGAAGCAGATCGAGATGATATCGCGCCAGAGATGATTATTGAGATCGTGTTTCAGCAGTTCACGGGCTGCGGGATTACTTTGCACAACGACGCCACTAGCGTCCATCACAATCACTCCACCCGGTAAAAAGTCGAGCAACGCCTGCATCCGTCCGGCAATTTGTTTACGGTTCTCCAATTCAATTTCTTTTTGCTCTGACATAGCATCCAACTCACGAGTGAGCTGGGCCACTTTGCCTTCTAAAAAGTGATAGGAGTTAGCCAATTGCCTAGCGGCATCAAATTGTGCGACTGACGGCATTGCAACCCGGCCCTGCTCTGAGCTAGTCGGCTTAGCTGCGGACATATCTGACATTGCGCTCTCCTGACAAATTTTCGACAATTTGATTGCGATATCTTTAGCATCTGCAAACCTGATGCCAAATATTTTTTCCTTAGTTTTCAAAGAAATAGATCATCAACTTAGAGAAATGTCAAAGAATTGGCTCTATATCAAGCTGGCGAACCTGGAGCTCCAGCCAAACCAAGCCTAGCTTTCACTCGCTGTCTCAAGGCCAAAGCACCAACGGAATCGACGCCTCACACACTTATGTCTAGGTTTCGCAGACAGGGAAAAAATGATCTAATGGGCGACACGTGAAAACCCGACGCAACCACCGTCGCTCCCGGATAGTCGAATGGCACATGACCAAGCAGGGAACTCGACACCCACCACTTTCAGCAACGCATAAGGCAAAAATGAATCCTGTACCCATCGCCTTACATTCATATAAAACGCTCCTCAGACTAGGCTTTTGGCCTGAAGACGAGGCGTTCATCACAGCTCAGAGCTTAAATCCACACAAACCATTGCAACATTATTCCCACGCTCGATAAGCAGACAGCCAATTCATGAGTTCGACATCCATCACAAGGCCAAATTATTTACGCAATTGCCTGCCAATACTCTTTAACCTGTTTGTATTGATTCTGTGTGGCGCAACCGCATTCTTAGTCATTTACGCCCAATATCAATTCAATAGCGCCCTCATTCAACTCAATCAAGATATTCAAGACACTCACGAACAACGCCTGTCCTTGATGCAATTAGGCCACAATAAAGGCTCATTCAATACAGATCAGTGGATTCAAGTCATCGATGACTTAGGGCAGACAGAATCCTTGCCTGGACCGATTGCATCCTATTTACCAAACTTGGAACCCATTGATCGGGAAACGTCAAAACAGTTAAAACTTCGAATCAGTGAATTGGCTTTGCAATCCAGCGTGGTGCAGGCGTCTACACCCAATGCCGCAGCGACATCGTCGACCAAGCAACTTATTGAACAACTCCAATTGGATATCACCCCTTTGCTGATTCAGCGGCTGGAGTCCATCAACCAGCAAAAATTTACGATAGAACGTTGGCAGCAAAGCACAACCTATCTTGGCTTGATTCCAATATCACTGTTGATGATCATCGCAAGCATCTATGGTTTAGGGAAAATTCGCTCCAACCAACGTCATGCGCGACTGCAGCAAGTACAATCCACCGCGCTGGAACAACTGCAAATAGGCTACGTGGTTGTCAATCAGAAATTAGAAATCATTATCAGTGAAATGAAACATTTAGAATTGGGATTGGACACAACTGAGGTAAATTCCTCACTGGAACAATTTTTTCATGGCTGTATGGATGAGGAGGATCTCAGATCTTGGAAATTGTCTCTGCAAAACGTATTTCTTAACCCTGAATCCGATGATGTTTCTTGGTCACAAGAACGCACCATTCAGGTCAATGGTGTCTCGACCAGCACGATTTTCCATCTGATTTCACAAGGCGTTCCAAGACATCAACCGAAATGGATCATCACCACGTGGCAAGCAATGATGGTACCCTGTTTGACACCGGATGAAGATACCATTCAATTAAAAAAAGATTTCAATCAACGACTGGACTTGATTGAAACACTGACGCAGCTGGACACGGAAATCGCAGGCGATTTTTTTCACGAAACCCAAGCATTGCTCCAGTCCTGTAGAGCCAAAATTGGCGAGTTAAGCCAGTCACCAAAGCAACCACTGAAAATCGTCAACAAGCTCCTGCAAGTGTTCCACCAAATTAAGGGCGATGCAGCCATTTTGGGGCTACACGAGATAGAACATAGCATTCACGCCTTGGAGGACTATGCGCAGCATTTGGCCTTGTCGTCCCAGCCAGACGCCCTCATACTTCAAGAACTGAGTCTGCAATTTGATAAAACCGAAAAGCGTTTTGACAGTATCACTGCGCTCTTCAAGCGCTTTACCCAATACCAAGAACACAAAGAAAATCATGCGGAAGACGCATTATCCAGCTATATCCAGCAATATGCTCACAAAATTGCGCGCGATTGCCATAAGAAAATAAAAATCATCGACGAAAACCTCCACAAACACCTGCTGCCCGCAGACAAATATCGACAAATAACCACTTTGATATCCCAGTTGATTCGCAACGCTATCGCACACGGAATAGAGCCCCCAGACACTCGCGTTAGGAATCATAAAACCGAATATGGCTGTCTGCACATCATCCTGAAAAAACTCAATAATCGATTAACCATTAAAATTCGTGATGATGGACAAGGTATTGATATTAAAAAAGTCGTTACAAAAGCGATCAGTCTCGGATTGTTTGACATCAAAAACAAGCAAAAGCTATCTCAACAGGAATTATTACAAATCCTCACGCATCCGGGACTGAGCACTAAAGACGACGTCAATGAACATTCAGGACGAGGCGTCGGCTTGGAATTGGTGAAAAACATATTGGGGAATCTCAATGGCAAAATTTCGCTCGATACCAAACCGGGTCAATTCACCGAATTTTCCCTGTCTGTTCCTATTTAGCGAATAGAAGCACTGCCGCCTTGCCTAACGCTTAACCGGTTTTTTGGACAGCTTGCGCTGTAAAGTTCGACGATGCATATTCAGTTGCCGTGCAGTCGCTGAGATATTGCCATTGTTTTCCGCCAGGGCTTGCTGAATGGCCTCCCATTCTAGACGTTTTAATGAAAGGTCACCTGATTCAAGTTCGTCACCAACTTGGCAAGATTCATCCGCTTCGAAGGCACTAACAATTTGTGCTACGCTCGAGGGCTTCGCCAAGTAATTTACTGCGCCTAATTTGATAGCCTGCACCGCAGTTGCAATGCTTGAATAGCCCGTCAACACAACCACTCTCATTTCTTCATTAAATTCGAGTAATTCTGAAATAAAACTCAGTGCATGGCCATCATCAAGCTTCAAATCTAAAAGAGCATGGGTGAATTGCGCCAAGTTTGGATGACTTTGAGCGGAAACCAAAGATGTGAAATGAACCACGTCAAATTCGCGTTTGCGCAGCGCTCTTGATGTTAAGGCTGCCAATTGCTCATCATCCTCTAAATACAATAATTTATTCAGCATTTAGCATTTCCGATTGCAATGGAATCTTGACCAAAACGCTGGTCATTTGCGTTGTTGTCGATTGGCTAGCACTGATAAAACGAACTGAACCACCCAGCTTTTCAACCGTTGAATTGGCTAGAAATATCCCAATTCCCAGGCCCTCCTCACGCCCAGAAGCCACAGGTTTGCCAATATTTTCTAAAATACTCGCGGGGATACCCTCGCCGTCATCCTCTATATAGGTAATAAAGCAGTCATCGTCTACCTTAAATCGCACAGTAACCTGTGATTTAGCCGCGTGAATTGCATTATCGATCAAATTGATCAATGCGTGTTTCAGCAACAAATTGCCGGGAATCAACTCATTCAAAAAATTGGGTTCAACAATCATATTTGGGTTAGGTTGAGCATTGACTAAAGTAAAATATTCGCTGATATCTTTTACCAGTTCAGATAACGGCAAAGTCGCATCAATTTCAGCATCATTGTTGGCCAGCAACGACAGCTTGCTCATAATCTGTTTACAGCGATCCACCTGGTTACGAATAATATCAAAATATTGCAAAGCCTCTTTATTGCGCAAACCCAATTCATCCAATTCACCCAAAGAAATCGCGATGGTTGACAAAGGCGTACCCAGAGAATGCACCGTTGACGCGGCCAAAGTGCCAATACCAATAATCTGCTCGTTTTTCAAGGTTTGCTCTCGTGCTGCAGCCAGCTGTATTTCACGATCGCGCAAGGCAGTGGTCATTCGCGAAATAAAAAAGCTGATCAACAATGCACTGCCGACAAAATTGATCCACATGCCAAGCAAATGATTCTGAAAATCCTTGGGCATATGCAATAAATGCTGACTGAAATCCGTGTAAACTAAAAATGAATATAAGGCAATGCTACCTAAACTAAACGCCCAGAGTATGCGCGCGGAAAAAATACTCGCACTGATCGAAATGACAACCAATAAATAGTAGATGAAAGGGTTGGTTGCACGCCCACTAAACCACACCAAAGCCATTAACAAGATCACATCAACCACCAAATGGCTCACTAACACCCAATCGCTAACAATTTCTCTTCGATGATGCATTAACCAAAATAAGATTGACCACACTAGACCAACAATGAGTACCATCAGCAGGGGTGTTTGTTTGATTTGAATTTCAATCAAATAAGGAAATGTCAACACCACTAAAAGTCCGCAGCCGAGCAAAATAGCCCTCAGGAGCATTAAGCGCTGCAACAATAAAAGGCGATTGCCGGAATGGGGGGAGAGTATGGACATACTGGTAAAAGTCATAAGAATACGAATAATTGTTGAAATAGATTCCTAAATAAGATCATCTGATCTTACTGCAATTGTACATCGTCAACCGACCCCTACTTAACCGCTGCGACAATTTGCCACATGTCGCACCCTAGCCCATACCAATATAATCCGCGTTGCTAAAAAACTCTGGAATAGAAGCTTGTGAACAAATACATCAGCCATTTTGTGCTTTTGGCATCGACACTATCAATCTCGACATTATCAATCATAATACCAATCACCGGATTTGCCGAAGAATTCGGCGATAAGACTACCACGGATAAGCAGGCAAAGAATTTAGAACAAGTGATGGTCTGGGGCAAGGGGCACAGTAGTAATGCTGCCGCTAACATAAACCCCAAGAGTTTGCTAGTCGAACAGGACATGATTGCGATCAACGCGGTCACAACCGAAGACTTACTGAAATACGAACCCAGCTTGGTCATTCGCCGCCGCTTTATCGGTGATGCTAACGGCACCATGGGTATTCGGGGTTCCAATATGTTTCAAACGTCGCGCAGCATGGTCTTCGCCGATGGGGTTCCGTTGCACTACTTTTTGCAGTCCCGCTGGAATGGCGCTCCGCGCTGGACCATGGTATCCGCCAGTGAAATTGCGCAGGTTGAAGTGATTTACGGGCCTTTTAGCGCCGAATACAGCGGCAATGCCATGGGTGGCGTGGTGTTGATCGAAACTGCCATTCCACAACATCAGGAATTTCACGCAGACTTATCGCTGTTCAGCCAGGATTTTGCCGCTTACGGTTTTGACGAACCCTTAGCCGGCAAAAAAGGCTTTTTGTCTTACGGCAACAAAACCGGTAACCTCAGTTATTACTTCTCATTTAACCGTCTCGATAACAAAGCTCAACCGCAAACATACTACTACGGCAGTCCAGTGCAGAATCCTACGGACCCGGTGGCCGAAATTGATGGCTTAGTCAGTGGCTATGACGCCGTTCCAGATGCCAACGGGTTGCCGCAAACACGCTGGTTTTTTGGCGATACTGGAGTGGTCGAGACCGTCACGAACAACTATAAATTGAAATTGGGTTATGACCTGGGCGACTGGACTGGCTTATTGAACGTCGCTTATGAGGATCGCACATCCACTAACAATCCAACCAGCTACATTCGAGATCAAAATGGCAGCGCAGTCTGGGGGGGACTTGTCAGCCAAGATGGATTAAACCTGAACATTTCTCCAACGCGTCTTAACGTCAGCGTGCTCGATCGCAATAGTTTGTCCGTTGGTATGCGATTGCGCGGTGATATTTCCGAACGCTCAACGCTCGAAGCCAATATCAATCAATTTCAAATTCTGAAAGACGAAACCTCTGCATCACTCACGAATCCGGCCTACAGTGGACACACAGACGAAGGTCAAATAACCGATTTAGGTGATTCCGGCTGGCAAACTGCCGAATTAAAACTGCGCAGCGAAGACGTCTATAGCAATGGGTTGGACCTTGTCACCGGGGTCCGCTATGAATCTTACGAACTCAATACACAGATCTACGATTCCAACTCCTATCAAAACGCAGCCAAGACTGAATTGACCAACAGCAGCGGCGGCAAAACTGAAATGAGTGCTCTTTACGCTCAACTGTCTTGGCAGTTAAGTCCAAAAATCGATATGACTTTTGGCGGGCGATATGAAGCTTTCCGCAGCCGAGATGGTTATTACACCAGCAATGACAACACTACTCCACAGCTGGACATAGTCAAAACGCCGAATATATCAAACCATCAATTTTCACCCAAATTTTCTATTGGGTTCCAATCGGAAAATCAGTTCATTGTTCGATACTCGCTGGCCCAAGCCTACCGTTTCCCAATCGTTGAGGAATTGTTCAGTCAATACCAAGCCTATAACACCATCAGTGAAGCCAACCCGAAATTAAAGCCAGAACAAGGGCTACACCACAATCTCTCCCTCAATTACCCATTAAAAGAAGGTAATTTGGGTATCAATCTATTCAGCGAAACGATTAAACAGGTCATTGAATCGCAATCTAATACGATAACCAGCGGCGCCAACACCGGG
>JBNKFP010000115.1:0-9111 GCA_050289365.1 Cellvibrionaceae bacterium | reverse complement strand
TAGCCAAAATCTGCGTTAAACCAAGAGGCATTGCGCACATAATACAGAGCAAATTGGTTGGTTATGCCGCCGCCGATTTTAAACGATGTTGCTAGCCCATTGCTGGAATCAGAAAAGATTTTTGAACCCTGATAATTGAAATCAAGGTCCATCGAATGAACTCCGATCCCAAGTCCCAATAAAAAGCCCTTTCGATCATCTTCGAAAGCGTTGGCCTCCTGAGTGAAGACTACCAAAGTCGGTAACAGCAGACATAATAATTTCTTCTGAATTGCCATATTTAATTCCTAGTGAAACACGCGTTATATGATGTTTGATTGTTTTTTGGCAATCCAATTCTAGCTTATCTTAGCGCTGCGGGTATGAATGTGACCCAGACTGTTCGGACAATAGCTTTTTGATCGAGATTTTTTAAGGGGGAACTCAAGTTGTTGGCTCTTGAAGAGGTTCCAGCCCAAGGGATAACTCATCGATTGGTTTTGCTTAATGCGTTGTTGTTAAACAACTTTTCGAACTGTTTGCACAATGAGTCCGGTTGGCCACCTATTGAGCACGTTTTGGGGGCAACGGATTTGGAGCAGGGGGGATTTGATGAATCCAATGAATTTGTTTGGTTGTTTTTTAATCGGGGCGTGGGGTAAATCCTTTTTACATTCCCCCTCTGTTGATGGCGCCCCCTATTTTAATGCAAATAATAAGGGGCGCATAGGATCATGGATCAGTCACACAAGCTCTTCATCGGGAAACTCAAGTCTGCACCGTTTCGCTCTTCCAGGTACATGGTATTGCCATCGACATTGTGGAACCAGATGTCTGCACCCGAACCACCCAGAGTGCCAGTATCCAGGTCGTATGTCCATGAGGATGGAATGCGAATGTTGCGCAGAGTGCGGGGCTTGTAACCGTCCAGGACACGGCCGTACAGAGTCGCTTCTTTAATGATCAATTCAGTGCCGCCCGCGCTCCAGGTGTACAATAATTTACCCCAGGTGTTTTTGTTTGTATGGACAACCGCAATGCCATAGCCTTTGTGTGCACTTTTCAGTAAAAATTGACCTTTTTGCTGGCCATTGTATTCATTGCGAGATATACGGTTATTTTTTACCGTGGTATACCAACCTGGAGCAATTAAAAAGTACTTGTTCATCAAACTCTCATACTCGTCGTATACCAAGTTACAGTCAGCGGCTGAGGCCGTGAAGGAAGAAAGTGCCAAAGTTCCTGTAAATAGAGCTACTAATAAGCGTTTCATAATGAAATTCTCTGTGGTCATGTATTTAAAAGTTAATGGGCGATTTAGCAGTTAAATACCGTTACATCCTTGATATGAAACTTGTTCTCCGCCACGGCGCTTAATGTATAAAAATCGCTGTGGCGTTTATGTAAATTTTTGCGCTGGAATGTTGTGAAATATTCACCTTGACCGGAGAAGTGATCCTTACAACGAAAGGGGGTGTCGGGTGCGATCAAAAACGCTTTTATTTTCGATTTTATGATTCGGGTGTCAATGACTTGATGGCATTGACTTCAAAAGGTAGGTGTTGGGGCGCATATTTTCTGTTGCGGGTTTTTGTTATATGGGCATTGCGGCGATCCATGTGGACAGTGCCAGCGCTGTTTTGAGCTAGGCTCTATTGAGGCGTTGAGTTTCAGCTTGAATGCGTGCTTCAAACTCAGCGATTGAGGCCGGCTTTCCTAGATAATAACCTTGTACACAGTGGCATTGCAGTTGTGTTAGATAATCCAGTTGGGCTTGAGTTTCGACACCTTCAGCCACCACTTTTAAGTCCAGTTTACTGGCCATGGCGAGTATGGTTTCAATCAGCGATTCGCAGGCCGGTGTCGCGCCGATTCCCCAGACAAAGGAATGATCGATTTTCAATGTGGTAACCGGGAAGCGTGTAAGATAACTGAGAGATGAGTAGCCGGTACCGAAATCATCTATGGCAATTCCTACATCCAATTTAGCCAGATCGTTCAAGGCCTGGGAGGCGCGGTTGGACTCGTCGATCAACAGGCGTTCGGTGATTTCCACTGAAATCGGTATCGCCTGACTGGCTTGGCGAACCAAGTCCATCCAACGATTCAAGGCTTGGTCCTTGGTTTGGAAGAGTCGTGGAGAGACGTTTATCGAGAGAATTATGGCGCAGTTAAATTGGCTATTGATCCGCACCAAAGCGTCAGAGGATTTTTTCATAACAAGGTAGTCGATCTGATTGATTAGCCCGGTTTCTTCTGCCAAGGGGATAAACTCTCCTGGAGAAAGCCAGCTGCCGTCAGCGCGTTGCCAGCGCACCAGGGCTTCGCAAGCCACAGTCTGCCCTGTTTGGGTGGAAACAATGGGTTGCAAATGCACACTCAATTCATCATCGCGAATGGCCGTTACCAGATCATTGAAGAGGTGGTGACGAATTTCTGATCGACGTTGCATTTCCTCGGTGTAAAAATGCCAGCCATTGCGCCCCGATTTTTTCACTTCATACATGGCTTGGTCTGCGTTGACGATAAGCTCTTCGGCGTTGCTGGCGTCACCAGGGTAAAGGGCAATACCGATGCTGACCCCGCAAAAAATTTCCGACGCTCCAATTTTAAATCCGGCACTGAAAGCCTGTAATAGTTCTTCTGCTACTCGGTCAACGTAGGTTCCCCGCTGAAGGTCGTACAAAATTATCGTGAATTCATCACCGCTGTGGCGCGCCACTGTGTCAGATTCCCGCAGACAAGATTGTATTCTTCGCGCCGATTCTTGCAAAACGCTGTCGCCTTCGCGATGACCGTAGTTGTCGTTTACCGCTTTGAAATGGTCAATATCCACAAACAGCACAGCAATACTCCCATTGTTTCTCTGTGCGCGTTTAATAGCCGTTTCGAGTCGGTCGTAAAACAGTGCGCGATTGGGGAGGTCTGTCAAGCTGTCATAGGTCGCTTGACGCTCAATTTTGGCGTCTGCATTTTTTTTCTCGGTGATATCTTGGAGTGCGCCAATTAATTCGCAGTGGCCATTGTCATCCATAAGCGGGTGAGCGATGAGCCTAAACCAGTCGTTGTAATCCCGGCTGCGCATTTCCTGGTCGATACATTCGTTGTTAACCAATGCCTCGCGTAACTGTGCGGCCAGATCCATCCGATCGGTTGGTGCGAATTTTTCCGCGAAAGCGGCGATGGGAATCTGTGTTACGGTTGTATCCAAGTGCAGCTGTACTTGGGTTTGACGAGAAAGGTCACTGATTAAATCCTTACTGGTCATTCGCCAGCCGCCTACTTTGGCTACGGTTTCCACTTCGCGCATAAATTCGGCGTTATTGCGTAACACCGCATGATAGTGTTCGCGGTTGATCAGCGTGTTTCTGCGAGCAGCAAGTAATAAGAGTAGAAGCGACGCCAGCAGCAAGAAAAAGAAACGAATCAGAATTAATCTGGGCGTTGATGCGGTGTCGTTGCTCATGGGAACTGCTGCAACTTGCCAGGAGCCGCCGCTGAAGCTGATGGTCTGGGTCACTGCATCGGGGTGTGAGAAAGTCTCCTGGCTACCGTAGAAAACCTCTCCTTTGGCGCCTTTGCCGTCCTGTCCTCGTATGGCAATCTTCATTCCAAGGTCCGTGTCCAGTAAACCGGCTTCTCTGTAGACCGAAGCCACATCAATAGGGGCCGAGACGATCCCCCATAACGTCGGCGTTCCATTTCGTGCGGTGATACGTACGGGAGCGCGACTGATGAAGGCCATACCGCCCTGGACGAGGTTTACCGGTCCGGCGATCAGTGTTTCGTTTTGTTCAATGGCTCGTGTAATTGCAGGCATTTGCTGGGTATTCAACCGATAATTCAAGCCTAATACCGCCTCATTTCCTGGAAGGGGGTGAATGTATTTAACGATTAGCCCCGGCGCCGCCGCCAAATTAATGAGCTGTGGATCTTGTTTGAGAATCGCGCTGGCATAATCTTCGAACTCACTTTGAGTGACATCGGGATTGGCAGCGATAAACGCGGCGACACCCGTCAGTTCTGCCAAGTTGCGATATAAAACCTGTTCTAGCTTTGAGCGTATCGTGGCGAGGTTTTCCACTGTTCTGATGGACTGTTGAGCTTTGGCGTCGTGTTGATGCCAAGCTTCTAGGCCCTGTTCCAGCAGCAGTAACAGCGCCAGAAGGGCCACTTGCGCTCTGCGATAATGGCGGTTGCGCCAGCTGAAGAAAAGCACCAAGAGCAGCAGAAAAACGAGGCCCATGCAGACGGATAAACCCTTGTCGTAGGGCGAGGTTTGCTCCGGCGGTGAATGAAATAGCAGAGACGCTGGATCGAAGGGTTGGGCAATTTCACCCAAGCGTTCGAGGGCATCGTATGTCCTTTGCCAGCGAGAGAGATCCACATGCCCTATTTCCACTGCGGGAGAGAACAAGAAATTATCGATCTGTCTGGCGAAGTTTAAGTTGTACTGTTGAAAATTGTCGTATTGGTAAATGTAGCGAGGTAGGCTATTGGAGATTCTCTCTGCAATTTCGGTCCGATTATTCAGCGCGTATTGCCAGCCTTTAAGTGTTGCTCGCAGAAATTTTTCCGCCAACTCCGGGCGTTCGCGCGTGAGCTTACCACTGGTATAGAGGGTGTCCCCATAAAACTGTATGCCGTAGTCGCTGGGATGCAGCGAAACCAACTTCACACCCAGCTCCGCTGCGCGAAATTCGGCAGAGACACTGTATGTCGCTACGGCGTCAGCTTCGCCGGCAACGAGGGTGTCTGGACTGACCGGCTTGTCCAAAAACTGCAGCCGGTGTGAATCTATTCCCTGGATGAAGAACATCGCGCGCGCTTCAAGCCAAGTGTCATCTGTGGACAAGGCTGCGAACCGCATAAGAGAGGCCTGTTCGATGGTAAACGGCGTTTGAGTACGAAGAGCGTAGATGGCTCCTGGCGATCTCTGAAATATAGGGGCTAACACCTTTAGGTCATTGCCTTTCCCTGCACTGACAAAAATATCAGCTCCACCGATGGCGAAGTCGGCTCGACCACTGTTGATTTCTTCTAGAGGGGAGACAACTGTGCCATCTGCTCGGGCATGCGAGCGAATTTCCACTTCCAGACCTTCTTGATCGTAGTAACCCTGCCACTGAGCTGCGTAATAGCCTGCAAATTGAAATTCATGTTCCCATTTAAGTTGCAGTACAACCTTTTCTGCAGCATCTGTTTTAATACAGATACACAGCGCGAAAAGCCCAAGCAGTAGGTTGATTGATAAAGTGTACAGTGGCATCGGTTTTGACAGGCGCTTGTGCAGCGTCCTCTTTTATTGGTGTATGAACTTGTATTTGGGTAATGCAGGCACCATACGACTCTTGATACGAGAACTACTCTGATTATAAGAACTATAGCAGGATAAAAAATGGATGCTTTAGAGCGCGGAAATGGGAGCATTTTAAGCATCTATTTGATCGGATTATCCCTATCTCAAAATTCGAAACCAGCGCCATAAACTCAATACGTTGGCCAGGGCGGCGGCAACATAGGTCAGAGCCGCCGCGCGAAGGATGCTGTGAATCGCTGGGATATGCTGCTCAGGAACATATCCATTTTTCAATATAGGTAAGGCCTTGTTGAAACTGGCGTCGAATTCTTCTGGTAAGATCACACAATATAAGGCTGCGGACAACACCATTACGGCGACCGCGACAATAGCCGAAAGCGCAAATAGGTGCGGTATTTTCAGGATAATTGCGATGAAGGATAAAAAGGTAAATAGGCCCGTGCCAAGTCTTTTGAGTGCTAACGCTTTGTTGAGGTAGCGTCCTCGTAAGCGGCTGACGGGCTCGTCGCGATAAAATTGTATGGCGTGGCCAATTTCGTGGGTAGCGACAGCGATGGCCGTTAGAGATCTGCCTGAGTATACTCGTGGACTGAGGGATACCACTTTCTCCTGGGGGTTATAGAAGTCTTCTCCGGTTGCGCCTTCACGCACACTGACACCCCGTAACTCAAAACGCTCGATTAAATGCTGGGCCAATTCGCCGCCCGTACCTGGAATCCCGTCCAATTCTTTTGAGTGCCTCCACAACACGTATCTTACCCAAAGAGATGGGCCGTAGACAGCTGCGATTAACAGTATTAAGAGCGCTGGAATCATTGATGACCTGCGGGAGCAATTTAGGGAAAGGGGTAGTCTAGCCTATTATTGGATTTCCGAGTGGAACCCATTGCGTCTGTAAGTCACTGCGTTTAAAAATGGTTTTACATTCAAACATATTGATCTTTATTCCAGAGGCAAAATATCTGCGCGCTTGTGTATCCGATGTTCTAATGGATTCGTCTGGTTGGTCAAAAGAGTCAGAAATTGCTCATGGCGAACTCGCTTTAGGGCGTTTCAGGTAAAAGCGGTTGTGATTCAATTGAAACAATTCATCGAAACGGAAGCGAGTAGGGTGACAATAATGAGAGTGCTACCCGACGTGTTCTCAAAACGCGTGAATTACGTATATTTACGTATTTTATCGCAGTGCAGCTTAAGGTAGTTTGCCTCAAAAATAGCGGCCAAAACAGATCATGAAATACATCAAATTTTTTTTCTTTCCCCTGATTTTATCCCTAAGTGCCTGCAATGAAATCATTGACTCCGGTCCCGAACTCACAGAAGAAGAGGTGGCGCTGAAGGCGTCATATCAACGCCTCACCTATCAGCGCGGTGCTAGCTCTGGATTTACGATAACGAGTTCTGACCAACTACTCAACTATTTGTCTAACGGATTAAGGATGAGCTATGCCGGTACTCAAGCGTCTGGCACTTGGGGTTTTAAATATAGTGGCTATAGCTCGGGTGCGGAATATCGTGATCCAAAAGAGTGGGAGGCGGGGATCCTCAATACAGATAGCTATGGCAATGCCTATGGTGGGAATATATACCAACTTCCTGAAGTAGAAAACCCCTTGACGGAAATGGTCGAGGGTACTCACTGGTACATGCAAACTTACGGTAACGACGAATATTATCAAAGTAATCCAACGGTGGGCTTGCAGGTCGCAGAGTTAAATGCCACTGATGCGAGTGCAAAGGTCATCTCGTCGGTGCCCTTGGAGGGGCTCGGCGTAGTTCAACAGGGTTTTTTTAATGCAACCTTAGAGGGCGATGATGGTATTCAGCTGATCAACCTGAGCAAGCGTTTTGACGATACCTTCTCTCAAGTTCACCCCCTTCGCGATCAGAGTTTATCCTACCGATATCAGCGACTGCAGTTTGTCAATTTTGCTAATGCTGCAAGCCCCATAGCCGAGGACACGATTGATATTGAAGGTACCCTCATCATGGCCCGAAAAATCGGCTCGAAAGTGTTTTTAATTACTCAGGTCATTGTTCCGACAATGATCGAAGGTACTCCGCTGGCTAAATCGTCTGGCAGTGGCTTGGTGGAAGTCGAGCAAAAAATTAATCAAATTAAAGCCGTCGAAGAGCTGATGCCATATTATTCTCAAAACGGTGTTATTCGTCCCTTGACGGCGGGTTGTCGATTACCGATCGATTTTGATAGCAATCTGGGAGGTAACACGCTTGTACACATCTCCACAATTGATCTCCAAAGTCGCCAATTGGTTGCCAGCCAATGTATTGCAAACCGTTTTGATACGGCCAACTTCGCAACATCAGATTTGTATTTGACTTGGTTAGAACCGAGCGTAAAAACGGGTGTGCTCAAAGTTTCGCTGGATTTTAAGTCTGATCCCAACTCAGTGATTATCCCTGGTGCACAAATAGTTGAATATCTATTTAATCAGCCTGTCCGTGTCGACGGACCCAAGTCGCCTTATGCTGCGGCGTTTAAAGGGGATTTTCGTATCGCAACGCGGGATACGAAAAATCAACTGCAATTGCGCGTGATCGCAGAGGAGGACGATCAATTATCGGTGTTATCGGTCATTCCGAATGAGGTTGACACCACATCTTTGGACTTATTGAGGTCCGATAGTCCTTTTCCCATTGGTTCTCGTAGATTGATTTTTGAAGAAAATCAGGCTTACGGATTTGGCGACCTATTAGGTGAAAAGGACTACGATATGCAGAAGCCCAATTTGATCAATTTAGACGACCCCGCAAATCCTTTTTTTTCAGGTACAGTGGATAGACCACTTGGTTTGATTTCTAAAAAATTGAATGACGACTATGAGTTTGTTATTTCAGTTAACTCGATAGGACATCAAGATGGGCTCATCGCCGAGCTGTTTAACCTAGCGGGCGGCTCAGCGGCTCTTGTGGATAGCTATAAGATTACTTTGAGTGGTCGAAGTGCATGGACTGACGCGTTTAAAGACGATAGGGAATTAAAGATCTTTTATCAGAATGAAGATCAAATCAAAATCATTTTTCCAGTGAATGCTTACAAAAATGATTGGGTGAGCACTGGGTTGCAACTGTTCGAAATAAATGGATTGAGTTCGAACAAGGTAAAAATGAATAATGCAGGAACGTTGATTGCAGAAAGTGTTGAACTGGGTTTTATGAATGAAACTAACACGTTTGAATTGCCTGGTATGTTGGGATTGGACCACGGTTTTGTATTGGGTGATAGTGTGTATTTTACTAAAGCGTCCGCTATTTGGTCCGCCAAATGGGCATCCCCTGGCGAAGTTCAGGGTCCGGCTGTGCACAGCGAAAAAGTGTGTACAGATGAACTCGTTCCAGCTTTAAAAATATCGGTAGAAATGATCACCGCGCCTGGAGAGGTTGGCTTTGCTGATCCTTGTCTGGCGGAGGTGGTGGCCACAGATTCGGATGGCAATGTTGAAGTTTTGCAGTCAGTCGGTTCTGAGGGCGATCCAAAACTCTGCTATTTTGAGGGCCTTTATGAAAAAACAGGCGTCTTTACGGCTACGGCTCGGCAACCCGGGTTTCCAGAGCAAGTCAATTCGCTAACCTACATAATACGGGCAGATAGTTGCCACGTAGAAACCATAGACTACGGCCGCTTTCGATTTGAAACAACGGACTATTGCAACCAGGTTCTGCCTGACTATGTGTTGGAAGTGAAAAGCTCAGATCTGAACGTGGATGCCTGTTCTGGAGACGTTGTGGTTGCGGATGAGCAGGGCATCGACGTCCTGAAAACGATTTCGCCAAGTGCGGAGGAGTCGAGC
>JBNKFP010000114.1:0-9127 GCA_050289365.1 Cellvibrionaceae bacterium | reverse complement strand
CCTCAGCGTTGCTTTCCCAATGTCACTGATTTTCTTTCTGCAAGCCTGCGGTGGACACACCGAGGTGCGCTCGAAAGTTCCTGCTCACCCTAATACCATAAATTTTGAAATAAAAACCATAGTGGCTGGAGAAGATAACTTCTTCGTAGTCGAGAATGGCAAAGCCTTGGGCTGGGGAAGTAACTACGCGGACAAAAGTCAAATTGGTGATGACCAACCTCTGATTATGGTCTCTGCCGGACTGAACCATTCCGTTGCTCTCACTGCGGATGGCCAAGTAACGACCACCGAGAAGTCTTTTAATTCAGCGTCGGCCGTGCCCCCAGGCTTAAGTGACGTTGTTTATGTAGTGGCAGGACAAGACAGTACCGCAGTGGTACAAAAGGACGGTAAGTTGGTGACCTGGGGAACCAACTCGATCCAACCCAACCTCGTCGGTCCAATAGCGGCTTTGGAGGTGGGGTACGATCATTATCTTGCCATTTTAAATCAAGGCAATCTATTGGCTTGGGGAGATAACGAGTATGGGCAAGTCAATATCCCGAGTGATTTGACCAATGATTATGGGATTACAAGCATTGCTGCAGGCCAATTTCATAATTTAGCACTGCGCGCTGACGGCAAGGTTTTCGCCTGGGGCTTGAACGACAAAGGCCAGTGCAATGTTCCACAATTTACCCTAGCCGTAAAAGATTTGGAGGCTACCGGCAAAACCAGCTTAGCGCTTTTGGCCGACGGTAGTATTGTAACTTGGGGTGCGCCTTTATCGGGGTCGTTACCCTCTAATGTAGTTGAAATGGACGCCCAGTACGATCAAGTTATCGTCAAAACAGCAAACGCAAAAATCTACACTTTTACCCGTCAGCCACAGGTTAATAAACTCGCACTTACTGATGCTCAGGCGATATCAGGAGATCTCGTGCTCATGCTTGATGGCACCATCACCTCACTTTTTAAGGATGCTGTTTTACCTGCGCAATTGAACGATCAACGTTATGTAAAAGTTAAGGGGCGGCCGATTCCACGGTCAGAGCGGCACTATTACAAAAGCATTCCCTCCAATTTTGGTGAAAGCCCTAGATTTGTCTGGCCCGGTGCTAATGATGACTATTGGAGCGATGCTGATCGGGTTGTGAGTGCAGCTTTGTCTGTACAAGGTGAGCTATTCGTCTGGGGAGAAAATTGGTATCAGCAGCTCGACGTTCCTCCTCTGGTGAGCCCAGTTAAGGATGCAGACTGCAGCGTTTTTCATTGCTTAGCCATTGGGGCCGATGGCAAAGTGGTTGCGTGGGGGCGAAATCAGTCAGATCAAACCAATGTCCCTGCAGATCTTGATAATGCTGTCGCCGTTGCTGCTGGCCGCAGTTTTAGTATGGCACTGACGACAAGTGGCGATTTACGAATTTGGGGGGGCAACTATTTTCAGGAATTGGAAGTCCCGCAATTTGATGCCCCTGTAGTTAAAATTTTTGCTGGGGGCCACAGTGCTGGCGTGTTACTCGAAACCGGAGAGGTTGTCACTTGGCTCGATGGAACGGTCAACAGAGTGACGGCGCCAGCCCTACAAGACGTGGCTTTAGTGCGCTACCAGACGGCATTGGCGTTAACGGATGGTGGAGCGATTGTGACCTGGCCGGGTTTGTCGCCGGTTTATTCTGAATCTGCAGCGTTACAATTTTACGCGGATGCAGGGGTATATAGTTTTGTCGACGAGTTTAATCGTGCGTCGGTTATGGGCGGTTATCGAATTCCGTACCAGTTGCTAGACTTCATGGAACAATAGAATTCTATTGCGAGCACGATATACTTAGGCAAGGGTGCGGCGCTATTATGGATCGCCTCGCACTCGATTTTTTTGTCGAAACCGTCATTGCGCTTGAGCCATTTTGTGTTAAGCGTTTTGATCGCGATGCCGTCTGGGATACCAAATGGCGACATAATTCATGACACTTAGTATCGCCGCTAAAAAGCACCAAATGGAGGGATAATCGCCGCCACTTTGAAGTGCCAAAGCCAGTAAAAAACTGAAGAAAAAACACGGGCCTAAGACGTATCGGATCATGGCGTTGGTCGACAGCAAAAAAGGCAAAACAACTAAAAAAACATAGGTCGCGTCGAGTAAATTTGATGCCCAGGGAACATGGTAGTAATAGGAAATGGATTTGCAGCAATTTAGATTTAAAGAGAGTTTAGAGTAAATTGCGAACCCCCAAAATAAGTAACCGCTTAAGCACAGCCCTGCACCCACAATTGCGGTATACACCATTTTTTTATTTGGTTTTTCATAAATCAACATCGCCAAGGGTATGTAAACCGGCCAAAAGCACAGAGCAATAAAAACGTAAAAATACATCGCTGCATTTTTTATTTGTTCCGTGACATGTCCTTGTATTCCCAGCCAAACCAAACCCTCACTGAATTGGTGTAAGCCAAATATCAATGGAATGACCGCGAGGGCCCATTCTTTAGGGCGAAAGGAAAAGCGGGTCAATGTTGCCGCTCCCCCCGTAATCAATAAGCCACTGGCAACAAAGCTTGCGGTAGCAGAAAAACACATGGTTATGTTCCGTCTCATTGGTTGGCGAAAGTCTAGGGAAGAGGGCGTCTGTGAGCAATCGCTGATATCGTTTGGAGTTTAGTGGTGTGAACTGGAGACGGTATTCACTGCTCTATCCGTCCCGTTTTGCTGCTCTCAATGAGACCTAGTTGAGACGGTTATTGGGTCTAATGTTCCTGCGTTTAGATTGGGGTGACCCTAAGGATGAGCTCAATTGGGTGGTTTTATGGACAGATCGCAGGGTGTTTGCCTATATTGGAGCTACGATTTCCTCAAGCGAGTAAAATCGCACTTTCGTCATTAGGTGGAAATAGCTTTGTCCAATTTGATTTTGGTTTTTGTTTGTTTGTTGTTGGGGTTGTTGTTTCAGCGCCTAAAACGTTTTCCTGAAAACAGTGCGGACGTCTTGAATGTGTACGTTATTTTTGTCGCATTACCGGCGTTGGTTCTCAATGAAATTGCCCGTTTAACCCTGGATCTGAAAGCCTTATTGCCCATTGTGATTGCCTGGCTGGTCATGGCCAGCGGCGCGGGGCTGACATGGTTAATTGCCCAGCGTTTAAAGTGGTCACGTTCTTTGACTGGTGCCATGGTGTTGTTGGTCGGGCTTGGGAATACTGGCTTTGTCGGTATTCCCTTAATTGAGGCCCACCTGGGGCGAGACGCCATCCCCTATGCGATTTTATACGATCAGTTTGGTACGTTTTTGGCGTTGAATACCGTCGGTATTGCGGTGGCGGGGTACTACTCCGCTATGACCTCTGAGGGGAAAAAGCCTTCCATTGTTCGCAATATCCTGGGCTTTCCTCCTTTTTTGGCGTTGATGGTGGCGTTGATCCTTAAATTCACTGGGTACCCGGAATGGTTGCTCGCCATCCTGCCTCGGCTGGCTAATACATTGGTTCCGGTGGTGATGGTCGCAGTTGGGTTCCAGTGGCGTTTAAGATTAGCACGTGACCAAATGACCCCCCTGGCAATTGCTTTGCTGTTAATTCTGTTTGTCGAACCTGTATTGGCTTGTGTTCTGGTATCTGTTTTGGGCCTCCAGGGTTTGATTGCGCACGTTATCGTTCTGGAAGCTTCTATGCCGGCGATGATTTCCGCCGGAGTCTTGGCAATGTCGTACAACTTGGAATCGAAATTGGTGTCGGCCATTGTAGGATACAGCTTAATGTTGTCCCTGGTGACGGTCTGGCTATGGAAATTATTTTTAAGCTGAAGTCGAGCAGGTTGAGTTGATAGGCTTATCGGGCAAAAGACAGAAAACGTCTGTAAGGTGATTTCGCTCCCCAGGTGAAGGTCTCTGTGTAGTAGTGCAGCAAGTTAAAAAAAGTCACGACACCGATTGCAATTTGAGGGAATTGATCTGATTCGATAAATAGGCCTGCGACGCGAGCTATGGCGGGATCCAGTTGATGTTGTAGCAGGTAAGCTATGCCAATCCCGATAAGGGGGGTCACCAAATAAACGTTGAGGTGCATTTTTTTAGCCATTCTGAATAGCGGGTTTTGCGGGGTGAGGCCGTGTTTATTGCGGTCGTGAACCATGTAGACAGCAAAGGCGGTAATGTCGTGGATCACCCGCGGAGCAAGAATCGAAAGGAAAAAGTAGTCTTTGGAGTATAAGAAGAGAGGTACTCCCACCAAGCTAAAATTGCACCATAAAAATAACTTAGCGCTTTTTGAATCCAAGCGCGTCTGGTTTGCCAGAGTTAAAACTGCGTAAATTATGACGAGCGCCAGCATAAAAAAATGGAGTATTTGAAGCTGATTTTCACTAAAGGCGTTGCGTAAAAACATCGCGTTGTACAGCAGTACGCCAGCGCTGATCCCGGTCCATGCCCAGTAGTGGTACAGTGCTCCTCGCAAACGACAGATGATATTGCCGATACCGAGTTGCTGCTTAATAACATGGGTAATACTAGTGGTAATGACGATAAAAAACGCAACTTCATATGGCAGAATCACTGCGCTGAGCAAAAGGAAGAGCACGATGAGCAGAGAGACGTAGAACACTCTGCGTTTGTAAAATTGATAATACTCACGGTTAGCAAACAGAATGACACTGCTTGCCAGTATATGGGGTGCCCCAAACAGCAGATGGAAAAGAAAAATATAATGAGGGAACGGAGGCAGATACGATTTAATGCTGCCGTTCAGTACGGTAATATCGAGGATGTAGGCGCATAAGCAAAGCGGAATAATAAGATAAAAACTAAACAGCAGCTTAAATGATACCTGATGCATTTGTTTGTCCATAAATCCCGATTCACTTCAGTAGAGTAGCGTTGCAATTGGCGAAGAAACGCAAATCATATCCGGTGTGATGTGCGGCGCTCCCTCTAAAGATCGCACCTTTATCCTGATATCCTATGAGAATTGAATGAAACGAGGCAAACAGTTCGTTTCATTGTTGTGATTTGTGCCCCTTTAACGCCTAGTTATGCTCCAGCCCAGAGTTAAGTTTGTTGCGTACCTTTGGTTACTCTTTCAAGAATGGTCCTTTGGGCGTTGAGATTGACGATTCTGCCGTTAGGTGCGGACTAGAGGCGTGTTTTTTGACAGGATTTGAAAAGTCACCTTCGTCTATTTCTGCCTATATAGAAGTAGGACGAGCGAAAGAAGGGGCAAAGAAAAGCTCTGATGCGATAGACCGCGCAGCTCTGCCAATGGTTGTTGCTCTGTAGGTGTGTTGTATAAATGAGGGTTAAAATAGTATAAGTGTTTGATATTATTGGTTTTATCTGGTTTTTCTTGCGGTTTCATGAGTTTGCTAGCCTAAGTGGTCAGAGCGGTCTCAATCAAGTCGTACTGGATGAGTCTTTACTTCAAGCGATTCTATTTTAGGCCAAAAAACGCCAAGATCAGCGGAATGTGAAACCCGTTAGCCTTTTGGGTCGACTTTTATGTAAAAAAGATCAAAAGGTTGTTGACACCCCCTAGGCTCAACATTAGAATTGCGCCTCCATTTTGGCCGGCCCCTAGCGGAGTGGTCGAGTTCTTTAAAAATTATTGGAGTTTTGGTTCACATGCAGAATCAACGTATTCGAATTCGTTTGAAAGCATTTGATCATCGACTGATCGACGCTTCCACACAAGAGATTGTTGATACGGCAAAGAGAACTGGCGCGCAAGTGCGTGGCCCGATCCCTCTGCCTACGCGCAAAGAGCGCTTTACTGTATTGGTTTCCCCGCACGTTAACAAAGATGCGCGCGATCAATACGAGATTCGGACTCACAAACGTCTGCTGGACATTGTTGAGCCAACCGAGAAAACCGTGGACGCCCTGATGAAGCTAGATTTGGCTGCAGGCGTTGAAGTTCAAATCAGTCTTGGTTAAAAACTCCAAGCCACACCAATAGGGTCTGAATAAGAACTGTTGGGATGTGTAACGCTCTGAAATGGGCGGCCATAGCGGGTGATAGCCCCGTACACTGAGAGGTCAAAAAAATGACGATAGGTATAGTCGGCCGCAAAAGCGGCATGACGCGAATTTTTACAGATAGTGGTGTCTCCATTCCTGTCACTGTGGTTGAGGTAGATCCCAACCGCATCACCCAGGTTAAGAATGTGGAAACCGACGGCTACAGTGCAGTACAGGTAACCGTAGGGTCTCGTCGCGCCTCCCGTGTAGTTAAGCCTGCAAAGGGTCACTTTGAAAAAGCGCAAGCAGAAGCCGGTCGTGGCTTGTGGGAATTGCGTAATGATGCAGGTGAGTCTTTTGAAGTCGGCGGTCAGATTACCGTTGAAACCTTCGCAGCAGGTCAAATCGTAGATGTTACTGGTACTTCCAAAGGTAAAGGTTTTGCCGGCGTAATTAAGCGCTGGAACTTTTCCATGCAGGACGCTACCCACGGTAACTCGCTGTCGCATCGCGCCCCTGGCTCGATCGGACAAAACCAAACTCCAGGTCGTGTTTGGAAAGGTAAAAAAATGTGCGGACATATGGGTGCCGAGCAAGTTACCGTGCAAAACCTTGAAGTTGTGCGTGTAGATGCTGAACGCAACCTAATACTGATTAAAGGCGCTGTTCCCGGTGCTCCGGGCGGTGACGTGATTGTGCGTCCCGCTGTCAAAATGCGCAATAAAGGTTAATGTCCTGGGGGTCGACGATGGAATTAAATATTGCTACGCCCGAAGGCTCTAAGGGTACTGTCTCAGTATCCGAAATTACTTTCGGCAAAGAATTTAATCAAGATTTGGTACACCAAGCAGTTGTCGCCTATATGGCCGGCGGTCGCCAAGGTACCAAGGCTCAGAAAACACGTTCCGATGTTTCTGGTGGTGGTAAAAAGCCATGGCGTCAAAAAGGGACGGGTCGTGCTCGTGCAGGTACTATTCGCAGCCCAATCTGGCGCAGCGGTGGTGTTGCTTTCGCAGCGCGTCCACGCAACTTTGAGCAAAAGTTGAATAAAAAAATGTACCGCGCTGCAATGCGCTGCATCTTCTCTGAATTGAATCGTCAAGAGCGTTTGATCGTTGTTGAAGAGTTTGATCTCGATGCGCCAAAAACCAAAACTTTGGTGGGTAAGTTGGATCAGTTTAATTTAAATGACGTGTTAATTATTTCCGAAGACGTCAGTGAGAATTTGTATTTGGCTTCTCGCAATCTGCACAAAGTAGATGTGCGCGATGTTCAAGGGTTGGATCCTGTAAGTTTGATCCGCTTTGAAAAAGTAGTGGTTACAGTGTCTGCCCTCAAAAAGATTGAGGAGGCTCTGGCATGAACCAAGAACGTCTATACAAGATCGTATTAGGCCCAGTGGTATCGGAGAAATCCGCTTCGTTGGGTGAGGCTGCAAGCCAAGTGGTTTTCAAAGTGGCTCGTGATGCGCAAAAACCTGAAATTAAAGCCGCTGTCGAGCAGCTCTTTAATGTTAAGGTCGAGAGTGTCCGCACTTTGTTAGTTAAAGGTAAAACCAAGCGCACACGTTACGGCATCGGCTGTCGCAGCGATTGGAAAAAAGCCTATGTGCGTCTTGAGCAGGGTCAAGACATTGACTTTGCTTTCGCAGAATAAGGAGCACATGAATCATGGCTATCGTTAAATGTAAACCAACATCAGCCGGACGACGTTTTGTTGTCAAGGTTGTGAATCACGATTTACACAAAGGTGCTCCTCACGCTCCTTTGTTAGAGAAAAACAGTAAAAACGGTGGGCGCAACAACGCCGGTCGTATTACCACTCGCCACGTTGGCGGTGGGCATAAGCATCACTATCGAATTGTTGATTTTCGTCGTAACAAAGATGCGATTCCAGCAAAAGTTGAGCGTATAGAATACGATCCCAACCGCACTGCACATATCGCTTTGGTTTGTTATGCCGATGGTGAGCGTCGCTATATTATCGCGCCAAAAGGTTTGGCGGCAGGTGATCAAATAGAGTCAGGCGATGCTGCGGCCATTAAAGTGGGTAACTGCTTGCCGATACGTAACATTCCAATTGGTTCGATCATTCACTGTATTGAATTGAAACCGGGCAAAGGCGCTCAGTTAGCCCGTTCTGCTGGTGCGTCAGTGCAGTTAGTGGCGCGCGAAGGCAGCTACGCAACGATTCGTTTGCGCAGCGGCGAGATGCGTAAAGTGTTGGCTGATTGCCGTGCAACTTTGGGTGAAGTTTCCAATAGTGAACACAGCCTGCGCTCACTGGGTAAAGCTGGTGCGACGCGCTGGCGCGGTGTTAGGCCAACTGTTCGCGGTGTGGTAATGAACCCAGTTGATCACCCTCATGGTGGTGGTGAAGGTAGGACTTCTGGTGGTCGTCACCCCGTATCCCCATGGGGTACTCCGGCGAAAGGCTACAAAACCAGAAGCAACAAGCGAACAGATAAAATGATTGTTCGCCGTCGCAACAAAAAGTAATTGACGACTAACCAAAATTAAGCGAGGAATTGGCAGTGCCACGTTCACTTAAAAAAGGCCCTTTCATAGATCATCACCTTTTAGCTAAGGTGGAAGTGGCTGTAGAAAAAAATGATCGTCGTCCAATTAAGACTTGGTCGCGTCGGTCAATGATCTCCCCTGAGATGGTGGGTTTAACCATCGCAGTTCACAACGGCCGTCAACATGTTCCCGTGTTAGTTAACGAGGAAATGGTAGGTCATAAATTAGGCGAGTTCGCTGCTACCCGCACTTATCGCGGCCATGCGGCTGATAAAAAAGCGAAGCGTTAATACGCTAGATGCAGAGTATCGAGGTAGAACGATGGAAGTAGCAGCGAAATTAAGAGGTGCTGGTCTATCGGCGCAAAAAGCGCGATTGGTAGTAGATCAAATCCGCGGTAAAAGCGTTGAAGAAGCTTTGGACATCCTCACCTTCAGCCCTAAAAAAGGGGCTTTAGTTGTGAAAAAAGTTTTGGAATCAGCCATTGCCAACGCCGAGCACAACGAAGGCGCGGATGTAGATGAATTGAAGGTAGCGGCAATTTATGTAGACGAAGCCCGCACCATGAAGCGGTTCCGTGCACGCGCCAAGGGCCGTGGCACACGGATTCTGAAACGTAGCAGTCACATCACCGTTACGGTGGGTGACGCGTAAGTTAACCAGCAGGTAAGAGGCGGAAAGTAGTAT
>JBNKFP010000113.1:0-9157 GCA_050289365.1 Cellvibrionaceae bacterium | reverse complement strand
GAGTTGCTCGGCTCTCACGCGGGCGTCGCCTGTGATGCTTGCCACAAGGAGGGAAGCGATCCACAAAAAACACCTACGCTATGTGGACGCTGTCACGAGCGTCAAGATATCCACAGCGGAGGGTTTGGCCAAAACTGTGGTAAATGCCATAGTCAGGATAAATTTTTCGAATTGATTTTGCAGGACTAGTTTGATGAGAACCATCATCATGTACATAAGCCGTCAATGGCGCCCTTGGGCCGCGGTGGCATTCTTGTTGTTGGCCAGTACCAGTAGTTTTGGCCAAGGCAAGGTGTTTGACCATGCGCAGACCGGTTTCGAGCTTGACGGCAGGCACTCAGTATTAGCCTGTGAATCATGTCATATTGGCGGTCAATTTAAGGGCACGCCGCAATCCTGCGTGGGTTGCCATTCTAACAACGGGCGCTATAACGCCACCTCAAAACCGGTCAATCATATTGTTGCCAGTGATCAATGTGAGGCCTGTCATAGAGCCACGCTGTGGGAAGACATGGCGACGGTTGATCACGACCAAGTTTTTGGCGGATGCGTGTCCTGCCACAATAATTTCCAGGCCCCTGGCAAACCCGCCAATCACATTCCGGCATCAGATGATTGCATGAGTTGTCATGGCAGTCTCAGCTGGCAACCTGTGCGCTTTAATCACGATGGCGTGGGTGATGATTGCGTGGCTTGCCACAATGGTGTTCAGGCCCAGGGTAAGCCGGCGGATCATATGCCGACTTTGGACGATTGCGTCTTATGCCACAACACGACAACCTATGCGCCAGTAAGAGAGGTTGATCATACCGCGGTGGTGGGTGGCTGTGCGAATTGCCATAACGGCACTTCGGGATACGCCGACGGCAAGCCGGTAGACCACTTCAATACGTCAGATCTCTGTCAGGCGTGCCACGCAACTTATGCTTGGCAGCCCGTGCGACTTATGGATCACACCCAGGCTTTCGGTACTTGCGTGAGTTGTCATAACAATGCGAACCCACCGGCTGAAGGTAAACCCGCTGATCACCCCCCGACCACCGACAATTGCGATGCGTGCCATTCGACTACCGCGTTTGTACCCGTGGCATCATTTCAACACAGCCAAGCCACAGGCCCCTGTGTGAGCTGTCACAATGGCAATGTAGCCGAGGGTAAGCCACAGGACCACATCATGATTCTGCAAGATCAATGCGACGCTTGTCATGTGTCAGTGCAAACGTTTGCCCTGGTGCCAGCGGTGGATCATGATTTAGTCTCAACCGCGTGTCGTTCTTGTCATGCGACAGGTATCGCGACGGGGCAACCACCGGGACATGTACCCACCGGCCAGTTGGAGTGCAGTCTATGCCACAACACAAACTCGTTTTCGATGTAAGGTGCTGAAGTGGCGATCTACATAAAAAAAACTGTTATTCATTCTATGCTCTGCTGTGTATTACCGATTGCATTGAGTGCAGTGTCATTGCCCAGTGTTGCAGCGACGAGCGCTGATGATGGTCCAGCAACAAACATATTGTTGTCTTACAAAGATTACAGCAAAGCGGGTTATGCGGTGCGCTGGCAAGTTAAGCCAGAAGAATTGCTCAATTTACTCAACCGCATTCAGCGCTATCAGTATCTTATTTATTACACTTCGGAATCTCTTGCGAAGTCTGCTGACGGGCCAATGGTGCAGTTCGGCTTTTTCCCTTCCCAAAAGGCTGCGGATAAGTTCGTAAAAGAAAACCGCAGTGCTTTTTCAAATTTGAGAACAGTATCGGTTGCGCCAAAAGAACACAGCGATTTATTTGCGAAAACCAGCGGCGGTGTTTATTGGTTGGGGGCGCAGGGGCCTCGCAGTGCGAATGACGATGCTGAGCCCCTATTTCGCCTGGCCAAAGACGCCTACATCAATAAGGACTTTAACCGGGCGCTTCAGCTTTACAGCCTCTTGGCACTAAGCGGAAACCAGGAAACTCGCGTTTGGGCCCAGGAATTGGTGGCGGTTAATTATGAACGTCTACGGAAGAATGACGCCGCTGAGGCTATTTATCGTGATTTATTAAATCGCTATCCCGAAGGTGCCTGGGTGAGTCGAATCGAGCAGCGCCTAAGAGCCCTAGAAACTGCGGCACTGGATGGCAAAGACTCATTGCGCCGATCGAAATATGAAAATGAAGTGCGAGATTATTATTGGCGCGGTGTTTTTGGTCAAACCTATACGTCCTTAACTCAAAGCGGAAAATATACCGAGGACCAAGATGTGTTGTCGGTTATAGCAACCCATTTTGATCTTACCGGGGGCACCACCAAATGGCGGGGCCATAAGCTAGAAGCTCGACTCAGCGGTTACGACCTTATGGATCAGGGTGAAGAGGGAGATGCGGCCAATACCCGAATAAAGCGTTTTTATATCGATTACACCCATTTGAATACTGGGGTGAATGTGGTTGCCGGTCGCCAGCGTGACAATGACGCAGGTGTCTACGGGTATTTTGATGGCGCTGCAATCAAATACCCTTACAACGATTACATTACAGTTGGAGCAAAAGCCGGTGTCCCTGTGCGCTTCACCGAGTTTTACGATTCTCTGGAGCACATGTTTTTCAGTGTGTATGGTGATATTCGCTTCAATCAAGAGTGGGGTTTATCCGGATATTGGACCCAGCAAACCTTATACAGCGAAGTTGACCGGGCCGCTTATGGCGGTAAAGCCCAGTACACTGGGCAAAAATTATCGACCTTCGTGAATGTGGATTTTGATTATGAATTCGCTACATTAAACTTATTCCGCTGGAGCGCGAATTATCAGCTCAGTGACAAATCCCGACTGTCAGCTAGCTATGGGCAACAGCGCAACCCCTTTTTAAGTTCGACGAACATTAAGGTTGGGCAGCCTTTTCTGAATGTGCAAGATTATCTGCGAGATGCCTACAATCGCCAATACTTGAAATATAACGCTCTATCTCGCACCTCTATTTATGAATATGGCTCATTGAGCTATTCCTACAGAGTGGATGAAAAACTGCACATCACTACGGATTTTTATCAGTCGCTGAGCAGCGACGTACCGGTTTTTGAAAGTGAGGATGGCTGGATTACATCCGATGTCTCCTTTTATGGTATCTATCGCTATTCCTCGATCGGCGTTCAGGCCGTGGCTTTGGGCTTTTTTGGCAAAACCGATGCCGCGACTATGTCATATCGTTTTGGCAGTACATCGTTTGCTACAACTAACACTCTGCAATTCAGCGAACGCTTTAAGTTGGGTAAAAGCTTTACCTTGAATCCAAAAATCGGTTTACGCCAAAGTAAAAATAATAGTGCGGACACCAATCAGACGCGTATTCGTATTAGCTTGGCGGGTGTATACAAGCCTTGGAAAAATACCGAACTGCGGCTCGAGGCGGGGAATGAAGTGATACAAGACTTAGAAGGCAAAAACAGTCTGGATGAAAGTTTTGTATATGCGGGTTATCAAGCACGCTTTTAAAATGTGACTCAAATGAAATGAAAAAAGGCGGCCTGGTGGCCGCCTTTTTTGTGATGCTATTTAATTCTGGTCAAGCCTAGAATTATTCGCCGCTACCAAACAAACTGTTTGGAGCTGGTTCAGGCGCTTGTGTGGCAACCACTTCAGAGGGTGCTTTTTCAACGACCGGTGGTGTTGGCTCGACGACAGGTGCAGCAACCGCTGGCTCTGTTTTTACAACAGGTTTTTCAGCAGGAGTTGGTTTTTCTGCCGCAACTTTTTTCACCGCAGCGGCCTTTTTAGGGCGACCGGCGACTGCTTTTTTGGCTGGCGCTTTTTCAGGTGCTGGTGTGGCGGCGACAGGAGCGGCTTTTTTAGGACGGCCACGGCCTTTGGTTGTTGTGGGTTTCGCCGCTGCGGGTGCTGCAGCGACAGCTGCTTTTTTCGGGCGGCCGCGACCTTTAGCGGGAGCCGGTTTTGCTGTGGCTACAGGTTTTACTGCTGCGGAAGCGGCCTTCTTCGGACGGCCACGACCTTTGGTTGTTGCGGGTTTCGCCGCTGCGGGTGTTGCAGCGACTGCAGCTTTTTTAGGACGTCCACGACCTTTCGTTGCAGTGGTTTTGGCGGCGGCCGGTTTTGCAGCTGCAGTGGTCGCTTTTTTAGGACGGCCACGTCCTTTGCTCGCAGTTGCTTTAGTCGCGGCGGGTTTAGCTGCGACGGCCTTTTTCGGACGACCACGGCCAGACGCTTTGGGTGCAGGGGCTGCCGAAGGTGCGGCAGTGCCCGCTTTTGCGCTTGCTAAATTCTGTTTTGCATCGCTGACTGCGGCGGTCAACTCTGCTGCCTTGGCTCTCGCAATAACCAATGCGTCTTTTGCTTTTGCTGCTTGCGTTTTCGCTCCAGCCGTCTTTTTCGCTTTTGCGGCTGCGTTCATAAGAGCTGATTTGGTTCTTGCTTTGGCTAAAGCGGCTTTGGCTTTTTCTGCTTTGGTCGAAGCGGATTTTAATGCCTTTTCTGCGTCACTAACGACCTTCGCTTTTGCTTTGTCGAGTTTCACTTGCAGTTTGGCGATTTGACTTTCTAGATCCGCAATGGGATCAACAATTTTTTTACGAGCTGCCATGATTCATTACCTATAGGAGATGTTGACAAGGGAGAAGTGTTTCCACGGATAAAATGATAGCGTGCTTATTTAAAAAACTGTATGGGTTTTTTAAATAAATGACAAAAAAATACGGTTTCCAGCCTTATTTTTGGGATTATGGGTTTAATTTACCGTCGTACATTAAAAATAAAGGGTGATTCGCATATTTAAAATATTGGTTTGCCGGAGGAAAGTACTATATGGACAACGAGACTAAAACAAAAAAATGCGGATCATAGAGCAAAACTGAGAACGCAGATCTATTCCAATTTAATTTGTGGTGCGGCCCAGCGAGTCAAAAAGTATCAGGCATCACTGATCTCGGAAACGCAAATTAGCCAGTGCTTTGAACGTTGTATTCTGGCTATTTTCGCCCTGTCCTGGGCCGCAAAAACAATTGTGTATTCCAGCTTAGGGTGAATGTCGTTCCTATGCTTTTTGAGGGGCTCGGGTGTTGCAGCTCTTCAATGTGAACCTTACCTCGAGATCGAAAATTACCTCACACTATAAAATGCCAAGTCAGAAGAAGGTGAATATGAATATTCAGTGAACCCTATTTGCTTATCGAGGGCTATGTTGAATTTGATTTTCAACACTGGAACCCATTTGGATTTTCATGAACGCTCATCTTAAAAAAGGTGTTATCAAAATTACGTCTAGTGAGCAAAGATACAATGTTTATTTCCTTTCGTTGGATATGCCGGAACTTACCCTTAGGAAGCAAAACCTTGGGCCGAATAAACAGTGGTGTATTCTGAGGTTGTATTTTCCTCCATCATGCGACCTGCGGTGTGCTCCAGGCGAGAGGTTTGCCGAGTGGGTTGGGGAGTGTCGCGTGAATTGTCTTACGGATCGAGTGTCGTCTTGACGCGGCTCTAGCGGGTTTTGTTGGGGACTTGCTTTAAATCAGGTATTCTCCTGGATTTTTAATGTGGTTGGTTAAAAAATCGCCGTTTTGTTGTTTTGTAGTGAAAATTCACTAAAAAAATGTGGTTCAAGTCTGCGAACCTTCGGCGTTTTACGTTAACATGTGGCCACTTTAAAGGTTTCTCGGCGCCATTGAGGGTAGATCGCCCTTCAGGACTGAGATGCGATCTAAAATAATGTACTACGGGAAAATATATGAATAACATAATTGTGCGTAACAAAGGCGTACTCGGTGCCGCGCTGGCCGCTTTAGTATTGACCACTGCCGGCTGCAACGAAGAGAAAAAGGTTGATAAAAAAGATTCTGCCGCGGCTTCGACGGAAGTTACGCTAGAGACCATGGAGCAGAAAGTGACCTACATCGTGGGTTACAACATGGCGAAGCAAGCTCAAGCCAATGGGCTGAAATTCCAAACAGACATCATGACCGCTGCGATCAAAGACGTGTTGGGTGGCAAAGATGCACGTATCGCACAAGAAGATCAGCAAAAAATCATGATGGCTTTCCAAGAAGAGCAGCAAACCAAGCGTGATGCTGAGCGCACTAAATTAGCCGAAGAAAATTTGGCTAAAGCAAAAGCCTTTATGGAAGAAAACGGTAAAAAAGAAGGTGTTGTGACCACCGAAAGTGGTTTGCAATATGAAGTTTTGGTTAAAGGGGATGAGTCCGGTACTTCTCCAAAAGATACCGATAAAGTCAAAGTTCACTATCATGGCACTTTGATCGATGGGACCGTCTTTGATAGTTCTGTTGATCGCGGCGAGCCTGTTACATTCCCTGTGAATGGCGTGATTCAAGGCTGGGTCGAAGCTCTGCAGTTAATGAAAGTGGGTGATAAATTTAAATTGGCAATTCCACCCGAACTGGCTTATGGCGCTAACGGCACCTCTGGCAAAATTGGCCCTAATGCCGCTTTGATTTTTGAAGTGGAACTGTTAGAGGTCAACCCGACTCCTGAAGCCCCTGCTGAAGCTGCCGATGCTGAAAAATAAGCTTCGGTGATCAGAAAGTTCATTTCGAATAGATTTGAGTTGACACAAAAAAAGGGCTTAATAGCCCTTTTTTTGTGTCTCCAGAATCAGTTTGCGCTAGCGATACCGAGATAAGAAATAAATCCGTTAGAGGACAAGCACAAGATCTGAGCGGTCTCGGCATGAAAGGCCACATCAATTATGGACGCCCCTTGCGGCTTCCACGACTTGCGTTTCGGTATTTCCCACTGCTGTATGGCCTGTAATTGCTCCACCTCCCACAATGTCACAATTTGGTCTGGGCGCCCCGTGACCAATAATGTATTGTCCTTATTGAATCGTGCTGCGGTAAACCGCAAACCGCGTTTTACTGCCTGGGCCTTTAAGGGCAACTCTCCCAATTTTTGTCCGTCTTGAGTTCGCCATAAAATGGCGCTGTCGTATTTGCTGACGCTGAATGCCAAACTGCCATCGTCGCTTAATTGCACCAATTGCACGTCGTCTTGGTGCTGCATTTTAGAGATCGCCTGGCCGGTTTCCAGGTCCCAATATATGGCTGAAAAATCTTCTGAACCGGTAAGCGCATGTTTACCGTCACGACTGATCACAACACTGCGCACGCGATTATTGTGATGTAGTGTGCGTACAACGCCGCCCTTGATAACATCAAACAAAACAGCGGTATGATCACTCAAACCCAAGAGCGCGTAGTGTGCGTCTGGGCTCAATGCAACATCCAGTATTTCTCCTGGGGCTTGCCAATAGCGCTCACCGTGACCTGTATTGGTCCGCCAAAGGACCAATGTAGAAACGTCTGCCGTCAATGCCCAATCGGAGTTGCTCGAAAAATCCGAAGCGATCAATACCGTATTTTGTTGAGCCTGATGGCTCCAGTCGAAAAGTCGCTCCTTGTCTGTAGTTCGCCAAAAACTGATGCCGTGATTGATGGTGCCAATTACGGCAAAACTGCCGTCACTGCTCAAACTGCCTGCATTCACCCCTGTATTGGCAACTTCAATCTGTGCCTGGGGTGAGTCGTTGGGCTTGCTGCAGGCGCCAATAACACATGCGATGAATGCGACAGAAAACGTTTTAACGAGCAGTCGCCAGCGGCAATCTGATTCACGTTGAAAAAAAATTGGTAATTTCATATGGCGTTTTACGCATGAATGGGTTGGTTGTTAATGTCAATTGAGATATGAACTGGTGTTGTCAGTACAAAGAGTTGCAGTGTGTTTTTTATGGGTATTTTTTCATGAGCTATTTACTTGAGTGTAGCTCGTATTTTGTTCGGCGGAAGGACAACTTAGTGGACAAGCCCCTATGAATCGACATCCATAGGGGCGGGCAGAGCGGAAAGGTTTAAGCGACTTGGTCTTTGTGTGCCGTGTGGAGCACGGATATCATTATATCTTCGGCCTCAAAGCGCGTTGCGAGTGCTTCACCGAGGTTTGATAAATCCTGAACCAGGGAGTTTAAGTCGTCGGTCTCTTGATATTTATCGTTGAAGTCGAGAATTTGTTCCGTCGTACTATCGATTTGTTTGTATTGTATTTTGGCCTTGGCAAGACCTTCCGTATCATCAAATTCGCGCCCTTCTTTGACCAACTGCTCATAAATTTCAAAGTGGCCGGCGGAGACATAATCCACTAAAACCTGGCAGCAGCGGCGCAAATCCTGCTCGGCGTCCGCATCAAATTCGCCGGGTTTGCGGCTGGAAAGCTTGCAAAACAAAACGAGCAACTCTTGTCGTTCTTGCAGCCATCGGTCGATGATGTCACTGACACCTCCCCAACGTTCGCGTGCGGATTCACAATTGTCAAGCATAGGGATTTCCTCTATTTGTGGCGCCGCTTATCTGTTGTCAAGATGAATCAAGCGCGCTGATTTGATTGTTATACGAGTTTTTAATCGGCGGATAACTACCAAGATAGGTGAAATGAAATCAGAGAGCAAGCCCTAAATTCATCCCCTGGGTACTGTATCCGGGTTCAGCAAAAATTGCGCCTGCGCTATAAAAAAGGCCCCACAAATGAGGGCCTATAGCATGTAACGATGTGACTATCCCTCAGTTTTTACGAAAGAATTGCCAAACATTGAATAGGACTAAACCTGAGAAAGCCACCAGAGTCCAGCCGGGAATGCTGACGCCCAAAAATGTCCATACAACCTCAGCACAATTGCCGTCACCGCGTAACAGCACCGAAAACGCATCGCGTAAAGGAAAGTTTTCTAACAGATAGGTTATACCCGGTCCGCAAGCGGGCACTTGATCTTCAGGAAGGCTTTGCAGCCAAAGTTGTCGAGAGGAAAAACCTCCGCCAATCATGGCAAATAGAATTCCGAAAACGGCGAACACCCTGCGGCCAAATTTTTGAGGGTTGAATATAAAAGCCAATAGACCGGTGAGGCCTACAGCAATAATAAAGATTCTTTGGGTGATGCAAAGTGGGCAAGGATATAAATCCATAGCGTATTGCATATAGAGCCCAACCCCAATCAACCCCGTGCAACCTAAAAATAAAATAAGAAATGTTAAGCGAGCAGAAGGCAAAGGCATTTTATTGTCCTGATATTTCGTCGTTGGGTTCGACATCTTAATGCATTTAAAGGTTCATTCAAATCTTCGCGCTTGCAGTTGGGTTCACAAACTTGAATAG
>JBNKFP010000112.1:0-9217 GCA_050289365.1 Cellvibrionaceae bacterium | reverse complement strand
CCGCGCACTTGTACATAATTTGTGGTCAACATGCCGAAAAATTGATCGCGAGAAAAATTGTTGTAACCATCACCAAACACGGTTTCTGCCGTCGTTACCACCCGTGTATTGTAAATGGAAAACTCTTTTTGCGCCTGGGAGACTCCATAGACATAGCCTTGAATCTCGTAGGAGACATTTTCCTGTACGCTGCTATTATCAACGGCAACACTTGTCGCAAACAGTGATTCATTTAAGGTATAGGCCGAAATATAAACGCTATCGCCCACGCGTAAATCGTAAAAGTTTATACGCTGTTCTTGGTCGCCATCCAATTGGGTATCGTATTTCACCCAAAAATAGGTGTCTTGCACTTGGATGTACCCGGGGAAAGGGCTACCCCAAGGCGCGGGGGCAATATATTGTATGGCTCCATAAACCTGAGTATCAGGTACTGGAATCAATTCAACCACCTTGGCCTCAAGCTGATCTTGGTCGTTGAGTTTGCCCGTCACGCGAACTTTAAAGTTGTCCCGGAAGTCCTGTCTGAACGCACCACGAAATTCGGTGTGGGAAGAATAGACGACCGGTAAAGTATCCAAGCTAAACCCGACTGTCGACAAGTTTTTAATAAAACCGGTAAATTCCAAACTATCGACATTGCGCAATTTGCGATAGTCCATGGTATAACTGATGGCGCTGGCTTTGAGCGTTTTCTGGCTTAATTCTACACCGGAAATAGCAACCAACTTGCCCTCAACTAACTGATCTTGAGTTGAAGCGATATCTTGATAGTTAATTTTTAGGTCATCGATATCAAACACTTTCAATTCAGTATCTAAATTTTCAACCACGCCAAATACTTCGTAAGCAGGAAAAACACTCGATTCAATGCGCGTTGCCCGAATAACACCATCAGCGTCGGAAACTCCACTGACGGTAACTTTGTCATCCACCGCAAATCCTTCAATGTTGCGCGGTGATATATCACTGGAATAGTTGGTGTCTTCCATCAGTTGAACGGTTTGCCCCATGATCACCAAACGATTTTTATTGGGATCGAGGGACTCCACCAACCCAGTTACACGCGGCTGATAGTGGACTTCATTGGCGACACCTTCGCCTTCTTCGTCGATGACACCAACAACGACGACATAATCGCCAACATCCAATTCTCTCTCTTGAGCCAATTCGCCGCGCACGTAGACCTTGGCATTATCTGTGTTGTAGTGAACGCCATTGACAATGACACTGCCGAATCCGTTAATTGGGCCGGAGATGGATATTTGAGTATTGGGCTTTTCACCACTACCATCAATACCTGCAAAGCCACCGCCGCCACCACCACAACTGGTGAGCAGTGAGAAGCTAAAAGCGGCAGCCATGATTGGTTTAATTTTTATTAGATTTCGCATTGGTTTCACTAGTTTTATTGTCTGGTTGTTCGATAGTAAAAACACCAACACCTAAACGAATGGTTTCGATGTCTCTCTCGTTATTTTTATCCTGTACTTCATGGTCAGACAACCAAGCGTCAACACGCTCAAGAAACTCTTGACCTTCGGCCTCTAAAAAAGCTAAAAATGCCTTCTTTCGTCTAACGTCAATCAGATTGTTACTGGCTCTGCGCTCAAACCTGCGCTTGTATTTGATTCCGGGTTTGCTGTCATCTGCAACGTAGAGGTTGTGATACAGAGTTTCTCCCAATTCACTAATGACCGCTCCAGCCCGCAATAAGGCTTGCGGATCACTTTGTGCGGGAAAGAAATAACGGCTCAAAGCTTGCACCTTGTCGTCACCGGTCTTTGCGATCACTCCAACCCGCAACATTTCTTTAAAAAGTGCCTGCTTGGGCACATCGCCGCCAAAACGTCGCACCAAAGACTGAAAACTTCCCTGTTCACCGTCCAATGGCAATAACTTCGGTTTACCATCGGTATCGAGAAATTCTGGATCACGGTGCCAAGCTGTCAGTAATCGTGTGAGGCGGTCTTGCGATGTTTGCGCTTCCGTGGCTGTTGTATTTTCGTACAAGATGTCCTTTATCCGCTTAACCTCTTTGCGATCAATCCCAGTTAACACAGCAATCCTTGAGACATTAGTCAGGCGCCCGCGAATACCGTAGTCTTGCGCAGCCGCTTCCACGAAAATGGATTTGCACAACAATGCAAATTCTTTATAGGTAACACCATTGCGCAACAACAACATGATGATCGGTTTCATCAAGCTCTTAACCGTTGCAATGACGTGCTCTTTCAGGTTTTCTGCCATATAAAATCTAAGACTATCGCCTACGCTCGTCGTATTAAAATTGGGTGGCCATTTTTAACACCTTCCTTGGGGTAATTCCAATTTTTCTGGCCTTTATAGCGATAGTGAGGGACCTTTCCGCCGATTGATTAATATTTGTACTACATTACCAGCCTTTTTTACAAAGGGTCGGGGCACAAGTCTCAAAATACCTAAAATGCGCCTACTCAATAGAAACGCATCCCAAAAAAAAGCGCCCTCCGCAAGCGAAGAGCGCCATTAAAGCATTTTAGTTACACGGCACTGTATGCCATGCGTTCAATGCGAGCAAATTACTTCCTTTGAGCCTCGACTCCAAACGGGAGATAACACCCTTGCGGAGAAACCCGGCTGGGTGCGGTTGCCACGAGACCCCAGGCAACCTCTACAAAGACCGCGAGAACCAGCAGAGCTCGCCGCCTTTATATTCGCCAATCACGATCAAAAGCGAACTATTTGACCCTTTAGAGTCAATTATATTACTCCATCGACGATAAAACGTCAGACGCTCTTAAGCGACACAGTTGGCAAAAATAGAATGATCAGACCAATGTGAACGGTGTATCAGGCACGCCTTGAATTAAGACATGCCCAATGAGAGAGAGGCCGGATAGGCGATTAAAACTCTTCGATATCGTAATCGACAATGACGGGTAGATGACTGGAAAAAGCCTGTGACTTGTACACCACAGCGTATTCCACTTTACGGCGCAGACTTTCTGAAACCACTTGGTAATCGGTACGCCAACCGTCGCCCACACCGATCTCACCAGAAGGCCACCAAGAGAACTCATCGGGATCCGAATTCACTTGGCGAAACGCATCAGAGTAACCAATCTGGTTGAACAGTTGATTCATCCACTGCTGCTCATGAGGCAAAAATCCGGGAGTACCGACATTGTCCTGCCAGTTTTGCACGTCTTTACGAGTGTGCGCCATCGCCCAGTTGCCGCAATAGATAAAACTGCGGCGTTTGCGGGTCACTTTGTGCATTAGATTTTGCAGATCTTCAAAAAACTTGATTTTCACTTCAATGGACTCTGTTTCGGACACAGCCGATGGCGCCAACAAGGACCCTATGCTGAAGTGATCGTAATCCACCTGTAAATATCGCCCCTCCATATCCACACCGCTGGAAAAACCCAAACCGTATATCAGCGCCTTAGGCTGGAAGCGGGTGTAAATGGCTACACCATTGTAGTGCTTAATACCCGAATCGAAAAAGTAGGAGAAATAACCATCAGGGTGAAACACCTCATGGTCCAGCTCGCTTTCCAAAGCCCGTAGATCTTGCAAACAAATAATGTCAGCGTCCTGTGTATCAATCCAGTCGTACAAACCCCTTTGGGCGGCTTGATGTATCCCGTCGACACTGAGTGTAATAATGCGCATGATGGCCCCTTAGAAACGGACTGTGTATCATACCGATGTTTAAGTATTATTGTTAATAAGCAACGGCTTTTTTAGGGTAAAAATTGACAGATTTTTTACCCAAGGCTAGATCGGTTTCCTCGGCAACCCCTTCGCCGTTTCACTCACTTAGACTAGACGACAACAAAGGCCACCACCAGTCCAGCCAACCAATTACAAGAATAGCTTGGTTTTTTCCCGGTTTTGGCGCAAATTTGGAAATTTGCGTGGGCCTACTGAATACACAGAGAGGTTAATAAGCACCTATGGAATCACATCAAATTCACTTCATTCAGCTTGCATTAAAGTGCCAGGCACTAAAGTTTGGTGAGTTCACGTTGAAATCAGGCCGTAAAAGTCCTTACTTTTTTAATGCAGGGGCCTTTCAAAGTGGTGCTGCGCTGGCGGAACTAGGCCGATGCTATGCCCAGGCCTTGCTGAAATCCGGAACGCAATTTGATATGTTATTCGGCCCAGCTTATAAAGGTATTCCATTGGCGACCAGCACTGCGATGGCCCTAAGCGACCAATTTGGCATGGATATGCCCTACTGCTTTAATCGCAAAGAAGCCAAGGATCACGGTGAAGGTGGATCCCTAGTTGGGGCCCCCCTCAAGGGTCGGGTTGTTATCGTTGACGATGTGATCACTGCGGGCACCGCCGTTAGAGAGGTACTATCGCTGTTAGATGCCGCTGGAGCGAGCCCAGCCGCTATACTTATTGGTCTAAACCGCCAGGAAAGGGGCAATGGGGAACGATCCGCCATACAGGAAATCCAAGACAGCACGGGAATTCCTGTGGTCAGCATTATTAGACTGGATGATATTATGACTTACCTCCAGATGGAGGGGGACCAGACTGAGCTACTAAACCGAATTGAAGAGTACCGCAAAAGTTATGGCGTATAAGCAAAATTATTTCGACTTCCGCAAAACGCTTCTCATCAGAGGTGCGACTCTGGCTGCTGCAGTACTTTTTAGCAGCGTGAGCTTCGCCATAGAGCCCGGACAATATTATCGCTATGTCAACGACGATGGCGTTAAGGTTATCAGCCATTCCATTCCCCCGGAATACGCCCAAAAAGGCTATGAGATCATCAGCCGTACCGGACAAGTCCTCAAATCTGTAGCCGCTGCTCCAGACCCCATTAAGGCCAAAGAAGAAAAAGCCAAACTCGAAAAAGAGCGAACTCTAATGGCGGCTTACGAAGTATTGGCGCGACGATACAGTAGCGAAAAGGAAATCTTTGCCGCCCGAGATCGTCGTCTAGCTCATTTAAACGCCAATATTGCGATTCTAAACAGCAACATTAACAACTTAAAAAACCAAGTTGAAGAGCTTATGTCTAGGGCCGCCGGATATGAACGGGGGGGGCGAGCGGTCCCGCCTGCCGTGCTGAAGAGCCTAAAAGAGACTCGAGCGGAAATTTCTACGACCAATGAAATGTTACAATCGCGGATCGAAGAGCACGATGCAATCCATCAAGAATTTGAGGAGGCTGCCGCCCTTTATCGAAAAGGCAAAGAAATTGCGGCAAGCACTGCAGAAAAGTAGCCCGCCGCATCACCACTCTAGGTTAGGCGTCTGGAAAAAACATCAAGCAGGTTCAGCGACAACGCAGCCCTTAATCAAGTAGGGCCACTGCTCCCCCCAGGCTAAGGTCGGCAAAACTCGAAATTGACTGCGCACAAATTGAGCGATCTTCCCTTCGACTGTCGACATCCACAGATTCACTGTGGCACTGATGCTCATGCCAAAATGCAGCCCTTCACGAAGCTCGGCCTCTCGCAATATTTGCTTTAACTGGGTTTCCAGCCGATCAAAAAATTGCACGACCCTATGATGCAAGCGCTCGGTCTCCCCAGCTAAGGCATCGCCAGTTAAAATGCGGGTAATGCCAGGATTTTTTTCCGTAAATCCCAACAACAAGGAGAGAATTTTTTCGCACTTTGCAAGCGATGACTGGTCATCGGCCAAAATCCCTGTGATTCTTGAAAAAATTGACTCCTCAATAAATTCAATCAACCCCTCAAACATTTTGGTTTTACTTGGAAAATGACGATAAAGTGCGGCTTCGGATACACCGACTTGTTTAGCCAGAGCTGCGGTGGTAATTCGTGCCCCTGGACTGGCCTCCAGCATGTGAGCAAAAGCTTCGAGAATTTGTTGCCGTCGAGGTTTTTTATTTTGATTGGAGTTCATGGTTTAGCGCTCAGTAATGTAATGTTGCCCCAAACATTACCCAGTTCCTCCGGGTGCGCGGTTCGGAATGCTTTAATTTTCATCAGGTCGCATCGTTGTCGCCTTTACTCCAAACGACAAGATACAGCCTTACATCTGCATGCAACTCTCACTCCTACACACCATGGGGATCAATTTAGCCTTCCAGCCACCTGAATCATAATCGTTTTAGGCCAACCAACAGCCTCAAATACATCATGGATCCCGCCAACTCACATGCTACGATTTCAATTGCCTCGTACAACAAGCTAGTGTGAGTGGTTACATTTACGTTATCTATGTTCTTTGTTCTTTGCGTCAGCTCAACAAAGTTTGTTCTGTAAAATTTAGATTATCAAATTTAAAAAGCCAATAAACCAGCCAAGGTTTCCATTCACATTAAGGCTGCACAGGTGTCGATATCTGTTCGTTATAACTCACATCAATAACGGACTAGCATTGTGACACCAAAATCATTGTCGCCTATCCTAGCTACAAAATTAAAATCCATCAACTAAATACTAAAACAATCGCTATTTAATTTTTATTAGTTATAAGCGTGCCGACGCCAGCATCGGTAAATATTTCTAACAAAACAGCGTGTGGTACTCGCCCGTCAATGATGTGAGCACTTGCTACACCACTTTTTACAGCATCAAGCGCACATTTTATTTTGGGCAACATTCCGCCATAAATAGTCCCGTCTTCGATCAATTCATCTACACGCCCAGTAGATAAGCCGGTTAAAACTTCACCATTTTGGTCTTGCAAGCCCGCCACATTAGTCAACAACATCAATTTTTCAGCCTGTAGTATTTCTGCCACCTTTCCCGCAACCAGGTCTGCATTAATATTGTATGACATGCCATCTAAACCGACCCCAATGGGTGCAATCACCGGAACAAAATCACTTTGCACTAAAAGATCGATCACTTTACGATTGATTGAACGAACTTCACCAACGTGACCAATATCGATAATCTCAGTCGCCTTCATTTCGGGAGAGTATCGAGTGACCTCCATCTTTCGCGCTTGAATTAAATTGCCATCCTTACCAGTAACACCAATCGCCTGACCGCCATTGCGGTTGATAAGATTGACAATTTGTTTATTAACTGTGCCGCCCAAAACCATCTCCACCACATCCATGGTTGCACTGTCTGTGACACGCATTCCATTGACAAAACTGGAGTTAATGTTGAGCTTTGTTAAAAGATCACCGATTTGGGGGCCACCGCCATGCACCACGATTGGATTCATTCCAACCAGCTTCATGAGCACAATATCCCGCGCAAAACTGTTTTGCAGCTTTTCGTCGATCATTGCATTACCGCCAAACTTAACAACGATGGTTTTATTAGTAAATCGTTGAATATAAGGCAGCGCTTCCGTCAACACCTTAGAAATTTGCATCGCATCTATGCCACTATCAGACATTTAAACTCTCTCTTAAGAAAACATCAAATTGTAAAGATTTGTAAAAATAGAACGGAATACGATTGTTACCAATATCAATGATCTGCAGGCCATTTAAGCTGTACAGAATTGTCCGCCTTTTTTAATTCTCGTGTAAACAAAGCCTTTAAAGAGTGCAACTGCTCTTTCGACTCAGCCTCAAGCCGCAAAGTAATTTCAGCACCCGTGTTCGACGCCCTCACCAATCCCCAACCATAAGGATATTCTGCACGCAGCCCGTCGAGAGTAATTAATTTGGCTTCACCAAAGTCACCCTCATCAATGACTTTCTTTATTAACTCGAACTTTTTATCTTCTGCCACTGGAAAACGATATTCCGGGGTGATGAACTGGTTGGGAAATTCGGCAAACATCTGATCCAATGTTTCATCACGCAAACTCATAATTTCAATCAGTCGCGCCGCGGCATACATTCCATCATCAAAACCGTACCAGCGGTCTTTGATGAAGATATGACCAGAGAATTCCCCCCCCAATAAGGCGCCTGTCTCCACGACCTTCGCTCGCATTGGAGCATGTCCGGTTTTCCACATGATAGGTCGGCCGCCATTGTTGCTGATCACGGAATTCAACAGGCGCGAACTTTTCACATCAAAAACCACATCTGCGCCGGGGTTCCGAGCCAGTATGTCTTTGGCAAACAACATCATGAGACGATCCGGCCAAATGATATCGCCGTTTGGAGTAACAACAGCAAGGCGATCTCCATCGCCATCAAAAGCGACACCAAGGTGGGCATTAGCGTCCTTAACCTTGCTAATTAAATCTTGCAGATTTTCCGCACAGGATGGGTCAGGACCATGATTGGGGAAATTACCATCCAAATCACAATAGAGCGGTATGACTTCGCAACCCAGCTCCTCAAATAAACGGGGTGCCACTTTACCAGTGACGCCATTGCCTGCATCGATAACAATTGTCAACTCACCCGCGAGCGCCACATCGGAAAAAATCGTATCGATATATTGATCGACTATATCAGCAGATTCCTCGTTCCCTATACCCTGACGGAAATCTGCACGCAAAATACGGGCACGAATGGCTTTTATATCCTCCTCTGTACGTGTCCGCCCCTGCATCACCACTTTGAACCCATTAAATTGCGCCGGGCTGTGACTTGCTGTCACCATGACCCCGCTCGACGACGTTTCCAGGACTTCCGTTGCAAAATACAACAGCGGCGTAGGCACTGTGCCAATATTAATGACATTGCAGCCAGTGCTCAGCACTCCTCGAATTAAGTTTTCCATCAATAGCGGGCTGTGAATACGTGCATCGCGAGCTATGATTAATGCTTTTTCACCTTTCTCCAATGCCTCCGAACCCAGTGATTTACCAATATCCGTCGCCAACTGATTGGTAATTTCTGATTCAGCGAGACCACGGATATCGTAGGAACGGAAGACATGATCCGGGACCGAAATTTTTGCCTGCTCCTCAGTCTCCAATAAGACATCATCATCCAGGGACAAGGTTTCGTCATCCCCGGACGCCTGTTCTCCGCCCCCCAACAGGTCCTTATCTTCTTGGCGCAATTGCACATTCAACAAATCGCTTTCTTGATCCTTTTTATATTTATCTACGCCCATTTTGTGATAAGTATCTTCCAACGCCAATTGTTTATTGCGAATGGAGCGCCCAATCAGCAATCCAATAAAAGTAAATATCGCCAAGGACGACAGGGAACCAAAGGCGCCGACAATCAACACCAACATAAAATCAATCTTTGTTACCTGATACAGTTTTTTAGATGCACTAAACTCGACTTGCCAAGGTGAATCCGGCACATCAATACGCTCGGCCCGATAGACCTCACCCTGCCCAAAACTGCCCATCAACCTAG
>JBNKFP010000111.1:0-9222 GCA_050289365.1 Cellvibrionaceae bacterium | reverse complement strand
AATTGACACCCTTGCCAAGTTGCAAGCATCGGTTGTGAGCTTTTTAAATGATTTGCAAACTCTAAATATATCGGATGCTAAGACTGCAGAATTGGCTTCCTTGTTGACCGGGTATCAAGATTCTCTCGCCCAATTAGGGTTGTCGATTACTCGTTTGCAAGAACTTGAAGATGGTCTAAGGGCGACGGGTGAGCAACTTACTTCAGTGATTGCGCAAGCGGATGGTCACATGGCTGGTTATTCGAAGCGAATTGCCCAGGAAACGGAGACGAAATCGCAATACACCTTGGCCGTGTTTGTGGGCCTGAGCTTTGCAGTGGTCATGGCGATGGCGATTGGAGTGTTTCTTATTTACAAAAGTATTGTATTTCCAATGGCCCATATTCAAAACGTCATACGACGTATCAATAAAGGCCAGTTGAAAGCCCGTGTTAAATTGCATCAAGAAGATGAGCTGGGCGATCTGGGTAGGGCTTTTAATATTTTGTTGGATGAGCGGATTCAGACGTTGGAAGAGCAGTCCCTGGAAAATGAACAGCTCAATAATTCAATTATTGCTTTGATACGTGCTTTAGGACAAATTGCACAGAAAAACTTGACGATCAAGGTTCCGGTGTCAGCTGATATCACCGGAACCATTTCTGATGCGGTTAATCTGTTGACCACCGAAACCGCAAAAACATTGGGCCAAGTAAAAAATATTTCCGAACACGTTAAAGATATTTCGGATTTGCTGCAGACTCAGTCGACTAGTGTTTTACGGGTCGCTGAGGATGAGCGCAAACAAGTTATGGCTACCAGTAAAGCCCTTGACCTGGCGGCAAGAGCAATGAATGAAATTGCGGTAAGGGCAGATTCTGCCGATAAAATCGCCACGAAAACCATTGCGGATACTAAACAGGCGCGTGAGGCTGTGCAGAATACGGTTGCAGGTATTTTAACCATTCGAGAAACGATTTCAGAAACAGAAAAAAGAATGAAGCGTTTGGGCGATCGATCGCAAGAAATTTCGGGTATTGTAAACTTGATCAATACCATTGCAGAACGAACCCATATTTTGGCTTTGAATGCGAGTATGCATGCTGCATCTGCCGGTGAGGCAGGTAAAGGCTTCGCGGTGGTTGCTGATGAGGTTCAACGTCTGGCCGAAAATGCGCGCGAAGCGACCGCGGAAATTGCGTCCATGGTAAACAATATTCGTATCGAAACGTCTGATACGGTAAATATCATGAACCAATTGATTACGGATGTGGCAAGTGGTACACGTTTGGCTGAGCAAGCGGGACAGCGCATGGAAATTACTGAAGACGCTACTCGCCAGTTGGTGGAAACCGTACAGGCCATAGCGCACAGCTCTGCGCACCAAGCTCAAATATCCAATAAGATTCGAGATCGCGCCAATATTATTCGCAATTTTACTGAAAAAACCGGCAGCGAATTGGCTCAGCAAAAGCGCCATACGGACAACTTAAAACACTATTCAGACGTACTGCTTGAAAGGGTTAATATTTTTGAATTACCGCAACTGGCCGAGTCGGTTGCTTCGCCTGAGTTAAAAGACGTGCAATTGGTCGAGAAAGCGGGATAACGGCTGGGTATCTAATTAAGGTAGCTCTCATTGGCGATTTCAGTACAACAGCAAGAACTGATCGATCTTTTGCGAAATGAACTCGCAGAATTGATCTCGTTTGATTTTAGTCCTTTGCGTAATGGGTCTGTTGAGGGCAGCGTGGAGGTATTTGAAGAATTAGAAATGCACGCCGAGAATATCGGTAATGCAGCCGAGTTGGTTGGGCTTGAAGCTCTGGCGCAATGCTGCAAACATTCCGTGAATAATTTTCGCGTCTTGGCTGAAAATCCCTTAAAGCTCAATATCGAAAGAATCCAATTGGTAGAAAGCTGGGCAGTTATGTTGCTCGGCTATTTACAATATTTCGGACAGGGTGAGTTAGAGCGTGATGCGGCGAGTGCTCTTTTGGATTTTTTGACCAGCGAATCCTGGTTGGTGCCCATGGATCAGCTCTGCAAAAGTGAATTGATGAAATCGTTTGCTAAAGCCGATATTCAAGTAGAGGACGATCGCTCACAATATCCCCTAGAGATCTCAGAAGAAATGGTATCGCTGGATGTGGCTGCCGATATCAATCCGCAATTATTAAAGGGGTTGCTGACCGAATTACCCCAACAAGTCAGTGGTTTCGACCGAGCCATTGAGCAATATTTGATAACGTCGGACAATGTGCAGTTGCGCATCGCTCAGCGAGTTGCTCATACCATAAAAGGTGCCGCCAACGTGGTCGGTATTCCCGGTATGGCAAACTTGATGCACTATGTTGAAGATTTATTGGAGCTTTCGGAAAAACGAGGCGTTCCCAAACAACTCGGCTTTGTCTTGCAAGATGCGGCAGATTGCCTGTCTTCCATAGCGGAATTTTTATCTGGCGTAGGACCAAAACCCGACAATGTTAAAGCGGTTTTGAATCAAATTCTAGACGAGTTGCGCAGCCTTCTATCAGACGACGCAGTCGACTCATCCGGTCCTGTTCATCAACCCGACGATGACCTCACCTTTGACGGTGACGATGAGGAGGATTTGTTTGAAATGTTGATCTCTGATCAACATGAAAAACTCGCCATTCCTGCAGGTATTGATCACGAAGCAAGTGCGTTAGATGAAACGCAGGATGCGATAGGTCAACTCAATGAAAATTTGAGCCCAACGGATTTTGCGGAAGATGTTCTAGCTGGTGCCGACGAAAAGCGTGATTCACCCGTGAACCTTGATTCCGTCAACAGTGAGAGTGAACCTGACGACATTCAAGCGACTCACTTGGTTGCACCTATACCGACCTTGGAAGACGTTTATCATCGGCCTCAAACCTCTGTGGTCAATCTGCAGTCGGTTCGCAGTTCGTCTGTGAATTCAGAGCCCAAGAATACAGAGACAAAAATTGAAGATAGCGCTACTCAAGAGGCGGGCAATCAAAGCTTGCCCGCACTCGAACCGAAAGTGGCTACGGAGCAGGAAACAGTTCCTGCGGGACCTGCAGAAGCGGCTGATAGTGGTGATGATGGTAATCAATTAAATCTCAATATCAATGAGGCACAAGCTCAGGAATTACTCCGCCTCACTGGCGAGAACCAAATTGGCAATACGCAAATCCTCAGTCGTCTCGATGTGGTCAGCTCTGGTATTCAGTCTGCTGCGCGATACCATCAGCAGTTGCGCCAGTTAGCGCAAGATCTGGAACGGGTAGTGGAAACCCAAACGGCGTTGGCATCGGCATTGGCTTCTGCACAAGGTGATCAAGGGGAAATGGACCCTCTGGAAATGGAGCGTTACAACGAGTTAAACACCTTTGCCAGCCAGTTACGCGAAGTGACTACCGACGCCCATGAATCCATTGCCCACTTGGATGAAGACTTAAAGTCCCTGAAAAATTTGACCCTGGTACAACGCCAAAATGGCTTTGAGACGCAGGATTTACTGCTGCATATTCGCATGCTTCCGGTGAGTGTATTCACCTCGCGATTTCAACGCTGTGTGAGACAAGCGGCTCGTCTGACCAGTAAAAAAGTGCGGTTGCTGATTGAGGGTGAGGCTGTTCTTGTTGATAGCCGAGTGATGACCGCCCTGGTTGATCCCATCATGCACCTGTTGCGGAACGCAGTAGACCATGGAATCGAGAACGAGGAACAAGTTCGCATAGACAATGGTAAGCCAGCGGAAGGGCAGGTAAAACTGAAATTCGCCCGTATGGGGGATGCCGTTAGTGTGACTTGCAGGGATGACGGAGCTGGTCTTGACTATGAAGCAATTGAAATATCGGCTAAAGAAAAAGGCTTAATCAATAAAAACGCGCGACTGTCTATTTCAGATCTGAATACCATTATTCTTTCACCTGGTTTCTCGACGCGTACCGTCGTGTCGCAAACCTCGGGGCGCGGTGTTGGATTGGATGTCGTCAACGATCAGTTGCGTCAGTTAAAAGGCAGTATTTCCATTGAAAGTGAAGCGGGTTTGGGTACCGGTTTCAGCTTGATAGCGCCCATGAGTATTTTGTCGGCGCACACTTTGGTGGTGCAGTGTGGACGCCATCGCTTGAGTATCGTTTCACGCGCCCTTGAGCAAATTGTTTATTTGGAGCCAGACCGGCTGCAGCTCAAAGGTGAGGATTATTACTACCAAATGATGGGAGAGGAAACTCTGCTTGCGGTCATGCCTTTGGACCGCCTGGTGCTGTTGGATGAGGCCGCTCAAGCTGAAAAATACGCGGCTATAGTGGTGATTCGCAATTCATCCGGTAAGCGTTGCGGTGTTTTGGTTGAAGCGATCAAAGCCAGTGAAGAACAAATTATTAAACCTCTGTCGAAATACACCGTAAAACCGCAGGGTGTGGTTGGTGCGGCCATTTTAGGGGATGGTTCGGTTTCCCCCGTGATTGATCTGCACGACTTGCCCGGAATTCAATTTAGCCACGATCAAACCCAATCATGGCGAAAACGGTTTGAGCAACGCCTCGCCCATTTACAGGAAACCCATGAAAACCGACCTATGGTTTTAGTCGTCGATGACTCCCTCAGCGCACGGCGTTCGCTTGCGCAGTTTATTGGTGACATGGGGCTGGAGGTGTTCACCGCGAAAGACGGATTTGAAGCTATACAAATTATCGAACAAAAGCGCCCAACTATTATCTTGGCTGACCTCGAAATGCCGCGAATGAACGGACTTGAGTTGACCAGCCACTTGAAAGCCGATCCTGCAACACAAGAAATTCCTATCATTATGATCACCTCACGCTCTACCGAAAAACACCGAATGTTAGCGGCTAAAGCGGGTGTGAATTCCTACCTGAGTAAACCTTGGACAGATGAAGAGCTGTTAACGTCCATTCAGAGCCAAATGGCCAGTTAAGTCCCGTTCGCCCTTCTTTTGGTCGCCGATAAGTTCTCTTAAAAAACCAAAAAAAAGCCCGGCGATCGGGGGGGAACGCCGGGCTAGGACCATTAGGAGTGAAACATTAAGGACTTTCATCCTCAACGAGCTACAAGTAGCTCTACCGACGCCGCCACACTTGGGGGGATGAGCGACATCAGATAATTTAATTATCGAACAAATTGCCGAAACTTCCAGTTGCAATGAATTGTTTTTTAAACCGTTTGGCAATACATACTAGACGGATTGCAAAGCTAAGATATAACACCTTGTGAAAACCTAGGTAGCTGGTTTTAAAGTGAACAAATTGGGTATAAGCTGCCCGAATGGTTTGAATTAAAGCTCAGTGCGCGCTTGAGATAGCGGGGCCAGAATGTCTGTGAAATGTCTTTTTACAGTGATGGCAATGCGCGAAATGGAAGCGCATTGCCATACATTGGGGTCAATGGTTTATATTTAACAATGAAATAACGGTCGGCAGTTCTTCTTCGAGTTTGCGAGCTGTTTGTGAGCGAGTGACCCATCCGTGTAAATTGTTTTGCAGTAATTTTAGCTTTTCATGGCTACAGCGAAAACCACTGGTGATCGGCTCGTAGGCCATATAGTGGTCTTCAATACTGAGCTTGGCCAGCTCATTAATTTCTAAATGAACAATGCTAATAATGTCGTATATGACATCCTTTTGAGCGATATTTGAGGCCTCCCAATAGGCATTATCCAAAATCAACAGCAGAGAATCCAAATCTTTGACCACGTCTGCGATGGTTATTCTGTCCATGGTCCCTCCTTACTTAGTCGGTATTGCCATTGAGTATAGACAAGAAATGCAATCTTAGGCGTTAGGCCTGATGGGGCGAATCAATCCCTCTTGGGCGGTGGATGCGACCAGTTCACCAAGCTGGTTGTATATCGCGCCCAGGGCCAAGCCACGTGCGTTGCCTGCCCATGGACTGGTCGCGGAATACAGGTGCCACTCGCGGAAATCACAGGTTTGGTGGTACCAAATTGAATGATCCATGCTCGCAGGTAAAACTTTACCGCTGAACAGTGACGTATCGTGGGGCATTAGTGTGGTCGCCAACAGACCTATATCCGAAGCGAAGGCCAGAGCGCATGCGTGCTGCAATGGTTGTGCGTCGTAGCAGTCTTTTACCCTCATCCAAAATTGAACGTCGGCAGATGTCGGTGCATTAGAGGTAAAAAATTCTTTTTGGCAGGGAATGAACTCCATTGAAGATGTGCCAAGTGTGTGCGAAGCACTCTCCAACTCCTGCTTTTCAGAAGCCGTTAAACTTGTTAGCAGAGCCTCTGGCGTCGGGACAGGAGGTGCTTGGTGAGATTGATGGTAGTAGCCTTCCTCGACCAGATGAAAAGAGCACTGCATCGTCAGTATCATCTTTCCGTCTTGCTCAGCCTCTACTTCTCGGGTGATGACTGAGCGCCCACTGCGAAGCTCCTTAACGTGATAAATAACGGGCAGGTCCGTTCGACCTGGTCGTAAAAAATACGCGTGAAGTGAATTAACAGGACGATCTGCCGTTTGTCCCGCAGCCATTAGCCCTTGTGCAAGCACTTGTCCGCCGAACAGGGTGTGGCGAAAATTCGGCTGATGGTGCCGAGCTATAAAGGCGCCAGAGCTGTCTTTTTCCAAAGTCAATATTTGGTCCAGCGTCGATTGACCTTCTTTTTCCATACTTCTCGGCTCCTAAAGTTGCCATCTGTCTGCACGATTGCAGCTTGGGTATTACATGTTGGGGTAGTTGGGTCCGCCACCACCTTCAGGGGCTACCCACGTAATATTTTGTGAGGGATCCTTAATGTCGCAGGTCTTACAGTGCACACAGTTCTGCGCATTAATTTGAAATCTATTTTCTGTGTCAGTGGCAACGATTTCGTAGACGCCGGCTGGACAATAGCGCTGTGCAGGTTCATCAAACATGGGCATGTTTTTTTGCAATGGAATGTCGGCTGACGCTAGTACTAGGTGGCAGGGTTGATCCTCTTCATGATTGGTATTGGATAAAAATACCGACGACAAACGATCGAATGTAATTTGGCCATCTGCTTTAGGGTATTGGATTTTGGCCGATTCCGCTGCAGGTTTGAGGGTCAAGTGATCAGCGATCGGATCGCGCAGTGTCCAGGGCGTTTTGCCCCGGAGCAAATGACAATCAAAGAAACCGTAAACTCCGCCCCAGAAGGTACCCCATTTGTGAATGGCCGGCGCAAAATTACGACTCTCATGCAACTCTTGCCATGCCCAGCTGCTGCGATAGGCTTTGTCAAACGCGGTTAAGGTTCTACTTGGCGCATCACTCGCCAGTGCAGACACCAGAGTTTCAGCGGCGACCATACCGCACTTCATGGCGGTATGGCTGCCTTTAATTTTTGCAAAGTTCAGCGTGCCAGCATTGTCGCCGATCAGCAGCCCGCCGGGGATGATCATATTGGGCTGCGATTGCAAGCCACCTTTGGTGATCGCACGGGCTCCATAAGCTATACGCTCCCCGTTCATCAGGGTCGGTTGTATTTTGGGGTGCAGTTTGAACCGCTGAAATTCAGCGAACGGGCTGAGGTGAGGGTTACTGTAGGACAAATCCGTGATCAAACCGACAGCCACTTGTTGGTCTTCGATATGGTATAAAAATCCTCCACCAGTAGTGCCGCTGGCAGACAGTGGCCATCCGGCGGTGTGCACGACCAAGCCGGGATGATGTTGCTCAGACGGTATTTTCCAAATTTCTTTGATGCCCAGACCGTAGTGCTGGGGATCTCTGTTTTGATCTAATTGGAATCTGTTGATCAGGGATTTCCCCAAGTGTCCTCGGCATCCCTCAGCAAATAGGGTGTAAGTCCCATGCAGCTCCATGCCCACTGCGTGACCCGGTTTGGGGGCGCCATTTTTGGCCAGCCCCATGTCCCCAGTGGCGACTCCGCGCACTTGCCCCTGGTCATCATAAAGGACCTCTGCAGCGGCAAAACCGGGAAATATGTCAACGCCAAGGCCTTCAGCTTGCTCTGCCAGCCAGCGACAGAGATTGGCCAGGCTAATTATGTAATTCCCGTGATTGTGCATGGTCCGAGGTACGCACCAAGCGGGCATAACTCTGGCGGAGCCTTCATCGTTTAACCAGATGACTTGGTCTGCACTCACGGGAGTATGCAGAGGTGCCCCGAGTTCGCGCCAGTTGGGAAACAGTTCGTCCAAGGGTTTGGGTTCAAAGACGGCTCCAGATACAATATGGGCGCCCACTTCCGACCCTTTTTCCAAAACACAAACGCTGATTTCAGCATTGAGTTGCTTGATTCGGCAAGCCGCTGCTAGACCTGATGGGCCAGCACCAACAATGACCACGTCATAAGGCATGGATTCTCTTTGCAAAGCGCTATTCCTCCGCTACACCTGATTAAGATTACATCTAAATCTTCGTTGAATGTGGGTTAGATTACAGTAGGATCTCCGTCCGATCTAAAATTATCTTGTTAAGCAACGACTGTGGCAATTTTCGTGCGAATAAAGCCTCAATGATGTTGAAACCGATATTTTCACATGTTATTGCTTTTGGGGGGTACTTGGATGACGTTTTCTTCATGGCACGAGAATACGTTGATCCTCATTCAGTAGTATAGTGCTGTTTTCTATAACCTTGGCAAAAGACTACGCGCTACGCAGTCGCTATACTGTTATAAATGATCGCTGTCTTTGGCAGGACAAATTCATACTGGGAGTTTAAATCACTATGAAAATAGTTGTACCAATTAAGAGAGTTGTTGATTACAACATCAAGGTTAGACCCTTAGCGGATGGCAGTGGTGTTGATATCGCCAACGCTAAAATGTCCATAAACCCTTTTTGTGAAATTGCTGTTGAAGAGGCAATACGCCTACGAGAGAAAGGGGTTGCCGAAGAAGTCATTGTGGTCAGTATTGGCGACACCAAATGCCAGGAGCAATTGCGAGCGGCTATGGCGCTGGGCGCCGATCGCGCCATTTTGGTTGAGAGCTCTGCCCTTGAGCCTTTGGCCGTAGCGAAAGTTTTACAAAAAGTGGTTGAACGTGAAAATCCAAACTTGGTTATTTTAGGTAAACAGTCGATTGACGGAGATAATAATCAAACCGGCCAAATGTTGGCTGCTTTGCTAGGTTGGGGGCAGGGGACCTTCGCTTCAAAAGTGGTTGTCGATGGTGATAAGGTCAATGTCACTCGAGAAATCGATGGGGGGCTGCAAACGCTTGCGCTTAAATTGCCCGCGGTTGTGACTACCGACTTGCGTCTAAACGAGCCA
>JBNKFP010000110.1:0-9408 GCA_050289365.1 Cellvibrionaceae bacterium | reverse complement strand
CAGCAATCAGAGCTGAATTCCGAGCGAATTTACAGCGGCGAAATTGGGGTGCGCGGTGAAGCCGGCCCATGGTTCGCGCAGGCGGCCCTATTTGCGATGACCAATAGCGACGGCATTATTCAGAATTCCAATCGTGAATTTATCAATGGCGTTGATACTCGGCATCAGGGATTGGAGTACGAAGTTGTATACGACGATGGGCATTGGTATGTTCAATTGACAGGACAATTTGCCAGTCACAAATATGATAATAATCCTGATTTGCTTGGTGTGTCAGTTGCATTGAAAGGGCGACAAGTCGATACTGCGCCGCATCAAATACACAATCTTCTCTTGCGCCGGCAGCTGGGTGATGATCATCAAGTATCAGTACAGGGCTACTGGTTGGGTGAGTATTATCTCGATCCTCAGAACCAGTTTGTGTATGAGGGGCACTTTCTTGTGGGCATCGCTTGGGCCTGGGAAATGAGCGACAAACTGAGTTCCTCGTTGAATCTCCTCAACGCGTTTGACCGTCGCTATGCCGAGCGTGCGGATGTGGGGTTCGGCAAATATCGCTATTTTCCGGGGTTGGAGCGGCGTCTATCACTTTCCTTAAAGTGGCAATTTTAGATTCGGACGCTTCTCGCATAACGGATTGCTGATTTAACCTTTTGTCGCTTTTACTGATCTCGATCAACGACGTGATCGATCAACCTATTGGAGGTTGATTTTTTAGCTTAAGGCGTTAGAATCCACCGCGGCGAAATGTTCAGTTTGAATTTAAGTCGTAGTGGTTTCGCGCTTATCGCATTTCGCTTCCTAGTTGTTTTCTGAAGTTTGCCAGTGTTTATGGCAGCAGTACTTGTAGTCAGATAAGGGGGAGTTGTGTCGTTTTTAGGTTGGGTGCTATTCCAGCATCGTGTTCTCAGTCGTGGAAAATTAGTGGGTCATATGAATATTGAAGGCCACCGTTGCGGCGCATTTTGGTTTTAACTTTGTATTTTAAGTAGAGGTGGGATCGACGTGCGCCTCTACTCCTATCTTGTTGTTTTCCTGTTTAATAAATATGTTAAGGTTGACCGATTCCTAAGGTGAGTAATCGACCTTAACAATTCTCCGCCATTGTCGTGCAATGGCTATCAAATAATTGCATAACCTAGGGCCTTATCATGTTGCGTGTACTTGCGTTTACACTGCTAATGGGAAGTTTTAGTGGTTGCGGATGGCTGGTGACCTCCGCCGAATCGGACTCGGAAACTTCTGGGACGAAACAAAGCGCTTATGCTCGGGTCTTGCCAAAATCCAGAGGGGCGGTCGCCAGTGTTAACCCGCTGGCTACTCAGGCTGGGGTCGATGCTTTCAATCGAGGCGGCAATGCCATTGATGCGGCCTTGGCCGTAGCATTTACCTTGGGCGTGGTTGACAGTCATAACTCTGGTGTGGGCGGAGGTTGTTTTATCCTGGCGCGTTTGGCAGATGGTCAAGTTATTGCTATTGATGGTCGGGAAATGGCACCAAGTGCGGCTCACCGAAATATGTTTGTCAAAAACGGTACGGTCATTGAGGGTGCCAGTAAGACGGGCGCTTTGGCTGTTGGGATTCCGGGATCGGTGGCGGCGCTCTATCAGCTGCAAACCCTGGCGGGTAAGCTGCAATTTCAAGACGTCTTATTACCGGCAGCTGATTTGGCAGAGCAGGGCTTTGCCATCGACAAAACCCTGGCTAGCCGCATTATCCATACGCAACAGGCGCTGTCGCAATTCCCTGCTTCGGCTAAAATATTTCTCGACTCAAAGCTGCAGCCTCTACCCGCAGGCGCATTGTTAAAGCAGCCAGACCTCGCGGAAAGCTATCGTGCGCTTGCACATCAAGGGCCCAATTGGTTTTATAAAGGTGAATTTGCCCGACGTGCCGGCGATTGGATGAAAGCGAATCGGGGCTTGGTTACCGCCGCAGATTTTGCGAATTATCACACCCAACTCCGTCAGCCCATCCTCAGTGAGTTTCGTGGCTACACCATTGTTGGCTTTCCTCCTCCGAGCTCAGGCGGCACTCATGTTGCCCAAATATTGAATATGCTCGATGCCTATGACCTGGGTAAACTCAGCCCAGCGAATCGCTTGCATTTGCAGGCGGAAACCATGCGCAGGGCGTTTGCTGACCGGGCTTATTGGTTGGGTGATAGTGACTTCGTTACTGTACCAAAAGGGTTGTTATCGACTCAGTATGCTCAGCAGCGGATGCAGGATTTTAGCTTTGAGCGAGCAACGGCCAATATTGCCCATGGCGACCCTGTGGCGAATGCTGCTGACAGTTTTGATAAGCACACTACGCATATTGCCACTGCCGATAAGGAGGGAAACTGGATTGCTATCACGACAACTCTCAATACCAGTTTTGGCAGTAAAGTCATGATTCCGGGAACAGGTATTTTACTCAATAATCAAATGGACGATTTTTCAATACAACCGGGTGTGCCTAATGCCTTTGGTTTGGTGGGGGCGGAAGCCAATAGTATTGCACCGGGCAAGCGACCTTTATCCAGTATGAGTCCAACTCTGGTGTTGAAAAATGAGCAGCCCATTATGACGCTGGGTGCGGCGGGTGGCCCGACCATTATTACCCAGGTTGCGCAAGCTTTAATGTACCGGCTGGCGTTGGGTTATTCCTTGAAAGAAGCTGTGGCTGGGCCGCGAGTGCATCATCAGTGGCGGCCGGATATGTTGTTTGCTGAGGATACGATTCCGGAAGCGGTTATCCAAGAGCTCAGTGACAAAGGCCACCGGGTTCGACCTCTGGGCAACTTCGGCGCGACCCAGGCGATAGAGTGGCGCAATGGGCAGTTTAGTGCTGTTACAGAGCCGAGGTTGAAAAAGCGCAATCAGTGAGGGCCGCTTCATGTTGCTCTAGTGCGCGCAGCAATGCCTTCGGGTCGCGCAATTTTTTTACCTGCTCGAACAGATCGTTTGCTTGAGTATATTGCCGCTTTAAATACATAAGCCATTGTTTTAAGCGGTTACCACAGTATTGCAATGGGTAGTGATCTACTGTATTTAGGTGAAAGGTGCGCAGAATGGGCAGGCATTGTGCCCAATGCAGGGGCTGCAGATCTCGACCTTCGGTGTGTGCCCGAATTTGCCGAGCCAGATCGGGGGTGGCCAGCAAGCCCCGGCCGAGCATGACATCTTCACACCCGGATTGTGCGCGACAGGAGATGAAATCCTCCAAATTCCATATTTCGCCATTGGCAATCACCGGAATGCTCAGAGCTTGGCGAATTTCTCCAATGCAGTCCCAGTAGGCGGGGGGAGCATAGCCATCTTCTTTTGAGCGTCCGTGAACAAACAGTTCATTGGCGCCCGCTGCGACGATTGCAAGGGCATTCTCGACATAGCGGCTGCGCTGGCGATAGCCTAAGCGAATCTTTGCCGTAATGGGGATCTCGTCGGGCACGGCTTTGCGCACGGCGTTAACAATGTCAAAAAGTAGATTTGTCTCTTCCAGTAAACAGGCACCGCCGCGACTTTTGTTAACGGTTTTAGCTGGGCACCCGAAATTTAAATCCACCGCCGGAGCTCCCAGAGCTGCTGCTTTATGTGCGTTCAAGGCCAGCATTTCAGGGTTGCTGCCCAGCAGTTGTATGCGTACGGGCAGTGGTAGGGGCTGCTCTAATTCTGGGCAAAAGCGGCGAAAAACCTTATCGGGCAATTCGGTGTCGTTCACCCTGATAAATTCAGTGACAAAACAATCAATACCGCCCATGCCAGCATAGATTTTACGTAGATGATGATCCACCACCCCCTCCATGGGCGCCAAAAAAATTCGCATGTCACTGCTCTGGATGTAAAAAACGGGGCGCAAGTTTACCATCATCCCGTTGCGAGAGTGGTGTGTGTAGATGAACTGAAAGTGGTTCTAGTGACGTTACTGTGGATTTTCGTGGCCAAAAAAATAGTCGGGCCAGCCTATTCGAGATTGTCCTTTGATTGACCAAAGAGGTCGAAAATCGAACGTTTTCTTGTTGCAAGGAGCCTTAATGTCGGGTTTTTGTTGTAACCGCTTTAGGGTTAAGGCACTATTCTAAGCCGGTTATCTCTCGTGGAGATTCCTCCGCGATTCTATTTACCTGATTACAACTGGCTTGTTCAGCCGAATCCTGAAGGATGCGTTCCGCTGACGGGGTGGTTTCGAGTGCTGTTTGCAACCGACGCGGTTGGCATGAGCCCTAGAGTGTTTAATTATTTTCGTTGAAATTCAGCGAGTGGCAGTTGGAGCCAGAGATATGCAAGAGTCTCTCTTTTCCCAGGGGTTTACCCTGTTGGTATTTGGTATGGGCACGGTGTTTGTGTTTTTAGCTGTCCTAGTCATAGTGACCAATTGTGTTTCTGCTGTCATGTTGCGCTATTTCCCTGAGCCCCTTGAGGCTCCTGTAAAAATCAAAAAGACGGCCCAGCACCAGGGCAAAGTCGACAACAAAACGCTAAAAATTCTGCAAGCGGCGATCGATCAGCATCGCCAAAAGCAATCTCGTTAACCTCTGTATTTGATCATCGCTGGTAATCAAACCCGAATTAAGACGAAAGGCGCTAGAGTATGACTGCGAAAACGACGGCCAAACTAGGCATAACCGATGTGGTATTAAGGGATGCCCATCAATCTTTGTTTGCAACGCGTATGCGTTTAGACGATATGCTACCCATCGCTGAAAAGCTGGATAAAGTGGGTTTTTGGTCTTTGGAGACGTGGGGCGGCGCTACTTTTGACGCCTGTATCCGATATCTCGGCGAAGACCCATGGGAGCGCATTCGCCAATTGAAGAAAGCCATGCCCAATACGCCTCAGCAAATGCTGTTTCGTGGACAAAATATCCTGGGATATCGCCATTACGCTGACGATGTGGTCGAAAAATTCGTGGAGCGCGCCGCCGTCAATGGGGTAGACGTATTTCGTGTGTTTGACGCTATGAACGATATGCGCAACCTGACGACCGCATTGCAAGCGGTAAAGCGGGTTGGCAAGCATGCCCAAGGCACTATTTCCTACACTCTCAGCCCGGTTCACACCATTGATCTGTGGGTGGAAATGGGTCGCCAAATTGAAGATACAGGCGCCGATTCGATCGCAATCAAGGACATGGCCGGCTTGTTAAAACCCTACGAGGGTTACGAATTGGTGAAGCGTTTAAAAGAGGCCTGTTCGATCCCCATTCATATGCAGTGTCACGCAACCACGGGCCTTGCTCACGCTACGATTTTGAAATGCGTTGAAGCCGGTATCGATAATGTTGATACCGCCATCTCCTCCATGTCGATGACATACGGTCACAGTCCCACAGAAACTCTGGTGGCGACCCTGGCGGGAACCGAGCGCGACACGGGTTTGGATCTGACCCTACTGCAAGAAATCGCCCTCTACTTCCGCGATGTGAGGAAAAAATACGCCAAATTTGAAGGCTCGCTGAAAGGCGTTGACGTGCGCATACTGACGGCCCAAGTCCCAGGCGGTATGTTGACCAATATGGAAAGCCAACTGCGTGAACAGGGGGCTTCTGACCGACTGGATGAAGTGTTGGAAGAGATCCCTAGAGTGCGTAAAGATCTGGGGTACTTGCCTTTGGTCACACCGACCTCGCAAATCGTTGGAACTCAGGCGGTTATCAATGTCATTCAGGGGGAGCGCTACAAGTCAATTTCAAAAGAGACTCAAGGTGTGCTGAAAGGCGAATATGGTGCAACGCCCGCACCAGTCAACAGCGAATTACAAAAGAGGGTTCTGGATGGCTCTGACCCGATTACCTGTCGACCCGCCGATTTAATCGCGCCAGAATTGGAATCCCTCACAGCAGAATTACGCACTTTGGCGAAAGAAAAAAAACTCGATTTGGCCGCCGGCGAAAGCGAAATGGATGATGTTTTAACCTACGCGCTTTTCAACCAAATCGGGCTTAAGTTTTTAGAAAATCGCAATAATCCCAGCGCTTTTGAACCGGTACCAACCGGAGATGCCGGCGCTGGTGTGGTTACCAGCCCGCAGGGTGAAGAAATTTACACCGTTGAAGTGGAAGGCCAAAAATACACCGTGACCGTTGCCAATGGCGGAGATATCAGCGGAATGGTGCGCCTGGGTGGCAATGCCGCGGCACCAATAGCGGCTGAAGTCAGTGGCGGTGTGCCAGTAAAAGCGCCTTTGGCGGGTAACATATTTAACGTGCTGGTCGCCCCAGGGCAGGAGGTAGACGAGGGTGAGCCAATCATCATATTGGAGGCTATGAAAATGGAAACGGAAATATGCGCACCCTCAACTGGAGTGGTTGGCACAGTGAATGTCAAGGGCGGTGATTCTGTCGCAGTTGGCGACATCTTGTTAACAATTGCCTAAGTGCTGAGGTCGATTGCTCTATGAATGACTTGATAAACTTATGGCAGAGTTCTGGGATAGCACAGATTCACTCGGGTCAGTTCATTATGATGCTGATTTGTTTGGGGCTTCTGTTTTTAGCCATTCGCAAAGGTTTTGAGCCACTGCTGTTGGTGCCGATTGGGTTCGGGGGCCTCATGGCCAATATCCCTGGAGCCTTCCTCGCTTTTTCGGCACCGGAAATTGCATTGCATACTGGGGATGCAAAGCTGTTGGCCGAGATGGCGACTGCTATGGGTATCACCAGCTGGAGCTCCAGCGCAGACCTTATTGCAGCTTATGCATCGCTGACGATTGAGCAGCACCATCATGTAAAAGAATTGGCGATCAATGCCGGATTCAATAACGGTATGTTGTACAATTTTTATTCCGTTGCCATTGCCAGTGGCGCCGCTCCCTTGATCATATTCATGGGAGTTGGGGCAATGACCGATTTTGGTCCATTGTTGGCCAACCCTAAAACCCTGTTTTTAGGTGCCGCTGCCCAATTTGGTATTTTCGCGACGGTAATAGGTGCCTGCGCTTTAACTGCCACGGGGTGTATGGATTTTGATATAGCGGATGCGGCCGCCATAGGCATTATTGGGGGTGCAGATGGACCCACAGCAATTTATGTTGCCAGCAAGTTGTCGCCAGATTTGTTAGGCGCGATCGCAGTGGCAGCTTATTCGTACATGGCGCTGGTGCCCTTGATTCAACCACCCATTATGCGGGCTCTGACCAATGTGGATGAACGTAAAATTGTGATGACACAGTTGCGGGCGGTCGGCAAGCGCGAAAAAATCGTCTTCCCGATTTCCTTGCTGGTCCTAGTCGCTTTATTTCTCCCTGATGCCGCTCCACTGTTAGGCATGTTTTGCTTTGGGAACGTGTTGCGTGAGTGCGGTGTGGTCAATCGTCTTTCTGATACGGCGCAAAATGCGTTAATCAATATCACTACGATATTTTTAGGACTTTCGGTGGGGTCTAAATTAGAGGCAGACAAATTCTTGGATGCCAATACGTTGGGTATATTGATCCTCGGTGTGATTGCTTTTTGCATTGGCACGGCTACAGGGGTACTGATGGCGAAGGCAATGAACCTCATGAGCAAAAACAAGATCAATCCGTTAATCGGTTCGGCGGGTGTCTCTGCTGTGCCTATGGCGGCTCGGGTATCGAACAAAATGGGCCTGGAGTCCGACCCCCAGAATTTCTTGTTGATGCATGCAATGGGTCCCAATGTGGCCGGTGTGATCGGCTCGGCTGTGGCAGCCGGCGTTATGATCTCAATAGTGTCCAATATGCAGATGTAAGTTCGGAGCGGGGCTGCGAAGTTCACAGGCCTCGCTCTCACGTTTTCTCTTGCGGTTCGGTTAATTGCCTCTATGTCTGTCCGGTACAGATACCCTTAGGGAGTGGAATTGCTCCTGCCTATATGAAAATTTAGTTATTTAATCCGGTATAGGTCCGTAAATACGGATAAAAGCTGGGGAAATATTGTAGAATACGCCGCCGCATTTTTTTGAAATGATCTTTGGAGAGCATTTATGCTAAGACGCACAAAAATAGTCAGTACATTGGGACCCGCAACCGATGAGCCAGGCATACTTGAAAAACTTATAGTAGCGGGAGTCAATGTTGTACGCATGAATTTCTCCCACGGATCTCCTGAAGATCATCGCCAGCGAGCCGAAACCGTTAGGGCCTTAGCTGCCAAGCACAATTGTTACGTAGCCATTTTAGGGGACCTTCAAGGTCCGAAAATTCGGGTTGCGCGATTTGCAGAGGGTCCAGTTCTTTTGAAGGTCGGTGACAAATTTGTGTTGGATGCCGATTTGCCACGGGATGCAGGTAATCAGCATCAAGTCGGTATCGATTATAAAGAATTACCCAAAGATGTCAGCGCCGACGATATGTTGTTGTTGGACGATGGTCGCGTGGTATTGAAGGTTGAAAATGTCGTTGGCAATCGCATTGAGTGTGTGGTGACCGTTGGCGGAAAATTATCCAACAATAAAGGCATTAACCGTCAAGGTGGTGGTTTGAGTGCGCCCGCCTTAACCGATAAAGACAGGGCGGATATCAAGACCGCAGTCGACATCGCCGTTGACTATTTAGCGGTATCCTTTCCCCGAACAGCAGACGATATCGAAACTGCTCGCGCTTTGGTCAACGAAGCCGGCGGTGACATAGCCATGGTGGCTAAAATTGAACGCGCTGAATCTGTTGAATGTGACGAAGTTTTGGATGCGATTATATTGGCATCCGATGCGGTCATGGTGGCTCGAGGTGATCTCGGTGTTGAAATTGGCGATGCCTCTCTGATTGGTGTACAAAAGCATATTATCGCTCGAGCGAGGGCTTTGAATCGCTGTGTGATCACGGCCACTCAAATGATGGAAACCATGATCAGCAGCTCTTTGCCCACTCGTGCAGAAGTGTTTGACGTTGCCAATGCGGTTTTGGATGGTACTGACGCGGTCATGTTGTCCGCAGAAACGGCGGCCGGGCAGTTCCCTGTCGAAACAGTTGAGGCGATGGTTCGCGTTATCTTAGGTGCAGAAAAGACGGAAGAGCATCACAAGGATTTGGAGCGAGAGTTGAGCACCACCCGTGTGGCCATTGATCAGGCGATTGCGGCTTCGGCTATGTTTGCGGCGAATCATATGCAAGGTGTTGCGGCTATTATCTGTATGACAGAGACTGGAGCCACACCTTTATTGATGAGCCGTTACGGTGCTCGACTGCCTATTTTTGCTTTGTCCCGACATGAAAAAACCCTTCGTCGTGCTGCGCTCTATCGCGGTGTTGAAACAGTTTTATTCAAAAATGAGAATATGACGTTCGCAGAATCCAACCAAATGGCAATTGATGAGCTATTGGCTCGCAACGTCATTGTGAGTGGTGATTTGGTGGTGATTTCGAAAGGGGACGTGGCAAATAAAATTGGTGGTACCAATACCATGAAGATTTTGGAAGTAGGTAAACCGATCGTAAACGCATAACCAGCGATTTTAATGGTTTGCC
>JBNKFP010000109.1:0-9620 GCA_050289365.1 Cellvibrionaceae bacterium | reverse complement strand
CATATGCGCCAAGATTTGTTGCACGTTAGCGCAGAGATTGCCATGACTTAGCATCGCTCCCTTAGCAACGCCCGTAGTGCCTCCGGTATATTGCAATACAAACACATCACCCGCCTGGGGCATGGCAACGGGTAACCGTGTCGCTTGCCGCCCTAGAGCTAACGCCCGATTGAACGCAATACTTTGGCTGAAGTGAAACTGCGGCACCATTTTTTTGATGTGCTTAACCAAAAAATTGATTATTGAGCCTTTGAGGGGCGATAACAAGTCACCAATTTCTGTGACTATCACGTGCTTGACCTGGGTATCACCAATGATTTCGCTAGCATTGTTAGCAACATTCGCAAAAACCACCAAAGCCTTAGCTCCGCTGTCTTGTAATTGATGCTGGAGCTCCCTAGGAGTGTAAAGCGGATTGGTATTGACCAACACCAAACCTGCGCGGATCGCTCCGTAAAGCACCACAACATACTGCAGAATATTCGGTAACTGGATGGCAATGCGATCGCCCGGTTGCAAATCTGTGTGATGCTGCAAATAACTGGCAAACTGGCTGCTCAGACGATCAACTTCAGAGAAGCTTAAAGTTTTGCCCAAACAGGTGTAGGCCGGTAAATCCGCATAACGCTCAAAAGATTCTTCGATCAACGCCAACACAGATTCAAAACGCTTATCTTTCACAGTAACGCTCCTTTAAGGGCATTCAATGCAATTGAACTCCAGAATGGCACTCAGATAAAACCGACATCCGTCTTTGCTTGTAATGGTGTACTTCCCCCCCAACACTCACCGTCAAAAACGATTCTATCCGAACAAGCGCCTTAGCGGTTACCTCCGACGTCTAGCTTACTGCAACGTTTGGGCAGAGAACGCAAGTTTAACCCATTGAGGAGACGCTCTAGTTTACACGGAGAATATACTATTCAACTTAGCACAGTTTGGACAGGAAACAGGTCGTTAAAACCGAACGTGGGTGACCGACGGCATTTAAAACAAAAGGATACTCAACCAAACGACGACGGCCAAGAGAATACACAACAACACGGCCGCAGAACCAGCATCTTTTGCCGCACCAGCGAGAACATGATGCTCGGAACCGATACGATCAACAACGGCCTCGATCGCCGTATTGATCAGCTCAATGATTAACACTAAAAAAAGTACCGCAACCAAACACAGTTTTTCCAACACGGTGATGTTCAGCAACAGCGCCGTGGGAATCAATACCAGGGCCACCATTGACTCTTGCCGAAACGCCGCCTCATTCCGAAAAGCGTATTGCAATCCCTTGCAAGAAAAGAAAAAAGCATTGAAAATTCTGCGCAATCCGGTGTTTTTCGCCATAGATTCACCTATCAATTCCGTTCTGCTCCGCTAGCCCGTAGATCAATGCACGCCAAGGCAAATAAGAAGATCCCCTGGCTTTTTAGATTCGTCCCCTTTTATGCGATCACTTCTACAAACTAATCATCCAATTCTAGCGGCACGACGGCAAGGCCCATTTCAGCCGCCACTTGACGACACCATTGATTCAAACGTGTCGCACTCTTTTCTGGCTGCTGATCTTCATCGAGCGCTAAACCAACGAATTGATTCTCACTTTCCAGATACGCTTTGGAGGCGTCAAATTCATAACCTTCTGCGGACCAAAAACCAACCACATCCGCACCATTGGCGACGATCACTTCGTACAGCATACCCATTGCATCAAGAAAAAAGTCGCCATAACCGAATTGGTCGCCCAGCCCGTATAAAGCCACTTTTTTGCCCGCAAACGATACCGACTGCAAATCCTCCCAAAACTCTTCCCAGTCTGACTGAATCTGACCAAAATCCCAAGTCGGAATGCCTAAAATCAACTTATCGTAATCACTGAAACTTAACTGCGTAGAGTCAGCGATATCAATGACGTCGACCCATTCACTGTCAAACCGATTTTGAATTCGATGGGCGACATTCTCAGTATTGCCGTCATCGCTACCAAAAAAGAGTCCTATTTCCGCCACACAAACCTCACCAGGGGGCCGTTAATGACCCTGCAATTTTTGCCGATTCCTTTTTTCAATCGACCGATTAAAATAAAACGTAGTTGATTTTTCTATTTTGGTCTTTCAGTTCAAAGCGCGCAGCCAGCTTTTCGCATTCACTGACGTATTGAGCACCCTGAAAATAGCGTATTCCTTTTTTAAAATTATTAAACCACTCACTGGAAAACACACATTCCACTTCGTTCATATTTTGATAATACTCAAGAGAATTTTCATCCTCGATTTGCAACCAGTAAAGAGCACAACCATCCACAATAGCCTGCAAGCCTTTTTTCTCCAAACCCTCTGCAAAGTTGCGTAGTGCAGGGTCGCGTTTTTCGACACGAGTGGCCACTAATTTACGTTTATGTTTGTGACTTTTTTTCACTGAGAAAGCCACATCCGCATCGGAAATTCTGTGCAAGCGCACAGCAATATATTTTAGCGAATCGTTTTTTTCAGTTTCATCAGGTTGATGTGAATCGGCATATATTTTTGAGCTGTCTTGATACATAGATATAGTTTCTTCGTAATATTTCACATTTGATGTTCGATAAACGTTATTACCAAAACACCCAATCGTTAACAAATAAGCATTGGTTCAATGCCTCACGGACGAACATCCTTCGGCAATCCGTTACACCCTTTTTTGGGAATTTCATTTCCACAGATCAAAGACACCCAGTCAGCTGCATAGGCGCCAACACAGGCAATATAATTCCTTTAGATTGAACCTACCGCAAGCCAATGGTGATTGCGGTAGGCGCACGGCTGTCGCCTCGATTCTCGCCAAACTGCTATTCGCGATAAAAAAGATCATTACGACCAAAGAAAATGCTTGTCGCAATGGCCCAAAACGCCATTGAAACCCGCCTCGGGGCGCGCATGCTAACCAATCTTGCCAGTAAGATTCAATAGCAAAAAGCCACTACCGGTAAAAACTTTTGAATCAAGCTTCACGAAACTCGGTCATCTGCTGACAGCGATGACACTTCCGCGTTCCGGAAATACTACCGAATTTATGGATGCATTAAACGCCAAAATTCTGCCGCTTTTTCCGTTCACCTCGACACAAACAGCTATATGCCATTGTTTTTATTGCATTTATAAAATTGGCACACAAATTGTATTGTCATCTAATGTGAATTTCATAACCGGCAATCAACAGCCGCTTTACGCCACAATCAGCGATGAGTTTGAGTATGCAAAATTTAGCCAACCAACAAGGGGCCCTCGCCCCGACTGATAAAAATAAGATCAAATCACCTAAAAGCAGCTTACAGAACGATGATTTTCGGTTTCAGGTGATTAACAGCTTGCAACGTTCGCTGGACGTGAATGACGTCTTGGCGAGCTTCTACCTGATTTTGCAAAAAGTAGTGCCCTTCGCCGGCATGGACTACGAATTTGAACTGAAGAAACTCAAACATTCGTTCGGTGCCAGACGTGCACACAGCTGTACATACAATTTAACGTACGGCTCCCAACGACTTGGCGGCATTTCATTTAGCCGAGCCAAACGATTTTCTGAGCGAGAGCTACGCCAAGTCGAAACCGCGATCGGACTGCTGTTAATGCCCATGCGCAATGCCATAATGTATCGCGATGCACTGGAAAATTCACTGCGGGACGGACTGACTGGAATCGGCAATCGCGCGGCCTTGGATTTGGTTTTTAATCGAGAATACTCTCTTGCCCGGCGCAACCATCAAACACTGTCCGTGATCGTTGCCGACTTGGATCACTTCAAAGCCATCAATGACAATTACGGCCACAGTGTCGGTGATTTGGCCCTGCAAAATACGACTTTACAAATAACCGAAGCCCTACGCCAAACAGATCAAGTATTTCGTTTCGGCGGCGAAGAGTTTGTCGTTATCCTAAGTAATACCACTCATGAGCAAGCCATGCACGTCGCGGAACGGGTCCGCACACAAGTGGCAACAAACCCACTGATTACCGCTCAGCAATCTATTTCCATCAGCGTAAGTATCGGCGTTTCCAGCTTGCAAAGTTGCGATTCCATGGAAGCCCTGTTTGAGAGAGCAGATACCGCTATGTACACCGCAAAACAATTCGGCCGCAACTGCTGCGTAAGCGCCGAATTAGAGGATGCGGTGTTGGAACAAAAAAGTGAGATACTGAACACTGGGACGCAAGCGAGCTAATACCGGATCTAAAATACTTTGCTTTTTACGACAAAGCGTTGATTCGGAAGAGTCTTACTTACGGCGATTCAACTGCCGTCCAGAAGACGCCCGCAACTTACTGACTCGACGCTTTACTGCATCTTCTTTGGAGGGATTAAACCGTTTTTTGGGTGGCGGTGGCATTGACGCTCGCTTGCAGAGTTCAGCAATCTCTTTATCACTCAACTCTAACCATTGACCACTTTTCACAAAACTGGGGATCACTATGGGTCCATAGCGCACACGCTTCAAACGACTGACGCGCAGATTCTGAGACTCCCACAGGCGTCGCACTTCACGATTTTTACCTTCCATCAAGACACAATAAAACCAACTATTACTGGTACTTTGTTCAGGCTGATTTTTACTGCGTTCGACCGCGGTGAATTTGGCTTCTCCATCATCTAAAAGTACGCCTTGGCGCAATATTTCCAGAGTATCGTCACTCACCTGCCCCTGGACGCGAACTAAATATTCCCGATCTATTTCACTGGATGGGTGCATTAATTTATTCGCCAAGGTACCGTCGTCAGTGAACAACAATAACCCACTGGTATTAAAATCCAATCGCCCTACGCTGACCCATCGTCCCTGTTTTAATTGTGGCAAACCGTCAAATACGGTCGGCCTACCTTCTGGGTCATTACGACTGCAAATTTCACCTTCAGGCTTGTTGTACAAAATTACGCGAGGGACTTTTTGCTTAGTTTCTGGCACCACGTGGGTTTGACCGCGCCAAATAATTTTGTCACCTACACTGACGCGCTCTCCCAGATGAGCAACGGCGCCATTGACCTTTATTTCCCCTGCGGCTATGGCTTTTTCGATTTCCCGACGGGAACCGAATCCGGCACTGGCTAAGGCTTTTTGTAACTTTTCGTCACTCATATATTGTCGTCATTCTCGTATTTGGCATCAGCAACTTCTGATAGCTCGGATTCTTGTTCAACTTCCTGCTCGTGCATTTCACGATCAAACAAACTGTGCGGACTGGGGGACTTCTCGGCAGGTTCTTCGTCGTTTTGGGGCTGCTCTGAATTGGTCATCGCAGTGAACTCTAGGGATGTATCCGCCGCTTCTGCTTCATCGACACTCTCAGCCCCGTCGGTGTCGATCATTTCGGAATTCGCAGGCGCTTCCTCGTTGGCGGCACTCTCGCCAGCCTTGGCCTCTGCAATTTGCTCTTGTTCCAATCGCAGCTCATCATCTTCCAACTCTAGGCGCGCATTCAAGCCATCAATGTCTTTTAGCTCGCCTAGCGTCGGCAATTCGTCGAGGCTCTTTAAGCCAAAGTAATCCAAAAATTGACGAGTGGTGGCGTAAAGCGAAGGTCTGCCAGGAACGTCCCGATGACCGACAACTTTAATCCATTCACGTTCCGCGAGGGTTTTAATAATATGCGAGCTGACCGCCACTCCTCGCACTTCTTCAATGTCACTTCGCGTCAAAGGTTGGCGATAGGCAATCAAAGCCAAAGTTTCTAACAGTGCTCGAGAATATTTTTGGGGCTTCTCTTCCCACAAGCGATTTACCCACTGCGCCAAATTGGGCTGCACTTGAAAGCGCCAGCCACTGGCCACCTCGATCAATCCAAACCCACGCCCTTCATGTTGCTCCTGTATACTTTTTAAAGCGCCAACCACAACCTCCTTTTCCGGGCGCTCACTCTCTTCAAACAAACTCAATAAGCGATCCACGCTCAAAGCCTCGCCTGCGGCAAGGATGGCACCTTCAATTATCTGCTGTAGTTTTTGATTATTTTCTTCAGTCATGGGATCAACGCTTACTCTTCTTGCTGCGTGTCAGCAGGTGTTTCTATTTCTGTGTGAATTCCTGTTACGGCTGCTGTATCCGTCTCCACGGTTGCTTCCACAGCTGAACTTTCCTCAGATTCTGGCTCCGACAATGCAACACGCGCCTTAACATGAATAGGGCCAAATTCTTCCGACTGAACCATTTCGACTAGGGACTCTTTTATCAATTCCAGCACGGCTAGGAATGTTACTACCACACCTAAACGCCCTTCTGTCACGACAAAAAGACTCACGAAAGGTACAAATTGTTTGCCTTTTAACTTATCCAACACTTGCCCCATACGCTCCCGAGTAGAGAGGCGTTCCTTTTCCACATGGTGGCTGATGAACATATCCGCTCGGCGCAACACTTCCGAAAGCGCAATGAGCAACTCTTTTAAGTCCACATCTGGATCTGGACGGGTTAGATTGCGATCAGGAGCCTTAGCTACGGCCACATGAAAGTCGCGATGCAGGCGCGGCATTTCCTCTATATCTTCAGCCGCTTTTTTGAAACGCTCGTATTCCTGCAAACGGCGAATCAAATTCGCTCGCGGATCTTCTTCATCTTCTTCATCACCATCACTACTGCGCGGTAACAACATGCGTGACTTTATTTCCGCCAGCATGGCTGCCATCACCAGATATTCCGCTGCCAGCTCGAATTGCATGGAATCCATCATGTCCACATAGGCAACGTATTGTGTGGTGATTTCGGAAACGTCAATCTCGAGTATATCGATATTTTGTCGACGAATTAGGTACAACAGGAGATCAAGCGGCCCTTCAAAGGATTCGAGAATGACTTCCAAGGCATCGGGCGGGATGTATAGGTCTTTGGGGAGTTCCGTATAGGCCTTGCCATACACCAGCGCAAAAGGCATTTCTGACTGTGTCGGAGAAACAACCTCATGTTGCGCCGCATCAGCGGCTTGCATGTCCCCGACCTCGGTGGGCGTTTCGTCGGTTACCGGGGGCTGTGCCGTAGACAAATCCCGAACTCCTGTTTTCTTGATCATGTAAACCACGGCGAGGCCGCGAAGCGACCGCGCATTATAGCGGTTTAAGGAGTTGATCGGCTAGACAAATTCGGCGACGGAGCCGCAACCTTGACGAATTATTTCAGGGGCATCACCCGTCAAATCCACCACACTGGTAGGCTCCAGACCACAAAATCCACCATCTATGATCAGCTCGACCTGATGTTCCAGGGCATCTCGAATATCGTAGGGGTCAGTCAATGGCAAGTCGTCGCCGGGTAGGATCAGAGAACTGCTCATCAAGGGTTCGCCCAGCCGCTCCATCAAAGCCAAGGCAATGGTATTATCCGGCACACGCATGCCGATGGTTTTGCGTTTGGGGTGCATTAAACGGCGTGGCACTTCGGATGTGGCGTTTAATATAAACGTATAGGGGCCGGGTGTATGTGCTTTGATCAAGCGGAAATCGGCATTATTGACTTTTGCGTAGGTCGCCAACTCGGATAGATCGCGACACATTAAAGTGAAATTATGATGTTTATCTAACTGCCGAAGGGCCCGAATCCGATCCAAGGCCATCTTATCGCCGATATGGCAACCTAGGGCATAAGCCGAATCCGTTGGATATACGATTAGGCCGCCTCGCTGTAACACATCAACAGCCTGGTCAATCAAACGACTTTGAGGATTTTCGGGGTGAATACAAAAAAATTGAGCCACAAACGGTCCTTATACTGTATTGCCAAGAGCTAGATAAGCCAAATCAGCTGGGTGAATAAAATCATGCACCGGCTGCTACCAGCAACTCCAAACCGGAGTGCACTCTTCCGGTAAGCTGCCAAAGCGACCCAATTCTTGCCAAGGTTGGTCTGGAACATGGAAGTCACTACCGCATGACGCAGCCAAATCAAAACGCTTCGCCAGCGCAACCGCAGATTTTGTCTGGTTACTGGTCTGCTGTCCAGATACAACCTCAATTCCCTCACCTCCCACTTGTTTAAATTCGTCCAAACAGCGACGCAACTTGGTGATTGTAAGCGTATATCGAAGCGGGTGAGCCAAAACAGCCATCCCTTTCACGGCACGAATAATATCGCAGACCTTGGCCACATCGGGCCACACCTGCTTTACATCGCCCGCTTTACCTGCCCCTAAAAATTTTTTAAAGGCCGAATTAATGCTATTAACCGCACCAATTTCAACCAGATAACGAGCAAAATGAGGCCGACCTATATTGGCCTCCCCAGCAAAACGCTGTGCCCCGGCGAGAGCATCTCCAAACCCCAATTTAGCGAGTCGTTCAGCGATCTCAGTCGCACGTGATTCACGGGCTTCAGCCAAATCCGCCAGTGCTTGTTCGAGTATTGGCGAATCCATTTGCACATTCAAGCCCACGATATGCACCGTAATACCCTGCCACAGGCAAGAGAACTCGACTCCGTTTATTAGGTCAATACCAGATTCTTCCGCGGCGCGGCGGGCGGCGACCAAACCTGCGACTGTGTCGTGGTCAGTTAACGCCAGATGGGTCACGCCTTGCATCTTTGCTCTCGACACTAGCTGCTCAGGGCTTAAAATACCGTCCGAGGCATTGCTATGTGTGTGTAAATCGTATATCAAGGCAACCTCCAATGGGTGGGTGTGCGGCAATCCATTGGCTAACAGATTTTGCTGCGCACCAATGCTGCGCTAGAATGCGCAACCAATTTATAACCTAGGGGTTCAATCTGTTGGATTTGAATCCAGCAGATTTCCATGTTGTTGAAAGACGACAATGGAATTCCGTGATTTCTAGCATAGCAACCCCCACGCTTGGCCCCATTGTAGCGCCCGGCTAACAAAATGAGCAAAGTAAAGAGAGATTGAGCCCTTATGGAGCCTTCAAATACCAGCGAGCAACCAGACAACAAACCTGCGACCCAGCCCGCCCAGCAGGAAAATATGCTCGCCAACATTTTGTTGAATATCGTCATTCCCACTCTGATTCTGATGAAAGGCAGCAATGAACAGTATTTGGGTCCTACCTGGGGCTTACTGGTCGCCTTAGCATTCCCCATCGGCTACGGGCTTTATGATTACAACAAGACTCGAAAAGCCAACTTGTTTTCGATCATAGGCATCATCAGTGTCATGCTGACCGGTGGCCTGACTTTGCTCAAAATGCCTCCTGAGTATATTGCGATCAAAGAGGCAAGTATCCCAGCTATCCTGGGCATCATCTGCCTTGGCTCTATGTATACTCGCTATCCACTGGTACGCACTTTTTTATATAACGAAAAAATTCTGAATGTTAAAAAGGTTCACGACTCATTGCTGTCTTTCAACAACGTCAATGCCTTTGAAAAGGTGCTGAAAAACGCATCCTACATGTTAGCAGGATCCTTTTTCCTGTCTGCTGTACTGAATTACGGCCTGGCGAAATACATCGTTGTGAGCGCACCAGGTACGGAACAGTATAATGCTGAACTGGGTAAAATGATGGCCTTGAGCTTTCCGGTTATCACGGTGCCCTCAACGATCGTAATGTTCGCGGCACTGTTCTATTTGTTCCGCAATATTACGCGTCTGACCCACTTGCACTGGGAAGAAATTCTTCATGAACCGCCAGCAAAAAAATAAGAAGTGAACCCA
>JBNKFP010000108.1:0-9654 GCA_050289365.1 Cellvibrionaceae bacterium | reverse complement strand
CAGATCCGCGACATTTCTTTTTACATTCTCGCGATGATCATCTGCTGCATTACGCTCGCTACTGGCCATCTGCCAATGTCGGCCGCCATCAGTCTTCTAGTGGTGTACATTCTCTACGTTATCGTCGTCATCGTCGGCTTTGGCTTTGTCGGTTTCTTTTTCGGGCACCGTTGGTACGACTTCTGGTACAACTTCTTCAAACGGGTCTAGCCAGCCGCTGATCACGTCAGGAATGCGGCGTTCGCCTTTTTCGATCAGATCAAACTCGTCCACCACGGTTTGCACTGTATTGGGCCAAAAAGCCACCGCGTGCATCAGTTCGCGCAGGCCCTCCTCAATGCGCTTGGCGATGGCAATTTCGCCTTCGCGGGTGAGCAGTTCAACGGTGCCCATCTCACGCATGTACATGCGCACGGGGTCGGTGGTGCGACCGGCTTCGGTTTCAACTGCGGCAAGCGCAGCCGCGGCTTCGGCGGCGGCAATTTCGTCAGTGTTGTCGCTGTCATTCATTAACAGCTCATCGGCATCGGGAGCGACTTCATACACTCGAATGCCCATGTCGTTAATCATCTGGATGATGTCTTCGACCTGGTCCGGATCGGAAATGTCGTCGGGTAAGTGATCATTAACTTCATCATAAGTTAAGTAGCCTTGTTCGCGGCCACGGTTGATCAGGTCTTTGATGCGAGACTGTTGTTGATCGCTCATTCAGTATCCTGTGCAGGCTGGAGATGGAAAGAGAAAAGGCGGCGATTATAGCGGTTTATAGGACTGAGTTCCATAAAATCAAGTGCTTATTCGCGTTGCTTGTCTGGTTTTTGCGCTAAGTAACGTTTCGGTTGAGTTTGGATTGTTGTTTCAGCTGGAGGAGCTCCAGCATACGCTGCTTTTGCTCGGTGTTTAGTGTTGTTAAGCTGGATAATTGCGCCAATTCCCGGTCGTGCTGGCGCAGCATGTCCTCTTTGCGAATACGCTCTAGGGCGTCAATCAGCTCTTGTTGACCATTGTAGCTGTCGCTGATCCGTTTCACGCTGCCGAGAAATTGGTTGGCTACCAGTTCAGTGAGGCGTTGCTGGGCTTCCACGCCATATTGGCCCGCCCAGTACCCCAGGATGCTGTGAAAGCTGGTGCGTGGGCGGCTGCGTAAAAAACTGAGCAGCTGTTTCAGTTGCTCCAGTTCGGGGTCTTCGCCGCGTTCTGGCAGAGTGATATTGATGTTTTCGTTGAGCAGGTTCGGGCTTTCCAGCAAGATTGTAGTCGCCAGGCGCGCTGGGCTGATACGCATGCGCCCGCCCTGAGTGCGATTTTGCTGAGTGACCGGTTGGTTTGGCTTGGGCGGCAGCTTGAGCGAGGGTTGATTGCGTATCTCGGCTGGCTCGGTTTTGGTGGTGCTGTTCTCTGTTGTGGATTCCGTTTTAGGGGGAGGCTCGGTCAGGCGGGCCGGCTCACTGACCAGTTCCTGTAATACGTCAAGGCTTAAGCCCGTGCGTTTTGCCAGGGCGTCAAACATCAGTTCGCGAAACACGCCTGGAGGCAGGCGATGCAATAGCGGGGCGGCCATTTTGCTCATGCGTGCCCGGCCATCCATGGTGCGGATATCAATGCCTTCGGCTACCGCTTCAAAAAAGAAGGTTTCCAAAGGCATGGCTTCTTGCAGTTGCACGTTAAAGCGCTCGGCACCGACTTGCCGCACGAGGCTGTCCGGATCCTGGCCCTCCGGCAAAAACAAAAAGGTGATTTGGCGGCCATCCGTCATCGCCGGCAGCGCATTTTCTAATGCGCGCTTAGCGGCCTTGCGACCCGCATTATCGCCATCAAAGCAGAAGACAATATTGCTGGTAAAGCGAAAGGCGAGACGCAAATGATCTTCGCCACAGGCTGTGCCCAAGGTGGCAACCGCATTTTCAATGCCGTATTGAGCGAGGGCAATGACATCCATATAGCCTTCTACCACCAGCAACCGCTCCAATTTGCGGTTGTTTTGCAGAGCGTGGTAAAGCCCGTAGAGTTCACGTCCCTTATGAAATATTGGCGTTTCCGGAGAGTTTAGGTATTTGGGGCCTGCGCCTTTATTTTTGCCGTCCGGTCGCTGAGGTTCGCTAGCGCTGCTGAGTATGCGCCCGCCGAAGCCTATGACGCGACCGCGCACATCAATGATTGGAAACATAATCCGATGGCGAAAGCGATCGTAGGTTTTGCCGGACTCTGGGTTGTCGATGGTCAGCCCGGCTTCTGCGAGCAGCTTGCGGTCGAGATCGTTGAGGCCGAACTTTTTCAGCAGGTTATCCCAGCCCGGCGGCGCAAAACCTACGCCAAAGCGCTTGGCGATGACCCCGGTCAAGCCTCGATTTTTAAGGTAGCTGACCGCTTCGCCGCGCGCAGGGTGTTCTGCCAGTTGAGCTTCGTAATATTTTTGTGCTCGCTCGACCAGGGTATAGAGGTTTTTTTCGGCTTTTTCTGGGCCTTTGCTTACGGCCTCTTTGGGGACGCTTAAGCCCGCGTGGCTGGCGAGGTTTTCGACGGCGTCGATAAAGCCAAGGTGTTCGTACTCCATCAAAAAGCCAATGGATGTACCTGAAGCGCCGCAGCCAAAGCAGTAGTAGAACTGTTTATCTGGGCTGACGCTAAATGAGGGGGTTTTTTCTTTGTGGAAAGGACAGCAGGCGCTGTAATTTTTACCGGTTTTTTTCAGTTTGACGCGGCTGTCGATCACGTCGACTATGTCGACGCGATTCAGTAGTTCATCTATAAAGTCTTGCGGGATGCGATTCATGGCAATAGCTTACCTTAAAGCGCATGAGGGTAAATAATGAAGATGATGTGCTGGAGTCGGATTTAGTTGAGTTGGGCCTTAACCAGTTTGCCCACTAGGCCCATATCGGCGCGCCCTTGCATTTTTGGCTTCAGTGCACCCATCAGTTTGCCCATATCGGCCATGCTGCTGGCGCCGAGTTCTGCGGCGGTATCACTTACGATTTGGCGAATTTCATCTTCACTGAGTTGCTGCGGCAAAAACGCTTGAATGACTTCAATTTCGAACTGCTCTTGCTGGGCGAGTTCGGGACGGTCGTTGTCAAGGTATTGCTTGGCTGAGTCGCGACGCTGTTTCACCATTTTATCGAGCACCGCCAGCACGCGACTGTCATCCAGTTCAATGCGTTCATTGATCTCGATGTTTTTGAGCTCGGCAGTGACCATGCGCAAAACGCCCAGGCGCTCTTTTTCTTTAGCGCGCATGGCGTCTTTAACGGCATCGGTAATCGTGGTTTTGAGTTCGCTGGCCATAATTCGCTTTAGCTGGATTGCTGGTGATCGATGCGCATTTTGTTGATAAAACACGCCGGACTCAATTCTTTGGAGCTATCTAGGCCCCAAAGCAACCATTAATACATGCGTTGGAATTTACGGTTTTCGCGAGACAATTTCTTGGCGTGACGCTTAACAGCCGCGGCAGCTTTACGCTTACGTACTGAAGTGGGCTTCTCGTAGAATTCACGACGACGTACTTCAGCCAGAACACCGGCTTTTTCACAAGAGCGCTTGAAGCGACGCAAAGCAATATCAAATGGCTCGTTTTCTTTCAGTTTTACTGAAGGCATATTTCTACCTTTTATGGTTAAAACGGATTCGGAACCTAGGTTCCGTGTACAGACTTTATAGGGGGCGGGATTGTATACGTATCAATCGCGGCCCGCAAGGCCAATTTATTCTAATATCCGTCGCCGTAGCAAAATCGAGCGACGCCTCAATCAAATTTCTTCAGAGAGGCCATGACTAAGGCTGGATGGCTTTAAAGTTTAGACGATTTTTTGCCCAATAGCAGTTGGGTTTACCTTAAAATTGCAGAGTTTGCTAAAATTCGCGCCATTGGGGGGATCTTTGCTTCCACAATCACTGTGCTAGAATGTTGAACCTCGCGACAAATTATCGTTTGCAATTGCTTTAGCGACTGTGGAATAGCATCAAATTGACATCTATTGAGTAAGGCAATCTATGCGAATATTGGGTATTGAGACCTCCTGCGATGAAACAGGAGTTGCCGTTTATGACACGGTTCAAGGTCTGTTAGCCCATCGGCTCTTTTCACAAATCGAGGTGCACGCCGAATACGGCGGTGTCGTGCCCGAGTTGGCGTCGCGCGATCATACTCGCAAGCTATTACCTCTAGTTGACGAAGTTCTGCTAGATGCACACTGTTCTAAAAACGATATCGATGGTGTGGCCTATACCGCCGGCCCGGGTTTGATCGGAGCGCTTTTGGTGGGTGCCTGTTTTGGCCGCAGCTTGGCCTACGGCTGGGGTGTGCCGGCTATAGGTGTGCATCACATGGAGGGACATCTGCTGGCGCCGCTATTGGAGGCCAATCCTCCCGAGTTTCCATTTGTGGCGTTGCTGGTTTCCGGTGGCCACACCCAGTTGGTGGATGTTGAGGGTATCGGTCAATATAAGCTGCTCGGGGAGTCCTTAGATGATGCCGCGGGTGAGGCCTTCGACAAGGCCGCCAAAATGATGGATCTCGACTACCCTGGCGGGCCCCATATTGCCGCGCTGGCGGAATCGGGCACTCCTGGTCGATTTAAATTTCCGCGACCCATGACCGATCGTCCAGGGTTGGATTTCAGCTTCAGCGGTTTAAAAACCTTTACTTTAAATACGGTGAGTCAGTATGCCGAGGCCGATGGCCTGCCGAATGATCAAACCTGTGCTGACATTGCCTGGGCGTTTCAAGAGGCGGTAGTGGATACGCTCGTGATCAAGTGTCGCAGGGCGCTTGAGCAAACCGGTAAAAGACGTTTGGTGATAGCGGGTGGTGTGTCGGCTAATCGTCGTTTGCGTCTCAAATTGAGTACCGCTTTGGCAAAGGTTAAAGGCGAAGTATTTTATGCTCGCAACGAGTTTTGTACGGATAACGGCGCCATGATTGCTTTTGCAGGTGCCCAGCGTTTACAGGCGGGGCAGTATGAAGGTTTGGCCATTGGTGTGCAGCCGCGATGGAATATGGAAAGTCTACCTTCTTTAGATTCATCTGCGGCATCGGGCAGCTAAGGGGCGCTAATGGATACGGTATTCATTACAGATTTGCGTATCGATACGATCATCGGCATTTATGATTGGGAGCGCCAAGTGCGACAAACGGTCAGCTTGGATATTGAAATGGCGCATGATATATCGCAAGCTGCGCGCACTGATGATATTCAATTTGCTTTGAATTATAAGGCCGTGGCCAAGCGGGTTATCGCATTTATCGCGAGCAGCGAATTTTTACTGGTAGAGAGAATGGCAGAGCAAACCGCACAGTTGATTATGGGGGAATTTAATGTTCCATGGGTTCGTATTAAGTTGCATAAACCCGGTGCATTACGTGGCGCAAAAGATGTGGGGGTGTTGATCGAAAGAGGGTATAAAGCGTAATGGCTAAAGTCTATTTGGGCATAGGGAGCAATACTGATGCTCCCACCTATCTGCGTCGTGCTTTGATGGCTTTGCAGCAAACCTTTGGTCCGCTGTCCATTTCTCCTGTTTACGAAAGTGAAGCCGTTGGTTTTGAGGGGAATAATTTTTTAAATTTGGTGGTTGCGATTAACACTAATTTTTCTGTTGGTGATTTGTACGGCATTTTGCGAGAGATAGAAAATAAAAACGGTCGCGACCGCGAGGCGCCTAAATTCAGCGGCCGAACCCTGGATATTGATATTCTGCTTTACGACGATTTAGTGGGTGAAGTTGATGGTGTGCTATTGCCGAGAGATGAAATTTTATCGAACGCCTTTGTGTTAAAGCCGCTGTGTGATATGGCTCCAGAGTTGATGCACCCGCAGCAGCGTCGAACTATGGCTCAGCTGTGGCAGCGATACGATCAGAGTCGACAAAAGCTTTGGTGTGTCCCTTTTTCTTGGCACTTGGTGCGCTGATTCAGACATAAAAAAGGGCGGGTTCACACCCACCCCGTTGTCCATGATTCAGAAAAGCGGCCAATAACCCATTCTCCTTAGAGAATTTCTATGCGGCGACTCAGTTGAGCTTCGGGTTGCGCTTTAGGTGCAGTTAACTTCAGTACACCGTCACTGTAGTTCGCCGTAATATCACTTTCCTGAACTTGCGGACCTAAGTCGAAGCTGCGTACAAATTTCCCGTAGCGCCGCTCTTGGCGTATGATTTTGCCATCCTTTTCTTCTTTGTTTTCCTGCTTGGTTTCTGCTTCAATTGACAGAACACCATTTTGCAAGCTCACATGTACATCTTTCTTGTCGACGCCGGGCAGCTCCACGCTAATGTGGTAGGCATTCTCGTGTTCAGTGACATCTACCCGCGGTGCAAATGCACCTGGACGCTGACCACTGCCCTGGAATGGCAGCCATGAATTATCGAAAAAGTGATCAAGGTCAAATAAAGAATTTCTAGGAATTAAGCTCATTGTAAACCTCCTTCTTCGTGTTGATTTATTGTACTGCTCTGTTACTTAAATTATGGGTTGGCAGCGAAATTTCAAGTTGTTTTAAATCAAAATTTTTTACAGAAGAAAGTGGTTTTTGGGGAAGGTGATCAGCGACATAACTTAATGTGTTATCAAAATGAATTATTATGCTTTTCGCTTTTAGCGTCGAAGGGTTTCATTTGTTTATCAAAATAGCCGTTTGCGATCTTAATTTATTGCAAAAGACTGCGCCCACCATCCACTCCCATAATTTGACCCGTAACATAGGGGGCGTGATGGATTAAATACCAAGCCGCGCTGATGATGGCTTCCGTTCCGCCCAGTCGGGCCATGGGAATTTGACTAAGTTTACTCAGGTTAACCACTTCTTCCCCCTTGCTGTTTTCAGGCCAGAGAATGGCTCCTGGTGCGATGCCGTTAACGCGCACCTTTGGCGCGAGTTCCAATGCTAAAGATTGCGTCAGCATATTGTTACCGGCTTTGGCGATAGAATAAATGGTATGGTTTGGCATAGGGCGTTCAGCGAAAATATCACTGATATTGACAATGCAACCTTTTTGCTGGGCCAGTTGCGGCGCCAGTCTTTGGCTCAAAAAAAAGGGGGCTTTGAGGTTGCTGTTCATTAGGTTGTCCCAATGATGTTCCTGAGCGTTTCCCAGTGGAGTTGGAAAAAAACTGGAGGCGTTATTAATTAATACATTGAGTTTCTGTTTAAATTGTAGCGCGCTGTCAGCGAGTTGATTCAGGTCCTCCATACTGTTTAAATCAGCGGTAAGAACCTGTGCCGATGCAGCCCGCTGTTGGTTGAAATCCTGCGCCAGGGCGTTGGCTTCTTCTGTTGAGTGAAAACAATGCAGTATCACGTCGAATTGATGATGGTGTAAATGACGCGCGAGTGCGGCGCCTACACGCCGCGCTGCGCCGGTAATCAATACAACTGGGTTTGGATTTTCTTCTGGCATCAGTGATTAGACCATTCTTGTTTGAATGTTTTAACTAAAGCGATACGCTCCAGTCGCACTTGGTCGCCCAGTTCTTTGCCTTGGTAGCCTTTCGCTATGAGTTGTTTGACATCGATGTTTCTGCAAGCGTGATAGGCCGCCAGAAAATAGGGGCGACTGGGATAGGGTCTTTGTTCAAAACGCTGCTCGCGACGAAATGCGTCTAGCGCGCTGAGCGTATCGACTAACTTGGCTGGTGTTAAATCTTGTACGCGGTGGCAATGAGTGTGAAATTCAGCCACCGCTACAGCCAGGTCGCGTTCGTATTTGGGGACGGCCAGCCGCTGGCAGAATTGTTTAACCAAGGGCAGAGACCGCACTTCGTGACCGTGGTGGCGAGGCAGTAAGTCTTTGGGGGTTTGGGCTTTGCCCAAATCGTGCAGCAGTGTAGCAAGCCGCACCGCCAACTCCTCGCTGATCAGGCAGGCCTGCTCTAGGGCCATCAAGGTGTGAACACCCGTATCCACTTCCGGGTGATACTCAGGCCTTTGCGGTACCCCAAATAAATTGTTCAGTTCCGGCATAATGCGCGCCAGGGCGCCGCAGTCACGGAGGGCGGTGATGAATACTTGTGGATCGCGTTCGAGAAGGGCTCGCGCCATTTCTTTCCACACTCGCTCAGCTACCAGGGCATCAGCCTCGCCGGATCGTACAATATTGCGCATCAACGCCATGGTTTCCTCCGCAATTTTAAAGCCGAGGTGGTGATAGCGTGCGGCAAAGCGCGCTACGCGCAGGATGCGGACCGGGTCTTCGCAAAAAGCATCAGAAACGTGCCGTAAAATGCGTGCGTCCAGATCTGCTTTGCCGTGAAAAGGATCTACGAGGGTGCCGTCGTTATTCTGGGCGATAGCGTTGATCGTCAAATCCCGTCGCAATAGATCTTGCTCTAAGGTCACATCGGCTGAAGCATAAAACTGAAATCCCGTGTAACCTGGAGCGGTTTTGCGCTCGGTGCGCGCCAGTGCGTACTCTTCCTTAGTCTCTGGGTGCAAAAAGACTGGGAAATCCTTGCCAACCGGCTCATAGCCAAGGGCCTGAAGTTGCTCCGGGGTGCTGCCCACTACGACCCAGTCGCGCTCGTATACGGGATAACCGAGAAGTTGGTCGCGCACTGCGCCGCCAACCAAATAAATTTTCATTGTTCGCCCTGCTGCTTATGTATCCGTTGCTTTGATCTGTCGTGCGCTCAGTTCACCTGTGTCATCAGTGACAAGTCGCTTTGCAGCATAAATTATATGGTCTATTTTGTGTAAAAAATTTCTTTTTTCTACAAGCGCTGTACGCAAATGGAATGCGTGAACTCAAGCAAGTTATTGATCGTGGCTTTTTTATAATGAAATGTGCAAAGACGTATTGGTTGCAGGGCGTTTCATAAAAGTGAAAATAACAAAAACTCGTGCTTGACGATTGGATTTTTTTAAATCACACTTCAGGCTGTTTACTTTTAATGATTCAGTTCAGCCTATTATGAATTCAATGCCGTCAACAATCATGTCTTATCTCGCAGCTTATGCGCCGCTGTTTAGCGCCTGTGCAGCGGGTTGGCTCATTGTGGCGAAACGCGCACGCTTTGTGCGCCGGCGGCGAATTTGGAGTGGTTGATGAGTTTTTAAAAACCGTTTTTCAAAAAAGCCGCAGCATAAAAACTGCGGCTTTTTTTATGGCCGCAGAAACTTGCACTGTTGTGGTGTGCAATGGAGAATAATCGATGCGAGTTGCAGGAGCTTATTTGTTGGTGGTTCTGGTGTGGTCTACTACGCCATTAGGAATCCACTTCAGTAACAGTTCACTCAGTTTTGTGGCTGCGATTACGGCGCGGATGCTGTTTGCGTTTATTTTATGTTACGCGCTGTTGCGAATGACTGGCGAGCCTCTGGTTAAACAGCGCCGCGACTGGTTGCTCTACGCCGCAAGTGGTTTTGGATTGTTTCCCAATATGTTATTGATTTACTGGGCCGCTCAGTATATTCCGTCTGGCCTTATGTCCGTCATTATGGGAATTTATCCGTTTTTTGTCGGCGTATTTTCTTGGGTTTTATTGCGTGAAAATCCGTTTACCCCCGTTAAAATATTGGGTTTGGTATTGGCCATTATTGGTTTGTGGATTATTCATCACCAACAAGTTGCACTCGGACCTGACAGTGTCAAAGGCATGTTCGTCATGGTCGTTGCTTGTGTTATTTGGGCTGTGAGTACGATATTGGTGAAAATGTT
>JBNKFP010000107.1:0-9718 GCA_050289365.1 Cellvibrionaceae bacterium | reverse complement strand
AAAAGACATAGAGAGAGTAACCGACAAGTCGATCAAGATTGTTCACCAGAGGGCCAAATTGGGTGAATTTGCCGTCATCGCTGGCACCATTGGGAAAAGTCAAATAATCGATGAATTGATTGCTCAAGGAAAATTCGACCCATCGGCCATTGTGGGAAAGTGGGACGCATTTCATCTTGAATTGATCAGTGATCCTTTCCCTCACGTCAAGCAGGCTTTGATCATTGCTGGAGCCAATAAACGCGGCACAACCTATGGCATCTATGACCTATCGGAGACGATGGGGGTATCACCCTGGTATTACTGGGCTGATGTGCCTATCGCTCACAAAAAGAACCTTTACATATTAGATGGAACCAAAATTCAAGACGCTCCCAAGGTGAAATACCGCGGCATTTTTTTAAATGACGAAGCACCGGCGCTGACCAATTGGGTGAAGGAAAATCACGGGGATTTCAACCACGAATTTTATGTCAAGGTATTTGAATTGCTGCTGCGCTTAAAGGCGAATTTTATGTGGCCGGCGATGTGGAACAACGCCTTTGCAGACGATGATCCGCTGAATATGATTTTGGCTGATGAATACGGCATTGTGATGAGTACCTCCCACCACGAACCTATGATGCGGGCCGACAAAGAGTGGGATCGCCATGGAAATGGGCGCTGGGAGTATTCAACCAATCCCGAAAACCTGCGCAAATTTTGGCAGGCCGGTGCCGAACGCAATAAACCTTATGAAAGTGTTTTTACCATGGGCATGCGCGGTCAAGAAGATAAGCCCATGAGTGAGGGTGAAAATATCGATTTGCTGGAAACAATTGTTAAGGATCAGCGGCAGATCATCAAGCAGGTTTTTGCCGATCGCAATGTCGAAGATGTCCCCCAAGTTTGGTGTTTGTATAAAGAAGTTCAAGCCTACTATGACAAAGGCATGCGGGTGCCTGAAGATGTGATATTACTGTGGAGCGATGACAACTGGGGCAATATTCGACGTTTGCCCACACCCGAAGAGCGTCAACGGAAGGGGGGGGCTGGTGTCTATTACCATTTTGACTATGTGGGTGGACCGCGTTCCTATCGCTGGATCAATACTGTGCCTTTGGCCAAGATATGGGAACAAATGAATCTGGCTTACACTTACCAAGCTGATCAAATCTGGATCACCAATGTCGGCGATTTAAAGCCCATGGAGTATCCCATTGAATACTTTTTGCGCTTGGCCTGGGATCCAGAGCGATGGCCAAAAGAGCGTATTCAGGAATTCGGTCAGCTGTGGGCTAAGCGGGAATTTGGTGTGGAGTATGCGCAAGAAATTGAAACCTTGATGACCGGGTACACCCGTCACGGCGGCAGACGTAAAGCCGAGCTTATGGAGCCGGATACCTACAGTCTGTTGCATTATGATGAGGCGGAGCGGATCGAAACAGAGTTGAAAGGTTTGGTGACTCGGGCTGAAGCACTGTATAAAAACATACCCGCAGACAAAAAAGATGCGTTTTTCCAGTTGGTCTATCACCCCGTAAAAGCGACAGCCACCATAACCTTGATGAATATTGCCCTGGGTCGCAATCGCCTCTATGCCATGCAGGGGCGCGCCAATGCCAACGAATATGCCGATTTAGCCAAACGCTACTTCGCCGAAGACCAAAAGCTCAAGCAGCAGTATCACAACCTCAATGGCGGTAAGTGGAATCACTTTATGGATCAGACCCATATAGGGTATACCTTCTGGAACCACCCCGAAGGTGATCAGATGCCTGCGGTCTTTGAGTATAATCCCGGCCACTACGGTGAAATGGGTATTGCCGTGGAGGGCATCGCTACTGGATGGCCTGCGACTGGCAACTTGAATCTGGACTTTGATCAAAGGGGGACCAAGCAGCGTTGGTTTACGGTATATAACCGCGGAACTGAACCGTTTGAATTTACGGCAGTACCAAATCAGCCCTGGATAAAATTGAGTCGAGACAAGGGTAGTATCGCCGTTGCTGAAACTGTCACCGTATCGCTTGATTGGGCAGCCATGCCCGAGGGGGAATCAGCCGGTCAGATTGAGATTCGCGGTACCAATTGGCCCGCGCGGATAAAAATCAACGCTTTTAAGCCGAGTCAATCTTGGCTGGACAGCGCGCAAGGGTTTTTGGAGGCGGACGGTTTTGTGGCGATTGAAGCGGCTCATTATTCCAGAGCGAAAACCGTTGATGGCATCAGTTGGCAGAAAATTGAACAGCACGGTCGCACTGACAGTTCGATAAGTACGTTTCCCACGGGGGATAAAAGCTTTAGAAAACCCAAAAAAGCCCCCTATGTTGAGTACGATGTGACTTTTTCATCAACCGGTACTTTTCAGGTTCAAACCGTGCTGGCTCCCAGTTGGCCAATCGTTCCCGGTCGAGGCTTGCGCTATGCTATAGCCATCGGTAAAGAAAAACCCAAAATCGTTGACTTCTTGGCGGGCATGGAGGGTACGGATGCGGCCTGGGAGGATTCTGTGCGCAATGGTGTTCGAATCGGTCTCAGTGAACACAAAGTGACACGGGCTGGGCCGACCAAAGTGCGGCTCTATATGGTCGATCCGGCGGTAACGGTACAAAAAATCATGATTGATACCGGCGGTTTGAAACGCAGTTACTTGGGGCCACCAGAAAGCCCTCAGCGATAAACTCATTTGCCTCGCTGTGCTTGTGGCGAAGAGCGAGGCAAACGAGCACGGCCAAGCAAATCCAGGTAATATATCGCGCTCAATTTATCCCTTTAAAGTATTAGCCCGATTGATTTGCTTATGTCTGACGCCGTGTCGCCCCCAATTCACCAGCAGCCGTCTAAACGCATCGCCATTATTGGTGAATGTATGGTCGAGCTGTACGGTCGCGCCCCCCATTTAGTTCAAGGGTTTGCTGGAGATACATTAAATACTGCTATTTACTTGGCGCGACTGACCGCTGACCAAGGTGTACAGGTGCACTATGTCTCTGCGGTGGGTACTGATCCCTTCAGCAAGGCGATGTTGGATTTGTGGCAGCAGGAACACATCGATTGTCGCTATGTTGCGCACATTCCAGAGCGTAATCCCGGTTTGTATGTGATCAGTGTTGATGAGCAAGGGGAACGCAGTTTTCACTATTGGCGGGGCGAATCCGCTGCAAAGTTGATGTTCGAGAATCTTCAAGCGGAAGCGCACTTGGCGGCACTGGCACAATGCGATTGGGTTTATCTGAGCGGTATTAGCATCGCCATCTTGCCGGAGTCCAGCCGTGTCAAATTATTAAGCGCGCTGAAAGTCGCTCGAGCCAACGGCGCCAAAGTGGCGTTCGATAACAATTACCGCCCGCGCCTGTGGCCAAGCAAAGAAGTGGCTTGCGCAGTCTACGACCAGATTTACCAGGTGTGCGATTTAGCCTGTCTGACCCTAGATGACGAACTCGCTATGCGTCCCGACGAAACCGTGGATCAAATGGTTCGCCGCTGCCAAGCTTCCGGAATTAGTGAGCTGGTTGTTAAATGTGGTGCGGCACCCTGTCTCGTCGTCCACGGCGATTCCCAGGTCGAAGTTGCCGCCAACTCCGTCGCTGCAGTTGTTGATACAACTGCAGCGGGTGATTCCTTTAGCGCGGCTTACCTCGCCGCCCGCATGCACAATTTGCCGCCAGAGCAAGCGGCATCATGGGGGCATCGCCTAGCGGGGCGAGTGATTCAATTTCCTGGCGCAATCATCGCGCAGGACAAAATGCCAAGCTTTCAACAACAGTAAGGTCTGAGAGAAACATCCGTGAAAATTATCGATACTAAAGTCATCGTCTGCAGTCCCGGCCGCAATTTCGTCACCTTAAAAATCCTAACCGACGAGGGAGTCTATGGCCTGGGGGACGCGACGCTTAACGGGAGAGAAAAATCCGTCGTCTCTTTTTTGGAGGATTATCTCTGTCCCGCTCTGATTGGTAGGGACCCTCAGCGGATTGAAGACATTTGGCAGTTCTTTTATCGCGGAGCTTATTGGCGTCGCGGTCCTGTGGGAATGACGGCCATCGCCGCTGTGGATACAGCCCTGTGGGACATCAAAGCCAAATTGGCCAATATGCCTTTGTACCAATTGCTCGGGGGACGCAGTCGCGATGGTGTCATGGTTTATACCCATGCCAATGGCAGCGATATTCCCAGTACCTTAGAGCAAGTGGCCAAGTACGTGGAAAAGGGCTACAAAGCGGTGCGCGTTCAGTGCGGCATTCCGGGGATCGCCAGCACCTATGGGGTTGCCAAAGGCAATAAAAACTATGAGCCAGCAGATTCGGATTTGCCCAGCGAGACCTCGTGGTCCACTGAAAAGTATCTGAACTACATCCCGCAGTTATTTGCTGAAGTGCGCAAACAGTTTGGAGACGATTTGCATATTCTCCATGATGTCCATCATCGCTTAACGCCAATCGAGGCGGCGCGGCTGGGTAAAGAAGTGGAGCCCTACCACCTGTTTTGGTTGGAGGACTGTGTGCCGGCGGAGAATCAGGAGGCATTCCGCTTAATTCGTCAACACACGACCACTCCGCTCGCTGTGGGCGAGGTATTCAACAGTATTCATGATTGTCGCGAGCTGATTCAAAACCAGTTGATCGATTACATTCGTGCCACGGTGGTCCATGCTGGTGGTATCACCCAACTGCGCCGCATCGCCGATTTTGCGGCGCTCTACCATGTGCGCACCGGCAGTCATGGGGCGACAGACTTATCGCCTGTATGCATGGGTGCCGCCTTACATTTTGATTATTGGGTGCCCAATTTCGGTATTCAGGAGCATATGGCGCACAGTGAGCAAATGTTAGAGGTCTTCCCCCACGCCTACCGTTTTAAGGATGGCTACTTCACCCCAGGAGAAGTACCGGGGCATGGTGTTGATATCGATGAAGCCCTGGCGGCCAAATACCCCTACAAAAGAGCCTGCTTACCGGTAGCCCGTTTGGAGGATGGGACTCTCTGGAATTGGTAGCCTCTGTGTACTCGGGCCAGGGATTCTTGGCCCCGATTATCGAGGCCGCTTGCCTGGCTGGCATTTAGACTATTTTGCTATGGAATGACAAGAAATGCGATTTTCCATTGACCATTCCGTTCCGCTTCCGTGTGTCCCCAAAGCGCTTTCAGCATTAGCTGATACCGCGGGGGGATGAACCCATTGCCGCGGTTTTACTGCTTAAACCCTTCACGATCGAAGTTTCAGCGTCTTCGGATGGCCGATTTCTACCGTTAAATTAAGCTCTTAGCCTCTCTATTGGGCTGCTACGCCCAGCGGTTATGGCGTTTCCATCAACTTGACGAACCGCCAAAAACGAACTTGTATTGTAGTAACCCTCGGGAATTTGCAGTACTGATGAGCTAAATTTTGGCGGTGTAGAAAGGCCGTGAAATTGGAGTTGGGGCACAGGATAATTGCTGAGTCGTAGAACGCTCGAAAACGATCTATAGAGTTTCTGCCGCACTATTGGTCAATATGATCGACCCCACCGTCCGCAGAATCCATCTTAACTGTTCTTTGCCGAATGACTTTGTTTTGCGCATTTACGTGTTGATTGCTCTGGGGAATTGCTCCTCGATCACGTGTAAAGACGTTTTGATGTATATCGGTGAGTTATGGTAATACGTTCCTTTTTCAATTTTATGGTGCCATTTGGATTGGCTTGTGTTGTTTCCTCTGCCTTTGCCCAGGGCACAGGTAAGCGTGCCGAACCTGTGCCGGAAAAAGACCTGCCCGCAGAGCTGTTTCTCAATAAACCGCTGGTGACTCACATCTATACCGCTGACCCTTCGGCTCATGTGTTTGACGGCAAGCTGTATATTTACCCATCCCATGATATTGAAACGCATGCCGCCTCCACCGACGATGGTGGTCATTTCGCCATGAGGGATTACCATGTGCTGTCGATGGAATCACCCACGGAATCCACTGTGGATCACGGTGTGGCACTGGATGTCGATCAGGTACCCTGGGCCAAAAAGCAAATGTGGGCACCCGACGCCGCTCAGCGAGATGGCCATTACTATCTCTATTTCCCCGCAAAGGATGCCCAAGGTATATTCCGCATCGGAGTGGCGACCAGTCGCAATCCTACTGGGCCTTTCGACGCGGAGCCGCAAGCCATACCCGGAACCTACAGTATTGATCCCGCTGTATTTGGCGATGATGATGGCGAGTTCTACCTCTACCTGGGTGGTATTTGGGGGGGGCAGTTACAGCGTTGGGCTACGGGTGAATATGTCGACCAAGATATTTATCCTGGTGACCAGGATGTTGCATTGCGGCCGATGATGGCGAAATTAAATCCCGATATGATCAGTTTGGCCGAGCCCCTGCGCCCAATCAGCATTCTGGATGAGAAGGGCAACCCTATTCGCGCCTGGGATGAAGATCGCCGTTTTTTTGAAGCCGCTTGGGTCCACAAGAATAATGATACTTACTATCTATCCTATTCCACAGGCAATACCCACTACATTCAGTATGCAACCAGCAAAAGCCCTTATGGCCCTTTTGTCTATCGCGGCATATTATTGCAACCGGTTTTGGGTTGGACGAATCATCACTCGGTTGTTCAATATCAAGGCAAATGGTGGTTGTTTTATCACGACAGCTCCCTGTCTGGAGGTCAAACCCATTTGCGCAGCGTTAAGATGACCCAGTTGCAACATCGCGCGGACGGTACGATTACGCCTATCAATGCTTATTTTGGTGAGTGAGTTCTCATTATCACTGGCGCCATATTTGCTATTTTCCGTTACTGAATTGAGTGCCGAGAAAGTGCAGGGTGTGATCGACCAGTAATGACACGCGACATGTTCGGTTCCGGAATACACGAGAATGAATAGGGTTGGAGATCACTTTGAATTCGGTAATATCTCAGGTTGTTGGCAAGTGGGCGGCGTCTGGTTTTGCCTTGGCACTGCTCCTCAGTATGAATGTCTCCTTTGCGGAGGAGAAGCCCCAGGCCGCAGCAACGCCGCCCCCTAAATTAGACCCCCGGGTTTTTTACTTTATCGGTGGCGAAGTCATTGGGCCTCGCGGTTTTGCCGTAGGTGATGCGCAAAATTGGAATGTGCCTTTGGTTGATAAGCGTGCCGTTTCTAAGGGCGGCATGATGAAAGTCTATCCAGAAGATTTTCGAGCCAAAGACGATGCCCTCGTCATTAAAACCAACGGTAAAGGCATATCGACTCAATTGATCTTGGCGGGTCCACCGACTTCACTCGACAACGTTAAGGATTTAGCGTCTTTGACCTTCATTGTGAAAGTGACCAAAAAGCCGAATAAAGAGGTGAAGTTGTTTTTTGACTGCGGCTGGCCCTGCCGAGCGGAGGTGAGCATTAATAAAATCCTGCGCAAACAGCCCAAGGGCGAATGGTTGTCTCTGCCGGTGCCCCTAAACTGCTTTAAGGGCGAGACCTTTGATTGGGATAAAATTACGGGGGTATTTGCCCTCGTGACCGAGGCGAAAATGGAGATCAGTATCGCTGACATACGAATAGAGCGCTTGCCTGAGGGCGAGAAAGGTTGCGTTGATTGAGTCATCTGGTCGGTGCAAGTGCCTGGCAGCCCGCTGTTTCTGCACTATTATCCTCTCTTAGAACCGAATCTTAATGCTATTTCTGGTACACTAGCGCCGCCTTCGGGCGGCACTTGGTTTACGTGATTTTCATAGCAGATAGGCAGTCCCCATGATAGAAACCTGGCGTTGGTTTGGTACAAATGACCCCGTAAGTTTACAAAAAATTGCACAGGCTGGTGCTCAAGGCATTGTCACTTCCCTGCATCATATCGGCACGGGCGAAGCCTGGCCTGAAGACGATGTGATGAAACGCAAACACGAGATAGAGCAGGCGGGATTGGTTTGGTCTGTCATCGAGAGTATTCCTGTTCACAACGATATCAAATTGCGCAGTGGACAGTACCAGCGTCAAATTGAGAATTACAAAAAATCGCTAAAAGTGGTCGGTGATGCGGGTGTCAAAACTGTTTGCTACAACTTTATGCCGGTAGTGGACTGGACTCGCACCAGCCTAAATTACTCACTCAAAAACCGGGCTCAAGCGCTGCGATTTGAAATGACCGATTTTGCCGCTTATGACGTGCATATTCTACAGCGCCAAAATGCGGCCGCCAGCTACAGTAGCGAGGTGTTGCAGCGGGCAGAAACACGTTTTACTCAAATGGATGAGCAAGAGCGATTGCTGCTGGAAAAAAACATTATTGCCGGTTTGCCCGGTGGTGAAGGCTCGTATAATCGAGAGTCTATTCGTACCGCGATCGAGCAATTTATTGCTTTAGGCGAAGACCAATTCCGCGAAAATTTAATGTTGTTTTTGGAAGAAGTGGTGCCAGTAGCAGAGCAGCATGGTGTGAAATTGTGCATTCACCCTGATGATCCGCCGTTTTCCCTGTTCGGATTGCCTCGGGTGGTTTCTACCGCTGCCAATGCTCGTGCACTGCTGCAGCGAGTACCGAGCCCCAGCAATGGGATAACCCTGTGTGCGGGTTCTTTTGGTGCTCGCGGAGACAATGATTTAGTCGCTATGGCGAAAGAGTTCGGCCCTTACATTCACTTTGTGCATCTGCGCAATGTGAAGCGGGAGTCCGATGGATCATTTTACGAGTCCGATCATCTCGACGGTGATAACGATATGGTGGGCTTAATTGAAGCGCTATTGCAGGAGCAAAAACGACGTAAACAAGAGGGGCGGGAAGACGCTTTAATTCCCATGCGTCCCGACCACGGGCACCTGCTGGATGATGAGCAACAAGAAGGTGTCAAAACCAACCCGGGTTATTCTTATCTGGGGCGGTTAAAAGGTTTGGCTGAATTGCGCGGCGTTATTTGTGCGCTCGAATTTACCGGTGGCATGCGCTAAGGTTTGCTGTTGCCCTGCTGGCAAACAGTGCTTGCCAGCATCGAAATATGGGTGAGGGTGAACCGTCAACGGCAAAGTTATTTTTTGGCTTGCAATCCGCGCTGAATAATATCCCCAATTTCAGTGCCCTTGCCGGCCATAATCTCCTCCATGCTCAGGCCATTGATTTCGTGGGGAAACACCAACCATTTTTCTGTTGCGTGCACAAAATAATCGGGTTTGATTGCAGTGACATTGCGTTTGGGTTTGTACCAAGGGCAGGCGATTTTGATTGTTTTCGGGGAATTGTCACCGGATTTTTCATGAATCTCTTGAATGATAGCCTGCACCGACCGGCCGGAATCAAATACGTCGTCCACAATCAGTAGAGTTTTTTCTGGTGATACATTATCAATGACGTAATTCAGACCATAGACTTTTACATCGATATCCTGTTTATCGATGCCAAGGTAGGACGATGTCCGTATGGCGATATGGTCTGAATTCACGCCCATACACTGTAAATATTCTTGCACCGCGATACCGACAGGCGCGCCTCCGCGCCATACGCCAACAATAAAATCCGGATAAAAACCTCTTTGAAATATCAATTCGGCCAATTTAAACGAGTCTAATAGCAGGGCGTTTGCTGTAATATAGTGCTTCTCCACAGAACCTCTCAAACTCGTTTTTTGTTGTTAATCTGGTGGCGAAAAATTCATGACCACTGATGAGTAGGGTTAAGCTTAGCGCCGACAACTTGGCAATGTAAAGGGCTCCTCGATAGTCAATATGGTGTGCAGCTGACCTCTGCAGAGGTCGAACTGTGCATAATCCGACCAGCCATTCCTGTTGA
>JBNKFP010000106.1:0-9774 GCA_050289365.1 Cellvibrionaceae bacterium | reverse complement strand
ATTTCCCGCTGGCGAAGTGTCCCGTGCGCGACCGCTCGGTGTTCGCGATGGCAAGTGGCGGCCAGGCTTTTTACACTTCGCACGCAAGGCAAACGTGCCTATTTTGCCGGTTCATATTGGAGCGAAAAATTCTTGGCTGTTTTACAGTGCTTCCATGTTGTTCAAGCCCTTTGGGACAGCACTGCTGGCCCACGAAATGTTTAATAAGCGTTCAGCTACAATTCGTTTTAGTGTTGGTGAAACCATAGCGCCTTCGAATTTGCAAAGTTCGGTTGTCCACGACCGAATTTTGGTCAATCGACTGAAAAAGCACGTTTATAAAATAGCGCGACCGAAATCAAAGGGTATACATTCCTTTAAAACGGTGCGCACCGTTGCTCACCCAGAAGATCGCAGAGTTTTGCAAAACGAATTGCGTGGGGCCCAATTATTGGGTGAAACAAAAGACCAAAATAGAATTTATTTGTTTGACGCTTTCCCCGATTCAGCGGTGCTGCGGGAGATTGGACGGTTGCGTGAAATCAGTTTTCGCAAGGTTGGAGAGGGTACGGGGGGGAAACGCGATCTGGATCGCTTTGATTTTCATTATCGCCACTTGGTCTTGTGGGATCGTGAGCGTTTGGAAATAGCTGGGGCCTACCGTCTTGCCGAAGGGGCTAAAATTCTCAGAGAGCATGGCGAGCGTGGTTTTTACACTAACACGTTGTATCACTTCACAGAGACTTTCCATCCATTTTTGGAGCAAGGGATTGAGTTGGGGCGAAGTTTTGTCAATCCCGATTATTGGGGGAAAGCCAGCCTGGATTATTTATGGCAGGGGTTGGGTGCTTATTTAGCTCATAATCCTGATGTCCGTTACATCATCGGTCCGGTCAGTATGAGCGCGGATTACTCGCAGTCGTTGATGGAAGCGTTGGTCTATTACTATCAACGGTATTATGGCGGGCTTTCGGGTTTGGTCACGGCCCAAATTCCATTTGCGGTGGATCCTATTCGAAGGCAGCAACTGGACAAGGAATTTTCTGGGTTGGCTGGCTCGGAGGCATTTGATCATTTGGTCGCTTTGTTTCAGCGACAACAGAAGAAATTACCGGTTTTGTTCAAGCAATATGCCGCATTGTACGAAGAGGGTGGTTTTAAAGCCCTGGCATTTAGCTTGGACCCTGATTTTGGTGACTGTTTGGATGGTATGTGTTTGGCCGATTTGACTAAGTTGAAGGCCAATCGGCGCAAACGCTATATCGGCACGTGAGTGCGGGCTTACGCCATTAGGTCCTAATGAATTTGGTAATCAGCGGGTGTGTAGGTTACCAAGGTGGCTGGTGCGGATCAGCTTTCCGTATCAAAATCGTAATCCATGGATTCTGCCGGTGCTTGTAGATAATAGCCTTGAATGTAATGCACGCCTGATTGCCAGAGTTTGGATAGCACGCTGGCATTTTCCACAAAAGGCACAATGGTCAGTTTTTCATGTTCGTGGATTTTCTTGACTAGGTCATTCAGGCCTTCTGGCTCTCCTTCGCCTGTTTGCAATTCTTTAGTAAATGAACCGTCCACTTTAATGTAATGCGCTTTTACATGTTGTAGGGCATTGAAGGGATTGAGTGCGCAACCAAAATGGCTGATGCTGCACTCACACCCCAACGCCGTAACTTGGTCGGTAAAAGATTTGGCAATATTCAGGTGGTCATTAATATCACTTTCTTTAATCTGAAAAACCACGGCCTCAGGGGGGAGCTTCGCGGCTTTAAAAGCCACCCCTAACCAGGGCGGCAGAGTGGTATCTTTCAGCGATTCTTTACTCAGATTCAACATGAGCCGGGTATTGTTACCGGAGGAGCGGTGTTGCGAAAGCACTTTTATCGATTCGAGGATGACCCAGCGATCGATTTTTGTCGTGGCGCCTATTTCTGCCGCAATGTCCAAAAATTCTGTAGGGGACATGCCATTGTTATCTTCATCCACCATGCGCAACAGCACTTCGTAGTGCTCCTTGTCCGAGCCGCGCAAACTCAAGATCGGTTGAAATAGCAGACGGAACTTGCCTTTATCCAAGGCATTCTGCACCATTTTAGCGGTTTCTTTTTTAGAGCGTTCACCGGAGCCGTCATTCGCCACCGCTTCTTCGTAGATGCAGGCAACGGTTTTGGGGTCTTTATGGTAGAGCTCATGGGCCATGTCCAGCGCTTTTATGGCGTGGGATATGGGAGTGTCAGAGTTGCTGGTGGTTTCGTTGATAATGGATACACCCACCAAATACACGAATTGTAGGGTGGCGTCGTCAATATCCACGATGTAATTGCGCAGGGCTTGGCCAATGTCTTGTGCTCGGCGATAAGCTGAATCCGCATCTATGCCAGGGATAAGCATCATAAAACCCTCTTCACTAAAGCGGCACAGGGTTTCGTTTTCTTTCGTTAAGCCTTTGGCATAGCCGCCAATGGCACTCAGGACAATATCGGCAGAGGCGATGCCCAATTTACCTTGCACTGTATCGAGAAAGTCGAGGACACCGATATAGAGTAGGGCAGCAGTAGCATGATTGGCCACGGCTGCGTCCACAGTTTCTTCGAGCTTGTCAATCAGGAAATTTTTGTTGAACAGGCCGGTGGCGAGATCTTGGTGGCGAAATTGCTGAAGCTGCGCTTCCAGCTCTTCACTGTCCCCGGTGTTCGCGCGGCTAACAAATTGAATGCACAATTCCTCGTCATATTGTGACTTGCGCACTTCAATGTTCAAGGTTTTGGGGGTGTCTGAGGCGGTCAATGCTTGGAAGGTTAACTTTTGGCCTTCAACCTCATTACCGCGCAACATAAATTCTTTCAAAAATGACTTGACCCTATCTTGATCGGTATCCTCAACCGTATCAATAATTGGCATGCATTCTAGGTCATCCCGGTCCTTGTATCCCAGCAGTTCGGCGAAGGATTGGTTGGCGTACAAGAACATGCCGTCCTGAACGAACGCTATGGCGTCGCGGGAACTGTCCAAGAGTTGCTGATTGCGACGTTCAATTTCTCTGTAGCGGCGTTCGGCAAGCCTCTGTTGGGCGCGATTATCACGATTGTTGAGTTCACGGGTAATAACCTGCAGCAGGTGTTGATCTTCGTCCAACCTGACGACGTCCGTTGCGCCGATTTTCATGCCTTCGACGATGGCTTGGGTGCCCTCTTCATCTGTCATGAGAATCACCGGGACGTCTTTAGCCAGCCGGCGAATTTGTTTGATGGCGGCCTGAGGTGTCAAGTTTTGGGTGCTGTCTAAACCAATGAGTATGTCCCAGCTCTGATCTTGCAGGAGTTTTACTAATGCCTCTTCGCTTTCAATATGCTGGGCTCGTGTCGGTCTTCCCGCATTCTGCAGCATGCTGATCAAGCGCTCCGCTTCTGCGCGAGAATCGTTGAGAATGAGCAATCTGATGGTCGAATTTGAAGTCATACCACTCTTATGAGGTTAGCGGCCAGAAGCCAAACTGTTTCTTCGAATGTCGTCCATGCCCCGAATGGCTTAACGATGTTAATTTCAATGCGAGCTGAAATCATCGGGACGCGACTTGAGTGTCGTTAGCAACACCCTGTTTTTTTGTATCGCACAGTGTACTTAAAACCTGAGTATAGTCCTAGTATGGTTATTAGATAAAACTCAAAGGCTTAAAAAAACTCTTGATAGATGCTCGAAAAATGTTCAAACGCACGCGTGTTGGTATGTTGCTGTGATCCTCATTGCTTCTTTAGAACATTGACAGGCACAGATGGACGGCTCTTCTTAGCTAAAAATCCTCTTCGTCGGCGGCTAAGGTTTCAAAGCTGAAGAGCTTCAATTTACTGGTGGAGAATATGCAGCGATTAAGTCTCACCTCTAAATTTTGATCATCCTGTTTCAGTTTGACGCGGCTATTTTCTTGGAACGGCATGGGGCCAGTTAATAGGCTAGGTGGCTGGTTAGCCATCATTGGCGCCGGGATGTGTATGGCCCGCATATGATCGGAATAGCCGCCCATATCATAGGTGACGGCTGCACCGTAGGGAACCGGTTGGTTGGTGAGCAGCTGTATACCCAGTTGTGAAGCATCCTTTAATTGGCGAACCCAGCGAATGACGCCGATGCTCCAGGCTCGACGGCCGCGCTCCCGAAGGCCAACCAATTCCCCTGCTTCTATTTTGCTGGGTAAATCACCCTGCCAAAGCAGGCAGTATCCCCCCGCGCTGATGTTTTGGATCACGATTTGGAACACAGTTTGGCGATCCGTTTTGGGTTTATCGATGACGTTCTCTTTTTTAGAAAGGCTGGCAACAAGGTTGTCGAAGCCACCGGATAAAAAATCGTCGTCGGGCTCAGAGTGGGGGTGTAAAAAATTCTGAAAGTCAATTCCGCCACACAAATGGAAATGGCAATCAATCATGCCAATGCAGGCTTCTGCGTCTATGTCTGCCCGCTGGCGCTCTTGATGTCTCTGCGCAGAATTGCTCCAGCAATCGAGCATGTGCGCCACAAGGGTGCTGGAAATATCTGCAGGAATTGTTAACGCGGGTTTGTTGCCCCAATCATCACCGTTCTTGGTACCGGATAGTTTCGATAATTGACTGACAAGAGATTGGAAATCCAATTCGACAACACGATGGGTTGGTGGACCGTCAAAACGATTTTTATTGATTGGGCCACAGTCTTCGTTGAGATCCACTAGATAAAAATTATTCGGTTCCGCTGTTGCAGACGGCAGTAAGCCAATGTGCTTTACCCAACTGCATAGGCCCGTAAAGGTTTTATGAATGTCAGACTGGGATAATTGGTTCGGTCTTGTGCAGCCCAGTGCCACCAACCGAATGTAGAGCTCTTGTACAGATCTTAAGCCGCTCTCTTCAATCAGTTTTTGCGGCAGGATTTTATTGTTTATCTCGAAATATTCGGCGACCTGATAGAGAACGTGGGCCCGTAACCACAACTTCCCAGGAACATTGGAATAGAGTTGAAGCGAGCGCAAAACAACTAGACTGATTGCTTGCAGGGCGCGGGCAATTGCGGCGAGTACCAAGTCCTGCTGACCGCTTTTAAGGCGGTTTTGCTCGACCATTTGCAGTACACATAGGGTGTACCCATCAACCAAATGCTTTTGCAGTGCTTGGGCGAGCACTGCCGCATTGCGAGCCTTCTCGGGCAATATTAAGGGTTGTTGGAGAAATTCCTTGCTGAGCCCCACTAGGCACTGTTGTAGCGGATGCCAAAGATGTTCCAACATCTCAAAACGCGTCTTCGCAGTTGTTTTTAAGCGCACTACTTCGGGTACCGCCCTATATAGCACGACACTGGTGGGGTTTACTTGGGTGAGCTTAAGATCGTCAGCCCAGTTCTTAAGTGGCAATAGTTTATTGCTCTTACAAAAACTTAATACTTGGATGTCCAGTGGTGGCAACTGAAACTGGGACAGGCTCAAACTTGGGTCAAACAAGGTACTCATTTAGTGTCCTGTAGCCTTCCTGGGCTGATTAGATCAATTTTTAAATCAAAATTTACTATAAGTAAACGGAACTTAGATATTTTTTATCAGTATAGTCAGCGAAACCGTATTGCCAGTATTTAGAGGGAATCTAAGCACAGCTTGTCTCATGCTATGCCCTCTAAGCGTTGCGGCCTCTATCTAGATGAACCCCACGGGCGTTTTAGAGGGTTCATGGGCTGTTTCTCTAACTAACTTGGGTACCAGATAACCTGGTAGGGCGGCGAGTAACTGTTTGTAGATAGCTTTAGCCTGTCGCTCGCCCACCAAAAAATGTGCCGCGCCGCTGACCGGATCGAGCAAGTGCAAATAATACGGCAATACGCCGTGGGCAAACAGTGTTTCGCTCAGTGTCGTCAAAATATTGCTATTGTCGTTTATATTTCTCAATAAAACAGTCTGATTTAACGACAAAATCCCCGCATCTCGAATTTTTTGCAGTGCAGCACCGACCTGGTCATCGATTTCCTGTGGATGGTTACAGTGACTGACCATCACGGTTTGCAAACGTTCGTGCCGTAAGCTGATCAATAAATCATCGGTTATGCGGTTAGGTAATATGATTGGGTAACGGGAGTGAATTCGCAACCGTTTAATATGGTTTATTTGACCAATATGGTACGTGAACCACGAAAGTTGACGGTCTGAGAGCGATAGGGGATCGCCGCCGCTCAAAATGACTTCGTTAATGTTTGGAGCGTTAGCGATGTACTCAAAGGCCTCAGACCATTGAGTTCTCGAGCGCTGATTGTCGTCATAGGGGAAATGACGCCGAAAACAGTAGCGGCAATTAATCGCGCACTGGGTTGCTGCGATCAATAGCACTCGGGATTCGTATTTGTGTATGAGCCCAGGGCAGGGCGAGAACTGCTGCTCGAGAAGAGGGTCCGCGGTAAACTCCGGGGCGCTTTGCAATTCTTCCGCCAGCGGCAGGACTTGCCTTAGCAAGGGGTCATAGGGATCACCTTTGCGCATGCGGTTAGCAAAGCTGTGAGTCACCCGCAAGGAAAACTGCTCACTGGCTTTTTGAGCCGCGGGAAGCCAGTCGCTGTTCAGTTCAAGATGGGCTAAGAGCGCTTCTGGCGTCGTTATGAGTTGTTGCAGTTCATCTTGCCAATTTTTGATCTGCCAAGTTGGTACGGTTCGAGGTATCATGTGCGCCTTTTCATTCTTACTGGTAACTCTTTTAACGTTTTGAGGGCAAAATGGCTAGCTATTCTACCAATGAATTCCGCAGCGGCATGAAAGTAATGTTGGACGGAGATCCCTGTTCTATCGTCGAAAACGAATTTGTAAAGCCTGGCAAAGGACAGGCGTTTAACCGAGTAAGGTTAAAAAACTTGAGATCCGGGCGGGTTTGGGAGCGCACCTTTAAGTCCGGTGAAAGCTTGGATGCCGCTGATGTAATGGATACCGAGATGCAATACTTGTATAACGATGGAGAGTTTTGGCATTTTATGGAGCCATCTACCTTTGAGCAGGTGCAAGCTGATGCCAATACCGTGGGTGATTCAGCCAAGTGGCTGAGCGAACAGGATACAGTGACGGTGACCTTGTATAACGGTTCGCCGTTGGCGGTGACTCCGCCAAACCACGTAGAGCTGGAAGTGACTGAAACCGATCCGGGTTTAAAAGGTGATACGGCTCAGGGAGGCACCAAGCCCGCCACTTTGTCTACGGGAGCCGTCGTCAAGGTTCCTTTGTTTGTGAACACGGGTGATGTACTGCGCGTTGACACGCGAACCGGCGAATATTTAGGTCGTGCGAGCAAATAAGCACACACTCTAAAGTGAATTTTTCCCCTAGTGCCCCTTTGCACCTTCTCGAGAAACGCGCGCAACTGCTCAAGCAGCTGCGCGCGTTTTTTGCTGAGCGCCACCTGCTGGAAGTGGATGTTCCCGCGATTTCTCCCTATACCGTCACCGATGTTTATGTCGATGCCCTAAAGGTGGATCTTGGCACCGGTCGTTCCGGGTTTTTGCAAACGTCTCCTGAATACTATTTGAAACGCTGTCTGGCGAGAGATCGCCGATCTATTTACTACCTTGGTAAAGCCTATCGAAGTGAGCTCTGCGGACCAAAACATCGCTCAGAATTCTCTATGTTGGAGTGGTATAGAGTTGGCTTTGATGATCGTCAATTGATAGCTGAAGTGCAGCAATTGTTACGCTATTTGGCGCCGACAACAAGCAGTGACATCGTGAGTTATGGTCAGTTGTTTGAATCTTACCTCGGCTGTAATCCCCATCTTGCGAATTGTGATCAACTGGCGGCGCTGGCCAAATCCACCACCTCCTTCGATGGTCATTTACCGAGCAAAAGCGAATGGCTGGATTTGTTATTCAGTCTTTGTGTGGAACCGCACCTAATGCAGCCCACCGTGGTTTATGACTATCCAGCAGAGCAGAGTGCCCTGGCGCGAATCACTCAGCATGAGCGCGGTTACCCCGTAGCACGACGCTTCGAGGTTTTCTGGTGTGGTTTGGAGCTTGCCAATGGCTATTGGGAGCTAGCGGATGCAGACGAACAGTTACAACGATTTGAGGCGGACCGCCGTAGGCGTCAGCAATTGCACCTTCCTGATCGTGAGGTGGATCCTCAATTTATTGCGGCGTTGCGCAGCGGTTTGCCGGATTGCGCAGGAATCGCGATGGGAGTTGAACGCCTGTTGATGTGTCTGACCGATCAAAGCGACATTCAATCGGTCATGCCGTTTGCAAACTATTGACGGCAAATCAGTTGCAGTCGCAGCTGATCTCGTGATTCATATCCAAGGCGGGGGAATCGGTTCTTGGTGTACCCACTGTCACCGCTGGAACGCCTGCTACTGTGGTATGTGGCGCCACCGGTTTTAGAACAACGCTGCCCGCACCGACTTTAGCGCCTTCACCAATTTCAATATTGCCCAATATTTTGGCGCCGGCACTGATTAATACGCCGTGACGAACTTTGGGATGGCGGTCGCCACTTTCCTTACCCGTGCCACCGAGGGTTACGGATTGCATAATCGATACATCGTCCTCAACAACCGTTGTTTCTCCAATGACGATGCCGGTGGCGTGATCGAGCATTATACCTTTGCCCATTTGGGCTGCTGGGTGAATATCCACACCAAATGTAATGGCGATGTTGCTTTGGAAAAAGTAAGCAAAGGCAAATCGACCCTGTTGCCACAGCCAGTGAGCTACCCGGTAGCACTGTAGTGCCTGAAAGCCCTTGAAGTATAGGAAAGGAAGACTGTATTCATTGCATGCAGAATCTCGGTCATAAACAGCACGTATGTCAGCGCGCACTGCGTCGGCAATCGATTTGTCCTGGGCCATTGCCAGTTCGATGATTTCCCTTACCTGGAGAGCACTGATGGCGCTGCAGGCTAATTTTTGAGCTAGGTGATAGGACAGCGCTTTCTCTAAGCTGTCATGGTTAAGAATTGTGGCATGTAAGAAACTCGCTAGAGCGGGTTCTTTTTCGGCTTGACGTCGAGTTTCCTCTTTGATCGTTTGCCATACGTCATCTTGATCTGCCGACATAACTTTGTCCTCGTGCTTTGCGTCAGAGTGCGCATATCCCAGAGCCGTGTGGCTTCTGTAAACGCTTTGTACTCGAAATACCTGTCTATTGGGGCAAATGTGGGAAATACCATAGTACCGGTACAATATTTATTGCCTCAATTTGGTGCGGTCTTAAAGGTGTTGCTAAGTGTTAGGGCGTGAAAGTGTGTTGAAGTCATGGTTTTATGCGAGCCGCGCGGCTAGTTGAGTTGGCGTGCCTTGAGAATTTTCTTGTAAGGGGGTGTGAATTTAAGCTTTTAACGTTATTGAACGGCAAAATTGGATATTTCCACTCATTTAGCTAATTTATTCCAAATAAGTGGATAATTTTTTATCGAGTGGCACTCCAATTGCTAAGTTAGTTACAGTTAATGCAAATATGCGTTGTAATGATTTATCATTTTTGCGTTGTGTTGAGGAAGATGGCTTGTTTCCATCGAAAAAAGTCAGTTACAATCAAGCACAAATGGACGGCTAGGGTTCCGATTGGCGAGTAGTAATGCCAATGCTGGTCCGAGAGCTGTCGACCTTCCAGATTGCGTCATTAATGGTGTTTATTAATGGCTCAAAGGTTTCAGGGAGGTTACACGGCGGGATAAAAGCCCGGGAGACTTGTTTGGCGTATTGGCCAAGAGTACTCCGTAACGACCGTGACACCCTGAACGCAGACCGAAACGCATTCTGGAACTGAAGCTGAAGAGGTTCGACATGAAGAAACTTTCTGCCACA
>JBNKFP010000105.1:0-9927 GCA_050289365.1 Cellvibrionaceae bacterium | reverse complement strand
GACTTGGATAAACGCCCGCCGATTATGGACCCGGTTTGGCATGCGGTACAGCCCAACGATGTGGGGGTTGATGAGTTGTTGCAAATGTGTGAATTGATCAACTGTGAGCCCTATTGGTGTGTTAATACGGGCTTCGGCGAACCGCGGTCTGGCGCTGAAATATTAGAATATGTGAATGGCGCCGCAGACACAAAATGGGGGGCCAAACGGGCGGGCAACGGACACCGAGAACCCTACAAAGTAAAATACTGGGCTGTGGGTAATGAGATGTACGGCCATTGGCAAATGGGCCATATGTCGCGCGAGCAATACACCCAGAAACACAATTTGTTTGTCGATGCCATGCGCAAGGTCGACCCGTCTATTTACATCGTTGCGCCCGGTGGTTTTGTCGATGAAATGACGACCGGACAAGGTATTTTTATCGAGGGCCAACCCGAGGTCAAAGTTGGCTCCGACCGGGATTGGGCCTACGGCATGTTTAAGGACTCTTGGGGTAAATTCGACGCTCTTGGCACGCATGCTTACCCACCAGAAAACAAACGCTTCGATTTGCAAACCGGAAAATTATTCGATGTTAAACAAGATCTCAACGAATGGGCGCGACAACCGGCCAACCGGGTGCGAACCATGGTCGACGCCTGGGAAGAATACAAAAAAGTCTTTCCGAAATTAAACGATGGCAAGGTCAAAGTTTATTTTGATGAATGGGCCTACCACTTTCAGGATGATTTAAAAGGTGCACTGGCCATCGCCTTAACCTTCCATGAGTTTTACCGCCACAGCGATTTTATTGACATGGCCGGTTATACCATGGCCACAGGCTGGTTGGACTTTAATCGCACAGCTTCCACCATCAGCACCCGTGGCAGAGTGTTCCAACTGTACCAACATCACTTTGGAACAAACCCCGTCGTCATAGAGGGTAATTCGCCCACACCGGCTCCAGCCTACCCCATTGGTGGCGATCAACCCCGTGTCAACGCCGGCAGCGCCACCTATCCACTAGACGTTTCGGCTGCTCTTACCGCTGATGGCAAAACCTTAACCGTCGCCATCGTAAATGCTACTGAATCGGCTCACAAACTGGATCTGAGTATTTCAAGGGCCAATGTGGCAACCAAAGGGACCTGTTGGAAATTCACGGGCACAACGGTGGACGCGAGCAATAAAGTCGGTAAAGCCGCTGAAGTTGTCGCCATGAAGGAGTCGTTTGACGCATCGCAATCGGTCTTATCAATTGCACCGATCAGCGTAGAAATATACCACTACTCTCTGGTTTAACCCCCGCCAAAATAATTCCTACACAGCGTATATGTGAGTGGCTAAGACCCAGCGCTCACATTTTTATGCAACCCAACAAAAACAAATATATGCTGCCATCTTCCCCAGATATGGATAAGAATTTAGTTAATGTTTTTTCACTATGAATCGCTCAATTCCATTATCCGCAGCAAATCAATCAAAGGTCATTTTAAAAACGCATGACTTATTTAAATTCATCACCCGACTACCTTTGAGAGACTTTATTAGAAACTATCAATATCTCGAATGATAAATCGCAACAAAAAAATCGTAATAAATATGACAAATTTTCATCGCCAATTGAAAACCTCATCTGACATCGCAGCCTAAGAAACCAATTGACCCTTTTAAGTCATTTCCATAACCACACAAAGAACCTTGTTTTCAACGTTCTATTCAGACTCCATCGCTGTAGAAAGCAAAATTTCCGTAGCCCCACGAATGAATTGTAAACCGGATAGTTCCGTTAACAAATCTTAGTGGGCTTTCGCCAATCATCAGAAACGATAGAAAACAACTCCAGAACTCCTCAGACGCAAAAACGGAACACCCCAAAATACCCCAAAAGCCATCATAAGCCACTGCATTACAGACGGTTCCAGTATAAAATTCGAAAAGCGATTTTTTCCACCAAATGGTCTATAAGGAAGAACTCTCAACGAATATCTGTCTTTTTATTTTGTTTTCGCCTTTGGCTACAAAAGGCAAAAAATAGGTTCAATCATAAGCCAGATATCACAATCAAGCGTATCATTCTTATGCATTTGCAAAATACAACTCTATTGAGGACATAACGATGGCGGCTATAAACCACAAAACGCTGAAATTTCCTATCGTAATTTCCATTTTGGTCACCATAGGCTTAGCTCACCTAGCAGTTGAAGCAGAACCCAGTCATCCAGGCCAATCCGTTATCTACTCACACGCAAAAACAGACTATGAAGGCTTTTTTATTGACGCGGGAAAATCGACACCGTTGGTGTTTTTGGTTCACGACTGGGACGGACTGACCGACTATGAAATTAGGCGCTCGCAAATGCTTGCACAAAATGGCTACAGCGTATTTGCATTAGATCTATTTGGTCGTGGAATTCGCCCCACAAAGGTCAAAGACCGACGCCAACACACTGGAGCACTCTACCAAAATCGCACAAAACTACGGGGCATCATGACTGCAGCAATTGAGAGCGCCAAACGCAAAGGCGCCAATGTTTCGAATGCCGTTATGGTCGGTTATTGTTTTGGCGGAGCCGCCGTATTGGAGCTGGCAAGATCGGGTCACCATTTAAAAGGATTTGTTTCAATTCACGGAGGATTGAGCACCCCCCTAGGGCAGGATTACAGCAAAACCCATGGTCAGATTTTAGTCCAGCATGGCGCCGCTGACACCAATATCACCATGGATGATTTTGTAAAACTGACGCACGAATTCGAACAGTTTAAGGTTTCCCATCAAATGACAGTTTACGGCGGCGCACCTCACGCATGGACGGTTTTTGGTGGCAACCGCTATCATGCATTAGCAGATAAACGCTCGTGGCGCCAGCTACTGGATTTTTTGACGGAAGTACTGCATACAAAACCCTAACGTTTGAGAAATCACATGGTATTTTATGGGGTCACGGGAAAAGCGATTCATTTTTATCGACTGAGATCACTGTAAAAATAAATGCCCTTTTCTAATCCTATCTATTTTCGATAGAACCGCGACTCAATCAATGCAGCGTTACTCCACACAGAACATTGCTTCCATTTGAGCTTGGGCGATGTTAGAAGCAGTTGCATTTGCCCCCCCAGACTCGCAACGAATGCAATCCAAAGGCTTCGATCCGGAGTTTCCATACTGTTAACCAAAAACCAACCACCAGAGATGTCATCTATAGAAATATCTCTATTTTTGATCGGTAATTGTAGGACCGCTGTAGGTAAGATTATTACTTTGATCCGCATCTGAAGCGCTGTAACTTGCATGCAAAATAACCGAAAATATAAACGAAGATGAAAATACAGAATTTGGGCATTCACAAACTCCGCTTAATTAATTAACGGATTTATCTTTTAATTCTCAAACTGAGACTCAAAATCACACCTTTATAACCTATCCTTGAGTGAAATTGTTCCTTTCACGTCGCGCTGCTTTATCGGTTAATATTATGTCGATAAGCCACCAGCAAAAACCATAGCAAAATAACACCCGCTCATCTTAATGTTTCTTGATATACAACCTAGGGCTCCCACCACTGTTTACTGCCTATCGAGACAAAGGAATCAAGGCAAGGTTAATGCAGGATGATTGCGCCGCACGGCCCTTATTCCACAACGATCTATAAAGAAGTTAAAAATTAACGTCAATCAACCGTAAAACATGGCCATAATTTCGGTTATTCACTCACATTCTTTTTGTGACGCCTCTCAAAAAACTCTGTAGCCACATACATTCTCCATATTCTCACCAGTGAATTGCCGCTCGAACGTCATATAGTAGGCGCACGCGTCGAAAACCTGTATATGGGGCATATAAACTCAAAAATCGCCATTTCGACGCAAACTGCAACTCACACACAACATAAAACTTTAGGGGAAACAATCATGATTAATTGGGTTAATCTGATTATCAATAAGAGAGCCGCATCTTTGGCAACAGTCGTTGCAACGGTAATGCTCAGCGGTTGCCTCGCACCGGCACCAACCACCAGCTCATCTCAACAAGTGTCATCGTCTTCCACTGCTGTATCCAGCTCAATACCCTCCAGCTCGTCGTCCAGCTCTAGCTCATCAGCTCCCCCGTTGATCACTACCCGGCCGAGCAGTGGCGAAAAGCAAATTAATGTTGGCGGACAAAATCGAAGATACAACCTCTACGTACCAGGCAGCTACCCCACTAATAAACGCGTACCTCTGGTTTTGCGTTTTCACGGTCTAGGCGGTAATGGCGGCAGCGAAATTAACTCTGGCTATAAAAGTATTGCCGATAAAGAAGGGTTTATTCTTGTCGCTCCAACTGGCGCTGGCGGCTCCATTGGTAACGCATGGAATGTGGGACCTTGCTGTACCTCAGATAGAAACATAGACGACGTCGCTTTCGCCCGTGCAATTATCAACGAAGTTAAGAAGGTTGCGAATATTGACGAGAAACGCATTTATGCCACTGGATTTTCCATGGGTGGCGGTATGACCCACTACCTGGCTTGCCATGCATCAGATGTCATTGCCGCCTTCGCACCAGAAGCCTTCGACTTACTGCAAGAGAACGTCAACCAGTGTAACCCTCCTCGCGCGGTTCCTATTCTGAGTCAGCGAGCTTCTAATGACAGTCTGGTCAAATACGCTGGCGGCCAGGATTGCTTGACCGGCACCTGTATTAATTTCTTGGGCGCAGTTAAAACCAACGACACCTGGAAGCAGAAGTCATCCTGTAATAACCAAACCACTCAAAGCGGCCAATGCACTATCAACACTCAGTGTTCGGATGGCGTCGAAGTTGGACTGTGCACCAATAGCATTGGTCACGCTCCAGCCAGCGCTCAGATTGGTTGGGATTTCATGAAGAAATTTACCTTACCCTAGAAGCCAACAAAACAATAAGATCGTTTACAACTTAAAGGGGAGCTAAGCTCCCCTTTTTCGTGGCGCCACGGGTATCCGAGCACTCACATATCCACGACCTGAGGATCAAGCTACCGTTATGGGTCTGGAGAGACAGAAATGGCCCCCATATATTTTGGACGCCTTAATTTGGATAGATAAAGCCGCATTTGAGTATCATGGGAGGGCTATAGGCTCCCCAAAAGGTTGCAGAAGTAAGCAACCGCTTCAAAACAGCTTCATTTGACAAGCCGTCTAAATGTCAGCATGAAGCGATTGTTCTATTTCATTGTTAAGGGTTGCTGGTAATGATTAACATCGCATTACCGTGAGCGGGAATATTGCTTGCCGTATAGCTATCAGCAAATGATCCTTTATCCGCATGCCCCCACAAGTCGCGAACCGTGGCGCTACCGCTGGGCAATCCTAAATCACTCCATTTTACAGTGATCGAAGCCGAACCCGTTCCCCTGTTAAACAGAACTACAGCGCGCTTATTGGTACCAGCAAGCGTTTTCGACCAAACCTGTTGGTTCTGCCCGGGCGTCGATACCACGTGTCCTTGGATACCCAGACGATCTTGGTTGACAGCAATGATTTCCGCGTTAGTCAAAATATTTCTGGTCGTCGCACTCATATTGCGCACATCATTACCGGCAATGAGTGGCGACGCCATGATGGCCCACAATGCAAAGTGCGAACGATCCTCTTCGACATTAGATAGCTTGCCCACTTCCAACATATCTGGATCGTTAAAACCACCGGGCCCTGCGTACGAATACAAATTCGAGTTTTGATCAAGCAAGCGAATAACCGCATTCCAATTAGCCGCGATATCAAAGCCGATGCGCCAGACATTAGCCACACCCGCCATATCCCAATTGGCTTTAGGCGGATCCAAATCGCTCTCCCCATTGCCTGGGTTAATACTGTAGAGGATAGGCCGTGACTGGGCGCGAATTGCTGCTCCCATTTTAATAATCGACGAACGTTGACCAGCACAGAGATCGTATTTTAGATAGTCGATTCCCCATTCGGCAAAAGTCGCTGCGTCCTGCTCTTCGTGCCCAAGGCTTCCCACCCGTTTTTGTTTGTCTGTGGCGCTGCCATAGACCCCTACACAAGTCCACTGGTTAGCGGATTCGTAGATGCCCAATTTCATGCCTTTGCTGTGTACATAGTCTGCGAGCGCAGGAATACCAGATGGGAATGTGGATGTATCCCATTTCAACTTGCCGCTGCCATCGCGACCATTCATCCAGCAATCGTCCATGTTGACATAGGTATAACCCGCATCTTTCATTCCGTTGTTGACCATAGCGTCAGTCACTTGTCGAATCAAACTTTCGCTGATATTGCAGCCAAAGGTGTTCCAGGAGTTCCACCCCATAGCTGGCGTGGCCCCTATAATGTCTGGGTTAGGCGGATCGATGGTGCCACTATAAGGACCTATTTGCAGCCAATCCAAATCCAGATAATCATTACCCGATACCGTAACCCGAATTTTTTGCAGACCCGGCTTCAAATGAATTTTACCTGCCGACCAGGTTTTGAACTGCCCCCAATCTGTCACCAGCGGAACTTCAAATACTTCCGCTAAGTTCGTGCCGCATTGGGTAACAGAAAGGGTGCGTCCGAGCGCGGTTGCACCAGATCTTATGGTGAGATCGTAATCGCCCTCACGCTCCACATTGACGGTGTAGTCCAACCATTCGCCGTTGGTCATCCAGCCAATGGCATATCCGCCACCAGCGATTTTGATGTCCACGCTGTCACTGCGATATTCCCCGCCTTCGTTGGTATCGGATGAATCTGAAAAGCCTTGAACATCGTAATTTTCCGCTTCAATACGGCCATCGCTAGGTACAGAGGGTACGATATTGGGATAGGCTTGACTGATATCGCCTGGACAAGCGCTAAGCACAACAGTGCCGGAAGAACTGCTACTGGAGGCCTGTACCGCTGAACTGACAGCAGCGCTGGAAGATGTCACGTCCACCGGAACGCCGCAACCCGCCAGCACACAGGACAATAGCCCTGCAACCAGGGCTTGCTTTGCAATTATTTTGAATTTCATATTCACTCTCTCGGTAATGAGTATTACCCATGCCCGGATATAGTCCGATCTAACTGAACCATGCTCATCGAACCTCATGCTTCATTATCTCGAAGATTCCGTGTTGTTAACGTAGAAAAGAGCCCGACTCGCAAGCTAAAACGACTCGCCTCAATACCCTCTCTTTGATCACAGGGCAAAAACTGAACTTGGGACAGATTTAGAAGAAATCCCTATTGATTCTTATCAGGCTCTTTAGGCTTCAGAGGTCTTTCCGAGCTTCAGGGTATGCACGGAAGGACGACCCAATTCTATAGTGTTATCATATGACCTTAAGAGAACTGGGCGGCAATTTCCTAAAACGCTCATACTTAAGTGCGAATAGAACAACAAAGCTATTGACCTGCAGAAATCACTGGCGAACGCCGTGCGACATTAACCGTGGCACCGATTGGGCTTGTCAGCCTCCATGGGAGTTTCATACCTATAGCCATCTAAAGCCATCTGATGGGTACATGATCGCCTCGCCTCCGATCCTCATCGACCGGCAAAATTGGTCAACTGGCGTAAAACTGGCCCATTGCTAGCCCCCCCTTTCCGCACAATTGTTACACCGACCCATACAGCCGAATTTCTGATGCGCTACAATGACCGCCGTTGGTTGACATCCCAAATATGCAACGAACCAAACAGATTGAGTCGGAAGCGTTTTTATGAGCAAGCAGAAACCTTTGAAATCCTACCTTTGGGTATGGGGGTTGTGGCTGTTGGGCTTTTACGGTATCTGGCTTTGGCTGGTATTGGGACTCGGTTATTGGCCGGCCGCACAACAACATTGGCCCATAGCATTGGCCATGGCGCTCGGCAGCTACGCGGCTGGCTCGACCCCCATGGGCGGCGGAACAGTGGGCTTTCCAGTACTGGTTCTTCTTTTTGACCTGCCCGCAGCACTCGGCCGCGACTTCAGTTTTGCGGTGCAGTCAATCGGTATGACCAGCGCTTCCATCCTGATATTCGCTCGACGTCAGCCACTGGCCTGGTCGATTCTCACGGGTGCCGTATTGGGCGCGCTCATAGGCACTCCTCTTGGAATTTTTTGGGTATCCCCATTTATTGCGGAACTTTGGATTAAAATTGTGTTTGCCATCATTTGGGCCAGCTTTGGCTTGCTGCATCTGTATCGCATATCTGAGATCGCTGGCCACACCGGCATGATGGAATTTAATGAAAGCTGGGATTTCCGTTTGGGCATTGTGCTGGGCTTTTTCGCCAGCGCCACCATGGTTGCGGTCACCGGGGTTGGTATTGATATGGTTGTCTATGCCGCGTTGGTATTGCTGTGTCGCGCCGATTTAAAAATCGCCATACCCACCTCCGTTGTGATCATGGCCTTTACCTCCGTCTACGGAATCGCCCTTAAATTTATGACCGGCAATGTGCAGTCTGGGGTATTTGAAAATTGGCTGGCAGCGGCCCCCATTGTTGCACTTGGGGCACCTTTAGGGGTTTTTGTAGTGGATTTAATTGGCCGCAAAATCACATTGATGATTGTCGCAGTATTGTGCGTAGGGCAATTTATTTGGACGTGTCACAACGAATATGAAGCACTGCAGCTGCCAGGTATAGGGGTGGCCCTGCTTGCAATCGTTTTGATGTTGATATTTTTCGAAAAATTAAGGTCGTGGGGCGCAATACTGGCCGGTGAAACCAAGCTCAACAAACACCTATCGAGCCTGGGCTACAGCAAAGTAGAGCCCCATTTAGATTAAGGTGCAGGACAATCGAATTTGGCATGATGCGGAATACCAAGACGGCACCCGCATTGCGTTTGATTTAACTCTCGCTAAAGCGAATTGAGCCCACTTTCTTAATTCAGTCATCTTGAGAGTCAAACTCAAGACGTTAACAATGGGCCAGCGAATCCGCTCGCAATCAAGCAATGTGGGTGTCAATTTCTCCTTGGATTGGTGATACAAATACCCAATAACAGACTCAACACTAACCAGGTATTTAGCAACCCTGCAGTTGGCGTCGTACCAATTCGATCCCGCTCAATCACCGTGTCTAATTGCAAATTCGACCCGGCTTGACACTCAGCATCGCAGTTTGGATTCCAGCGATCGGGCAACCCGTCTTGATCGCTGTCCATACTGACGGCCACATTTAAAGGGAAATCATCCACCACATCGAGAACACCATCCCCATCGCCATCTACGCCATCAAAATCAAGATCCATTTTGTGCGTAGGGGCGTCGGTTTCGGAACCCCAATTCCATACAGAATTTCCATTGCTGTCCTGGTGACGATCCCACCCAGAAAACAGATTGACCTCCGTACAGCGAATGTCCGTTTCCGACTTCGGGCAGGTAAGGTCCTCAAATGGAATTTCTTTATTACTCGGCTTGATTGGGTCATTAATGGCAACGTCAGCCACGTGATCGAATACAATGATTCGCTGTACCTCGCCCTGACCATTTCGCGCGATGACATAGCTGTCGACAATAGCAGATTCCGTCGAATAGGGAACAATTCCAGCGACATTATTATCCAGTAGGTTAGTGACATCCGCAAAACTAGAAGAAATGTTTATTAATTTATAGGGGACACCGACCAAACCACCCACTGCCGCAAAATTGACTGGCGCATCAAAACTCACAATTTGCGCTTGCGCGGAACTGGCATAAATTGAAACCGTGTCACCAAATCCAACCAGCCCACCCATGCCCAGCGTACTTTGCACATATCTCGGATTTAATATTCCATAAAAATGGCAATTGACCAGACTAACATTGACACCCACACCAACAATGCCACCGGTATAGTGATCACTGGTTAAATTGCCCGATACTGAGATATTGATAAATTGACTGCCTTGCGCCAATGCGGCTATGCCACCGACATAGTATTGACTGGCAGAAAAGTCCACTTGCTCCAACCTCAAATTGCGTGCAACGGACTTATCAAAGGTATAGAAAAGTGCC
>JBNKFP010000104.1:0-9961 GCA_050289365.1 Cellvibrionaceae bacterium | reverse complement strand
TCCTGTTCATCAACTAGAGGAAGGCAGAATGTCGACTAAATGTAGACCAACGCGAACATCACCAAAACCCGGGCCGAAGACAGTACCGGTCAAGCCACACCGTCGATCTAAGCCCAAGTCATTACCTAAATGCAAATAAAGAGAATGTGCAGCTCACAGGGAAGTGATTGTCATCACAGTGGCTGTGTTCTACGCGCCATGAGTGAGAGCCTAAAACAGCTGCCCTGTCATACGCACCCAAGGAATGGCAAGTGAGGGGGTTGATACCGATAACGTGAGAGATAAACCATGAATACACAGGCGAATGAAGCCGCTGCTTGGGGTATGTTTGAGGGGTAGCAAATGGTCGTAGAAGTAACGAGGCACATTAAACAACCTGTAGAACGCGAACTTTGGGCTCGCGCGGCAGGTCGCTGTCAGTTTAACGGGTGTAACGCGCTGTTATATAAATCAGCAGTAACGCAAGAGACTGTGAACTTGGCGCAAAAAGCACACATATACGCGTTTTCGGAGAAAGGGCCTCGTGGTTGGGGACCATTCAAGACCGGTTTAACCAGTTTAAATGATATTAGTAATCTTATGTTGATGTGCCATGGTTGCCATAGGAAGATCGATCAAGAAGGCGGGGCTTCCTTATACCCAGCCGACCTTTTGATTACATGGAAGACGCAGCATGAGCAACGTATTGAGGTAGTTGCAGGCATTGCCCCTGACAAAAAATCAAATGTCGTGTTGTATGGCGCCAATATTGGCTCCGAGAAATCGCCAATTCAATACCATATCTGCGTTGAGGCCATGTTTCCACAATGGTATCCGGCTGCTGAACGACCGGTACTCGTTTCCATGACATCAGAGCTGAATGACAGCTCACCGCAATACTGGCAAACAGAATCCCTGCACCTTCTCAAAGTCTTCCAGCGAAAAATCTTGTCGATTATCGATGATGAGCCCTGCAAGCATTTTTCTGTATTTGCGCTTGCACCCCAGCCATTGTTGATACAGCTCGGTGCTTTAATCACCGATAAAATCGACGTGGAGACCTACCAGCTTCATAGAGAGCCCAAGGGCTGGTTGTGGCAGGACTGCGAAGACAATTTTGATTACATCATTAACAGACCGGATAACTTTGATGGCAAGCCTGCACTGATTGTATCGCTGAGCGATCATGTCTCGCCTGATCGTATCACTAGGGTGATCGGTGAGGACACGTCGATCTGGGAAATAACCCTTGAAAATCCGCATAACGATTTTATGCAGGCCAAGCAGCAACTTTCTTTGTTCAGAAAGCGCCTGAGAAGCCTGATTGTCGAAATCAAACGCGAGCACGGTGAAGCGACCCCGCTTCATATCTTTCCCGTGATGCCGGTGTCATGCGCTATTGAATTCGGGCGGGCAAGAATGCCCAAGGCCGATATGCCGTGGTTGATTTATGACCACGATATGAAGACCCAGGAATTTATTAAAGCTATTGAACTGAAAGGTGATTTACATGATGTCTAATCGAAGTAACGAGATGCTGAAGCGTATTCTTGAAAAAATTGAGCTGCCCGATGGCGCCTATGAAAAGGCGGAAAAGCGCTATAGGGATATTGGTGAGTGGCTGCATCGTGAGGATTCAACCTGTCTTGAATATGACCCGCTTGTTTTCTCGCAAGGCTCGTTCAGGTTGGGAACAGCCATCAAGCCCGATTCCGGTGAAGAATATGATCTTGATATGGGCTGTAACTTGCGCAAAGGATTAAGCAAGGGCGATATTACGCAAGAGCAGCTTAAAAACCATGTCGGTGCTGAATTGGAGCTGTATCGCAAAGCGCTCGGCATTAAGGAAGAGCTTTCTGAGAAAAAGCGTTGCTGGCGGCTTGAATATGCCGATGGGCTGAGCTTTCACATGGATATCGTGCCATGCATTCCTGAAAGCGAAATCGGCAGGGGCGTTTTGAAGAAGCGCATGGTTGAAAACTCTCGCTTTGACGATGCGCTTGCTCAAAACGTTTCCGAGCTTGCGGTGTCGATCACCGACAACACCGATCCTGGCTATAAGATCACGACGGATAACTGGCGTATCAGTAATCCTGAAGGCTATGCACGCTGGTTTGAGACGCGGATGAAAACAGCGCAGTCGGTTATCAATGAGCGTGAGATGAGTTTTAAGGCCAGTATTGATAGCCTGCCTTATTATCAATGGAAAACACCATTGCAGCAGGCTATTCAGCTTTTAAAGCGTCACCGCGATACCATGTTCAAGGATAACGAGGACTGTAAACCTATCTCGGTGATTATCACCACGCTTGCGGCAAAAGCCTATAACGGCGAGACTGATCTCGCATCTGCTTTGACCAATATCCTCTCGCGCATGGGCGATTATATCAATAGCGCTGCGCCATTGGTGCCAAATCCCGTAAACCCTGCGGAAGATTTTGCAGATAAGTGGTATGACGAAGATTCTGCCAAGTATAAGTTGCAGGAAAATTTCAACAAATGGCTTTATCAGGCCAGAGCTGACTTCAAGGCCTTATGCTCCAAGGATAACAGTCGGCTTGTGGTTGAAGCGGCTGATCGTGGTCTGGATGTTAGTCTGGACGCCACATCCGTTGCACTGGCCTTGGGCTTGTCTGCGGCAGTGATTACGCCGACCAAAGAGATCCATGCCTCTGATCCGAAGCCGTGGTTTGATCAATAGATGCGCCATTGGGATGCATTTGGGCTGGAAGACTTTCTGGCGGCTCATCCACGGATTAGGATTTTAGAAATCAATGATGCGCGGCTTGTGCTGGCGGGCGAGTACTATTTAAAGGCTCAGTTTCCAGGCAGCCAGCTCGTTGAGCGGACTTATCGGCTCAAGCTGGTGTATCCTCGTGATTACCCCGCAAAGCTGCCTGCGGTTATTGATGAGGAAAAGTATTTCCCGCGCAATCAGGAATATCACACATATGGTGATGGCTCGTGTTGTCTTGGCTCCGAACTAAAAATAAAGTCACTGCTAAAAGATAATCTTTCGCTATCGGCATTCTTTGAGAAGATTGTTGACGGGTTTCTATACGCCGTAACGCACCGCATTGAATACGGCAACTTTCCATATGGCGAGCTCGCGCATGGTGAACAGGGCTTGGTCGATGATTATGGAGAGATGTTCGGCGTTAGTGGGAAACAGGCTGTTATGCGCGCCTTGCAGGCTCTTGGTAAACGCAAACGCGAGGCCAATAAATTGCCTTGCCCTTGCGGCTGTGGCCTGAGATCGGGGCGCTGTGATTATCGCTTTGTCTTAAACGGATTTCGTAATATCGAGCGCCGCCGCTGGTTCAGGCAGCATCTAAAAGGTTCCTTCAAACCGATTGAAAAACCCAAGACGGTCAAACGAAAAGCGCGCGCTTCACTCGCGATACGCAAAGCGGCTTGATTATTTTAATAGCCAGATCATTGCACACTTATACCTTTAACATGAGTCAATGTCCGCTTATGGCCGAAAGCAGCCATATCCTTAACGACGCCATGCGAAGGTTAAACTCCCATACCTCGATACCGCTTCTGGTGTTTCTTCAAATACATGTGAATTCTCCAGCGCAAATGATACTGAGTAATCTTTCCAGGAATAGCTTGCACCCAGTGATAGCGAAAACTGGATCAATGGGGTCAGAGACATTGAAAAACAAATGTCCCCTTATGGCCGAAAGGCGACCTCTGATCTTTATTTTGGTGTCGCCAAATGGAATTCAATTAACCACTTCCTTGTGGTTCGCCTGGAGTCCGCCAAATCCAACCCTAATCTTTAAACCTCCTCACCTTCTCCAACACATCATGCCACGACCAAAGCAAGGTTAATTTAGTCATTGAGCCTTCCAGTTCAAAGGCGTTTTCCTGTTCCGACAAGGTTTGCATATGGGTTAGGTTTAAACGCAAGTTTGGGTTTATTTCAAAGCCAAAAGTGAAACCCAGCATATCGGTATCAATGCCTTCGGTTTCTCGAATCGTTGTATTGCCTGTGGCATCCAGCAAGGTTTCTTCACCGCCCTTTAGTAATGTGTAATCGAGTGAAACAAATGCGCTTTCTGTCACGTCTCGGGTTAAGTGCACTTCCAGCCCGAACATGGCATCTTGTTCGATCATGCCGCCTTGCGCATCGTCGTTATCACTGAATACGGTTAGAGTTGGCATTACTTCCAGGGTGGTTCTATTGCCTGGCACCCAGGAAGTTAATGATTTTATGATCGGTAGAGACAAGCGCGTTTTCCATTGGTTGGAACCTATATTTAAAGTCTCTTCACTGTCGTATTGCCCTATGGGTGCCGTGACGTTGACGCCGAAAAAGATGGACAGGTTTGTGTCATGGCGTAAGAACTCTTTGGCCTTCATGCCGGGTGAGCCGTAAATATTGATGGTTGCGCCTAGGGTTGGATCACCAAAACCGTTGGTATAGGTGTCCTGCGTACTAACCGGTAGTATGGATGAGGTTTTGGTGGTGCCCATGGGTACCGCGAGTTGCCAATTTACTTGGCGCCCGAAGATGGGTTGAATTCGGGTGTAGGTCATTAAAAACAATTCGCTTTCGATATCAATATCCGGCTGGATTGCACTCCAGTTTGACCAGCTTGCATTCGCCGTGCCCTCAATGTTGTGAACACCAATAATGTTCGTGTTTTTGGGGAGTGACCAATACACTCTTGCACCATCAAACTGTGCATGCGAAAGAGCTGAAAACGTTAGGGATAACATTGCCAATAAAACTAAGGTTGCGCGTTTCATTTTCTACTCCTTGTCACTGTTTGCAGTTGGGTTTGACCAGTTAGCTTCCTGGCCTCGGGGCCATTCGGGCGAGTCAACGGGAGGGCGTGGCGGCAGATTTTCTTCTAAGCCGTCGTAAATGGTTCTGTCTGGAATAATGACGTTATTGGCTTGCGCATAGGCTTCGAATGCTTTTATGAGTTGAGCTCGAATTTTTGGATGTTGCTCAGATAGATCATGCAATTCTGCTGGGTCTTGCGCCAGGTTAAACAGTTGCCATTCATCTGTGCCAAAGGGCGCGTGCATCCAGGTGACTTTCCAATCACCTTGTCGATAGGCGCGGCCACCAAACATTTCCGTGGCATAAAATTGCTCCATTGCCGCTTCTTGACTGAGGTCTCCGGTAAACAAGCCAGCGCGTGACCTACCGAGTAACTTGTCATTCTTAACGTTGATAAGAAGGGATGACGGAGTGATACCAGCGAGGTCCAACACCGTAGGAGCAAGATCGCTAACATGAACAATGGATTGGTTATTGATTTCTCCGGCTTGCTTGGACGCTTTGTGCCAGACAATAAGAGGCGAGCGCAGCCCGCCTTCAAAGGCCGTGAGTTTATAGCCCGAAAAAGGCGTGGCAGAGACTTGTGCCCAAGGCGCCGATTGCGCAACAAAACCGTCTTTTCTGCCCCAGGCTTCGAAAGAGGTTTTATAATCTGTGGCGTAGAAATTAGACGCCATAATCACGCCTGCACGTTTTTTTGCTTGCTGGATCGGATCGTTAGGATTTGGGCCGTTATCGGAAAAGAAAATGATGTAGGTGTTGTCCAGCAGGCCTTTGTCATCAAGATAAGAAACGAGACGACCAATTTCCTTATCCATGTATTCCACCATTGCTGCGTAGATTTCCATGCGGCGCGCCTGAGTGACTTGCGCCACGCCGGTTAAGCTGTCGAATTCTGGCACGTACCACAGCCGAGGCGCGTTTTGCGTATGCGCCGGTACAATGCCTAATTTTTTCATTCGAGCCAAACGCTCTTCACGAATAGCATCCCAGCCTTTGTCGTATTTGGCTTTGTATTTTCTTAACCAATCATCGGGTACTTGCAAAGGGTCGTGCGGGGCTTGAAAAGCGAGGTGACCAAAAAAGGGTTTGCCTTCTTTAAGATCTTGGTCGATAAATTGAATCAGGTGATCGGTAAACGATTTAGACGAGTAATGATCGCGCGGTAATTTTTTTAGGTACTGGTCATTTAAGGTATATTCAGACTCTTCATTGTCGGTGTTGGCGCCCGTCATTTTAAAATGGCTGCCAGCGCCGTTGAGAATTGAAAATGATTTATCGAATCCACGACCTTTGGGAATGGTTTTCGGTGAGTGGCCGAGGTGCCATTTACCGGCCATATAAGTGTTGTAACCGTGATTTTGAAATACTTCGGCTATGGTGGGGTAACCGGTGCTAAGTACACCTTCATAACCTTTTACACCCATCTGATTGGGTGCGGTTTTCTCATGCATATTGCCAAGCCCAACAACGTGGTTATCCCTGCCGGTTAGCAGCATGCTGCGGGTGGGTGAACAACTGGCCGCCACATAAAAATTGGTGTATCGCACCCCCTGTAAAGCGAGCTTGTCGATATTGGGCGTTTCAATTTCTCCACCAAAGCTACCCACATCAGAAAAGCCCAGATCGTCGGCAACGATGACAATGATATTCGGTTCTTTCGGCTGCGCTGGCTGCGCACTCGCCGCTGCATTAATTGCGAGCAACAAGCACGCGCACAACAGCGACGTTAAGGTGGAACGTGATACTGATGTCAATAAGGGTTTATCGGGTTTCATGATTCATCTCCTTGGTGGACTGGCCAAAATATTCGTTAAAAAAACAATCTTCTTGGAGCGTCATAGTAGGTTTTGAACGGCTCAAGGAAATTAGCAGCGAGCGCCAAAGTTATTGCTTATCACGACATGGATTTGGAGCTTGAGGAATGGATATAGGATGGGTGAACGAATGGATAAGCGCGAAAAGACAAATACCAATGCAATAAAAGATACTAGGCAAAAGCCTAGTCGAAAAGGGGCGTCTACAGAGAGGTTCTGAAATTGGCGGGGCTTGTTCCTATCCAGCGCTTGAATGCACGATAAAAAAATGCGGGGTTCCGAGAAGCCAAGAGTGTGGGCAACTTCAGATAGGTAACGCTGGTACTTTTGAGCAAATATTCAGCATGTCTACGACGGACTTCATCCACAAGACCCCAAAATTTTTATCTTCCTGGCCCAACCGTCGTTGCCGTGTTCGGGTGGATATCGCGAGAGATTTTGCGACGCCACGCTTAGTAATGTCCATCCATGAACCATTTCCTTAAAAATTTTATGTAATTCAGTATGTTAGGAATGACAAATTATGGGAATAACGGTCAGCATCACTGTCAACTTATAGGGCCAACCAAGGATCACGGAGTTAAATGACCAATATTTATGGCACGAAAATCATTCTTCTGTGTCATCTTATGGGTAATATAGGTTGACTATTTATGGGTTACCCGACAGGCTATTTCTTTTTATCCCTTGCCATTCAATGACTTAGCATTGCTAAACGCGGGTCATTGGCGTTATATATGTAGCCATATACAGCCCTTTTTCGCATGAATTTACGAATAAATTGCGAATGGAGAAAGCTCTATCATGGCCACAATCCGCAAACTCAAAACCAAGAAATTTCTGGCAGAAGTACGGACAGTACAAATCCAAAACCTTCGATAGTAAAATACAGGCGATGGCATGGAGTGCCGAGATCGAACAATCACTATCACCTGATGCGATTCTGAATCACAAAACGCTAAGCGATGCACTGCTGCGTTACCGCGATGAAGTTTCCCTCAGCAAGAAAGGTTTTCGCTCTGAAACAAACCGCCTGAATAAATTCAACCGATACTCCATTGCCGGTATTCCCTTTGCCGACCTCAAACCCTCCCATCTCTATGACTGGCTAGAGCAGGAATTTACCACCCTCAAATCCAGTTCAGTCAATCGCTACCTGAACCTGTTATCTGCTGCTGTGTTTGAACAGGCGAAACGCTGGAGATGGACGGATAAGAATATAGTGCGCGGCATTAAAACCCAAGAACCCCAACCAAGAGACAGGCGCATAAGCCCCACAGAGATTGAACGCATTCTTGATGTATTGGCGTTTGACGGTAACACCGTCAAATGCGTAAGAGATGAGCTTGCCATAGGCTTTCTGCTGGCGATTGAGACCGCTATGAGACAGGGGGAGTGGCAGCTCACGTGGGATAATGTGTTTCTGGAGAAGCGCTTTGTGCGCCTCCACGAGACCAAGAAGGGCACACGAAGGGACGTGCCACTCTTCACTGAAGCCACACGACTGTTTACTCTGTTAGCGCCGCATTCCAAGACCAAAGTATTTTCCAGTAACAAATAAGACGGCATCACTCACTGAATTGCGAGACCCAAAGAAGGTGATAGAAATGGCCGGAGATAAGCCGGTGGCGATTTTTAATCGCAACCAGTTGGACGGCTATTTCGTGCCAGCATCTGCGGTGAACAAAGTGGAGATGCGACAGGCCAGTACTGAGTCAGTAAAAGCCGCTTTACTCAAACGTAAGAAATCGTTAGAGCCAACATTGGACTATCTGAAAGACAAATAAATGCTCTATCTTACATGGAAAGACGTAGTAGCCTTGCATGAGGAAGTGGTGGGTACACATGAGCTGCAAGGCATGGCGGCTGACAAATCGATTAAAGCTATTATTGCCCGCATTGATAATCGTCTTGCGTATGGAATGATCGTGGATGTTTTTGAATTGGCCGCTTGCTACGCCTGTTTTATTGCCGTAGGCCAAGCCTTCAATGACGGCAATAAACGTACAGCGTTTACAACGATGGATGTGTGTCTGACACTCAATAGAATTGAGTTAGATTACGATACCGTAATTACCGGTGACATGATTATCAAAGCTTCACTGGGGATTATTGATGAAGCTGAGTTGGCGGCATGGCTTCGCTCACTGCGCACATAACCCTTGCATTAGAATGCCCTGGCTCCAATAGCAATCTTCTATTGAAATCCCTCATTCGGAACATCTAACGTCTAATTTTTATCCATAAGTTTTGCACCAGCAGGATATATTCCCTCCCCTAAAAAGGTGAAGCCATATTTCGTACCATGTCTTATGGCCCTTGAAGCGCATAAGCGCTGAATAGCGCCATACCCTGCGGACCTAATAAATTTACTCCCACCATTCATGTAAATTCGATCCCCTATCTAAAATAGCGCTTCAAAACAAGGCATAGGCTTATCAATTAGATGATGATAAGTCAAACTTTCGATAGGATATCAAACTTCCCAAATTTATTGCCCCCAGCCGTCTTGCCTCGGGCTGCCCGCCATACTCGTCAAATCCGCTGGCCGCGAACCCCGCCCTATGATGGCCATAAGGCCATCCGCCATTTGCGCGATTTGGCTGCCACCAAATCTGCAAGGCGGCATACATGCATTCCGCCCCTGTCATATTTCCTGCATACAGCATTGCCAACTGTGGCACCGCGAGAGGAGCTACCCCAACCACCTGCACAAAATAGTTCCGCTTTTTGACGTATAAAGAACAATAAGCTAAAAAAAATTACTTGCAAAAAAACAATACACCATATAGTGTATTGTTATGAATTCCGTAAGAGAACAACAAATTGATGATGTGTTTTTTGCTTTGTCGCACCCGATAAGGCGGAAAATTATTGAGCAACTTTCAAAAAGCGATCTTTCAGTGGCAGAGGTATCCGAACCTCTCAGCGAGACCCCGTCACAGATGACAAAACACATTCATATTCTTGAACGTGCTGGGATGCTATCGCGTCATAAAGAAGGACGCACGCATCGCCTTCATATTGAACCCGAACCACTGAAAGAGGTTATGGAATGGGTTACACGATATGAAAGATTCTGGAGTCAAAAATTTGATGCTCTTGAGGAATATTTACACAGCATAAGCGAGGAAAAATGATTGCAGAACTTAAGACTAACGGAACGCTAGAACTTAAAATCAAAAGAACCCTCCCATTTCCAAGAGAATTGGTGTTCGAGGCATGGCTCAAAAAAGAGCATTTATTAAAATGGATGGGGCCGACACAAGATATTAATTTAGGCTTTATCGAAGTTGACCCACAACCTGAGGGGCACTACAGGTTTGGCTTTGATGACAAGAATTGTTTAGATCAAAGAAGTTTC
>JBNKFP010000103.1:0-9976 GCA_050289365.1 Cellvibrionaceae bacterium | reverse complement strand
ATCGGGCCCTTGGACTCAGTTTGCGCGCCCATCCGCTGCAATTTTTGCGGGACCGCGAGCCGTTTAGACGCTGCTGCAAAAGTGTTGATCTGGCCGCTCGTCGCCATGGCAGTTTTGTGCGTATCAGTGGTTTGGTGACCGGTCGGCAGCGTCCGGGTACCGCAAAAGGTACGGTATTCGTGACCCTGGAGGATGAAACCGGCAATACCAATGTGGTAGTTTGGCCGACTACTCAGGCCCATTTTCGCCAGCCGTTGCTGAATAGCCGTTTGCTGGTGGTGGAGGGACGGTTGGAACAAAGTCAGGGTGTCGTTCACATTATTGCCGGCAAATTGGTGGATTATTCTGAGCTGTTGCTGGACTTGCGGATGCGCTCTCGGGACTTTCATTAGACTTGTTCGGGCACGGGTCAAAATCAGTGTGGCGCTTTGTATCCACGATAATAACCAACAGTAGTACCCAGGTATTTATTCATGCTGCAGCTGTTTCACCGAAGCTTGAACCTTCCCCCAGTTTTGTTGGGTAAATTCGGTCTATTACTCGCCGTCAATGGCATTGTTCCCAACAGCGTTGCTCATACAGGCGCTCTCGAAGAAGTGGTGGTGGTTTCCCGCCGACCCAATCCCGTGCTGACAACTCAGGGGGTCAATCAAGGTGTCTTGAATGACCAAGCTCTGAACAAGGAGATCCTACAGCGAAGCGGTGATTTATTGTCCGCTATTCCTGGGTTAGTCAATTCAGAATCCAGTGGATCTGGCAAAGCCTCGCTCTATTATCTGCGCGGTTTTAATTTGGATCACGGTACGGATTTCGCGACCTATGTCGATGCCATGCCCGTCAACCAAGTCAGCCACGGCCATGGGCAGGGCTATACCGATTTGAATTTTGTGATTCCCGAGTTGGTGGCCAAATTGGACTACCGCAAAGGACCGTTTTACGGTGATGTGGGAGATTTTGCCGGTACCGGTATGGCGCGTTTTCAACTGCACAGTTTCATGCCTGACAATATGCTGTCACTGAGTACTGGGGAGCTGGGCTATCAACGATCCGTAGTATTGCAGCAAGTGGATATGGGGCAGGGCATCTGGCAGTTGGCGGGCGAGAGTCAGAGGTATAGTGGCCCTTGGCACAATGTGAATGAAGGTGTGCGCAAGCGCAACCTATTCGCCAAATACCGTGTTGGCCACCCGCAAAATGGCTGGGATCTCACCCTAATGGACTATCGTAATCAATGGCACTCTGCCGACCAAATTCCGCAGCGCAAGATTGCAGACGGAAGCCTGTCTCGTTGGGATGCTCCCGATCCCTCCGATGGTGGCGATACGCGACGCACCAGTGTGTCCTGGCAGCGCCAGCTACACAACGATCGAGGTGTAGGTTATGCCAGTGTTTATGGTATTCGTTCACAGTTGAATTTGTGGTCCAATTTCACCTATTTCACCCAGCCTCAGGGTGACCAGTTTTACCAACAGGATGAGCGCAGCACCTACGGCGGTGAAATGAAGTGGGGGTTTGCTAGGCCGCTGTTGCCGGGTGCCGATAATCGCCATGTATTTGGCTTGCAATGGCGCCAGGATCAAGTCAATCCTGTTGGGCTCTACAGCGCGCAACAACGCCAAACGGACGATGTCACCCGTGAGGATCGAGTCAAGGCGACGCAATTGGGACTCTATTGGCAGGGTTTGTGGCACTGGAGTGAGCGCTTTACCAGTGCAGTGCATTTGCGTTGGAATCACCACCAATTCGCGGTGAAGGCTTTGGCCGCCGCTGAACCCACAACCCTGGCCAGCAACAGTGGTGAGAAATCCGCTCAACTCTGGACTGGTGCCTGGCAAAACACCTGGCAGGCAATGCCATCCGTGGATCTCTATTGGCATATTGGTCGCAGCTACCACAGCAATGACGCCCGTGGCGTATTGGCGCGACTGGACCCCGCAAATGGCTCGGTCGCCATAGGAGCTCAAGCTCTGACCCCGGTTGACGGTTCGGAGCTTGGCTTGCAGTGGCAGCATAAAGCCTGGTCCACTTCTTTGGCTTTGTGGTTAATGAATGTGGGATCGGAGCAAATTTTTATTGGTGATGCGGGTACTACGGAAGACTCCGGTTTGGCCGGCAAGCGTTACGGCCTGGAAAGTTTCTTTACCTGGGCACCGGCGCAGGACTGGTTGCTGAAGCTGAGCCTTAACGAGAGCCGCGCCTACTTCTCTGACTCTGGGCGCGAAGAAATTCCCGGTGCGCTCAACCGCATTGTCAGTTTTAGTGGAAACGGTCCACTTGCGGCTGCTTGGGACTTGTCATTCTCTTATCAATTTGTCGGTCGATATTATTTGGGGGATGGTCACTATGCTCCGACTTCGCAAAAAACCTCACTGAAACTGAACTATCAAATAAATGACAATTGGTCTTGGACTCTGAGTCTGCTAAACGCCACTCAGTCGCGAAATTATGATGCGGTCTATTGGTATGAATCCCAGTGGTCAGATGAAATCAGTCCGCAGGCCGATGAACATATTCACCCCATGGCGCCGCGGCAGCTGCGCCTAACTTTGCGATGGCAATATTTTTAATATGTGTGGAAGGTATGCCGTGATAACCCTAAAAACAGCAATTGGATCACGAAAGTCCACACAAGCTCTTGATGCACCTACCGCAATCCAAAAAAGGCTCTTCGTCGGTAAGGTGATCACACCTCTTCTAACATCACTGCTTTTGTTTTCGCCATCCGCGGTGTTTGCCCATGAAGATTTGGATATCGGCATAGCCGCTGTCTCTTTAGACAAAACTTGCCATGTGAACATCACTTTGCAAAACGCAGGGCCTAATTTATCGGAGTCGTTTTATTTAACCGTCAACCCCGGATTTATTACCATTACCAAAGGTGAGCAAAGGGAGGAATTTGCGTCGTTGCGCAAGTTGGATCGCAAACGTGTTTTGTTACCGGCCGGCGGCACTCTAGAATTGCGCTCCAAAAAAATCTATGCGGGCAATCCCCATCACTTGCGCATTGAATTTCATGCCCAAGGCGAATTTTTTGATTACGAGGCCGAAAACAATGTGCTCTTAGCCAGTATGGATTGCCATCCTGGGGAGGGGCAAATCGCCGGGGCGCCTATTATCTATACTCAGCCTGATGTCGCCATTGGCCAAGTCAAAATTGATCCCAAAACTTGCGCTATCACTGCCAATCTATTCAACACGACTGCTGTGGCTATGCCGGACAGTGCCTGGTCAAAAGAGGAGGGAGTTAGCTTGGAGCAGTTTGATGTGGATCGCTCGGAACACATAGCGACACAAGCCCTGCAGGATTTTGATCCCAACCGGCAATTTACCCGCAGCAAACAAGCCTGGCGTTGGTCTTCTCCTTTACCCGCGACGTCAGCCAAGCGGTGGCGACTGGCCGTATGGCGAGTTCCAGAAGATTTGAATTTTAAAAATAATACTGTGGAAATCGACATTCCTGAGGAATGTCGTCGATTGGCGGATTAAATTTTGAATTGACCGACGTGGCCATTTAGCTCACCGGTAACCTTTTGCAGGCTGTTGCTCGCATCGTTGGTCATTTTCATAAGTTCTTCTGTCTGCTTGGCAATGGCTTGAATACTGGTCACATTTTGGGATACCGAATGGGTGGTGGCTGATTGCTCTTCCGCTGCAGCAGCGATCGCCTGGTTCATGGTACTGAGCGAACGTATGGATTCGCCAACTTCACCCAGCATCGTCAAAGCTTCTTTGGCTTTGCCGGTGGTTTCGTCGCTGATGGAACGACTCTCTTGCATTTCTTGGACGGCTTTATGGGCGGCTGATTGCAAATTCTGAATCATACTGTGAATTTCTTCCGTACTGCCTTGGGTTTTGGCTGCCAAATCTCGCACCTCATCTGCAACTACCGCAAAACCGCGACCTTGCTCACCGGCGCGAGCTGCTTCAATGGCCGCATTGAGAGCCAGCAAATTGGTTTGTTCTGCAATGCTTTTGATCACCGAAAGGACGCCGCTGATGGTGTTGGCGGATTCATTGAGCGTTGCGATGACTTGCGCGCTATCGCTGATTTGCTCTGCTAAACGGTTGATGGTACCAACGGCACTTTGCAACACTTGGATGATCTGGTCTGTTGCATGTGCAGCTTGGGCCGCTTGCGCAGAGGCCTGTTCGACATTTGACGAAACATCGGCAGCGGTACTGCTCAATTCGTGCAGGGCAGTGGCAATGACCGACGTTTGTTTTGATTGATTGTCCAAGCCAATACTGCTCTGACTCACAGCATGACTCAAACTGCGTGAAGATACCTGCATTTGCCGGGATGAACTGGCGACGTCACTAACCAAAGTATGAATCTTGTTTAAAAACTGATCAAACGAATTCGCCAACTCACCAAATTCGTCCCTCCGGGTAAATTCGAAGCGACGGGTCAAATCACCGTGGCCAGAAGCGATATCATCCACCCGATCTTGAAATTGTCTTATTGCCCCAAGAATAATTCGGCTCAGTAGTAAGGCGCCGATAACAGAGAATGCAATCCCCAACAGCAGTGCGGCCTTCATTAGCCATTGCGCCTGCCCAGATTGCTCATCAATCAGCTCCACTTGTGCTTCGACTTGCTCATCGCCTTTGGCTTCCACTTCAGCGAGTGCCCGCAATAGCTTTTGCGCTGTGTCGGCGTATGAATTTGATAGCAGAAGGAAATGGCCATGGCTGCCCAGTAAGGTTTTGGTTAGGTGCTGATGTTGCGCGACCAAATCAAGATAGGCTTGATGAAAGGATTTGTTGCCATATTCAGCGCCCGCAGTGTGCTCAAATCGGCCTGTCGCAAGCATACTTTGAGCCGCTTCATGTTGAAATTTTTGCGCTTCGCTAAGGTGTTTTTCGAGGGCTGAATTGGGGCCCGCTTTAAGTAATTTTTCCACATAGTAGAGCTGCCAAAGCAAGCCAATGTTGGTCTCCATGGCGCCATCAGCAGCTTCCCATAGTTCGCGCAGACCGCCGTTCCATTGGTAGTTCGCAGTGGGCGTATTTTCGATGCTTTCCACTGCGCCATCGCCAATTTCTTCCATTTTCACCCCGAGCTGGACCAGTTGATCCGAAGCGCTTTGGTACGCTTGCAGATCTTGACCGTACTTTTCGAAAGACGCGAGCAATTGCTTCATATCTTTCAGGTAGGTGCTATAGCTCTGTATAACCTTATCAACCGTCTCAGATTCCAATAGTCCAGCACCGCTTAAGCGGGCCAAGGCTTCTTCTGCGCTCTGCTGTGCCTCCGCCAATACATTGCGCTCTTGGCTAGTCGCATGGCCTTCCAATATGGAGGCCACATGGAGCATTTGAGCTTCAATTTCGATTGATGTTTCCATGGCGCCGTCGGCGGTGGACCAAGCTGGCCCGACAATAAATTGCAGTTTGTCACTAAGCTGAACTATGCCGCGCAGGCCGATGAAACCGACTGATATTAATAAAAAAGCTAAAAGAAAAAAGCCAATGTGAATTTTTGTTTTTAGATGCACTGCTTCAAACATCACTCTTCTCCATGTTGAATGCAGTCAAGAGTGCTCACTGGGCTGCATGAAGCTTTACAGAAAGACGAACGTGGACAGAAATACAAAATTTGGTGGAAAAAAATGTGCAAAATGCCGTATTAACGGCAGAACTCGCTGCGATTTTATACACAATGAAACAAATTATAGACAAAGAAAGTGACCTCGCTAGACATTTCTGCAAGCGGAATATTGTGCAGAATTTTTAGACGGGATCGGTCATTTTAAAGTGTTTGGGATGGCTGCGAATGCGGTCGAGCCATAAGCGGATATGTGGGTAATTTTGCAGATCAAACCCGCCTTCATCGGCCACATGGGTGTAAGCGTAAAGGGAAATGTCGGCGATGGAATAATGATTACCCGCAAAATATGCATGGTCTCTAAGGTGTTGTTCCATAACGTGCAACGCTTTGTGTCCGCCGGCCTGCTTGCTGTGGAATTCTTCCTCTCGATCTTTTGGCATCCGCAAATAGACATTGATATAGCGTGCGACAGCGATATAGGGCTCATGACTGTATTGCTCAAAAAATTGCCACTGCAGTACTTGTGCTCTCAGCCAAGGATCAGAGGGTAATAACTCCGAATTTTGTGCTAAATAAAATAGAATGGCGTTGGATTCCCATAAGGTGCGACCGTCGTCCAGTTGTATGGTGGGCACTTTGCCATTGGGCGTGAGTTGCAAAAAATGATCTGATCGTGAATCGCCTTTGAGGATGTCTACATGCCGCCATTCGTGGGGGATATCCAACAGCTGGCACAAAAGTTTAACCTTGTAGCAATTGCCCGAAGCGATATCTCCAAAAACCTTTAGCATAAGAAATCCTTAGTGAATGTAGCCTACGCCATTGGCCATGAGTACAGCTAAAAAGGGAATGCATACTAGCAGCAAAAGCTCCCCACGAATGACCCAAACAATTAATTTGGGTACGTGAACTGCCTGCGGAACTTTTTTTCGATTGCGGAAGATAAAGGCAGTCGGAATGAAGCTGCATAGACATACCAGTGCAAATAAAGAGACCTTGGCGTGAAATACCCAATTGTCTGCGTAGAAGCCGGCTGGTTTACCAACCCAGAGCCAAAGTCCTAAGCCACATATTAATGTGACGATTAAGCTAATGGAATAGGCTAAATCCACCACTACGATTTTTTTAAACCACTTTGCCTCTACTTCGTCTTTTAGCAGTAGATGCTCGATCGTCAACAGTGAAAACACAACAAATATTGCAATAAAGTGCATGTATCGAACAACTAAATCAGCGGTCATGACCTACCTCTTACTTTTATTTTTCGAGCGCACTCTTCCCAATCGCAGTCTTAATCGATGGCAAATGTGCAAATCAGCCAGCAACTTGCCACACTTTGTCGCGTTGAACAACTGGTGATATTAAGTTCCGAATGGTTTTGCATCATTTGGGCGAAATTTATACCGAACCTGTTTTGGCGAGGGAATACTTCTGTGAAAGCGGATCACCTCCAGACACCGTTACTTTGATCTCTTATCCGATTAGAATACTCTGAGTAGGGTTCGATGAAGCTCAATTAAGTTAGCATTAAATAGCGGGGAGAGGTGTTTTGAATATCATATTTTTGAGTAGGCCCTTGATTCTGATGGTTGCGCTCTTTTTCAGTTGTGCTGCACACAGTAAAGGTTATAAACCGGTTACGCCAAACCCTTCGCCCGAAGCCAGTGCGCTTTTGGAATATTTGTATAGCATTCAGGGCAAGCAGATATTGACCGGACAACATAATGCTCCTCTCAATGGATCCAATCGCTTACCGGGGCTGTATAAGCAAGTTGGAGCCTATCCTGCGGTATTTGGCCAGGATTTTGGTTTCAGCGAAGCCGGTTCCTGGGATGGCATCAATTTTCGCCAAAATATTGTGAATGAAGCCATTCGGCGCTCTCAAGAGGGGTTTATCATTACTCTCATGTGGCATGCGGTGGTGCCTATGCAAGATGAACCAGGTACCTTTGAAAAATCCGTTCAAGCAAAATTAACGGATAAACAATGGCTCGAGCTAACAACTCCTGGCACGCTCCTCAATGAGCGCTGGAAATCCCAAGTCGATGTGATTGCGTGGCACCTAAAACAGCTGCGCGATGCGGGAGTTCCGGTGTTGTGGCGCCCGTACCATGAAATGAATGGCTTTTGGTTCTGGTGGTGTGGGCGCCAAGGGCAGCAAGGTTATGCCAAACTGTGGCGGATGATGTTTGATCGGTTTAGCCAATTTCATAAGTTAAATAATTTGATTTGGGTGTTCAATGGCAACGAGATTAAGCCAGACGTTCATGGCTATGATCTTTACTATCCTGGTCATGATGTCGTCGATATCTTGGCTACGGATGTCTACAGTGGCAAGTACGACGAATTAAATTACCGCCAACTGCAACAGCTGGCTGCAGGGCGTATCATAGCTCTTGGCGAGGTGGGCACTTTTCCCTCCGCTAAGAAACTGCAAGAGCAGCCCAATTGGGTTTGGTTTATGAGCTGGCGCGACCCAGATAATTTCTTTTGGAAGGACGGTGATTCTCTTCGAGAGCTGTTTAACTATCCCAGTGCGGTCACTCTGGACGAGCTTCCGTGGGCCAGTCATTCCAAATCCTTGAAGATTCATTACCCAACGTTAAAATAGGGCAAAACTACCCCGATATTCTGCGGAGGTATGCATGCAATGCTTATTGATTGACTTGGATGGAGTGGTTTACCAAAATGACCAATTGATCGAGGGCGCAGCGGCCTCGGTCAATTGGTTGCAGGAGCATAAAATACCACACCTGTTTGTGACCAATACGACATCGAAACCCCGTTCCGCGATCGTGCGCAAACTGGCAGCATTGGGGATAGATGTAGACGAAGATTCCATTTTAACGCCAGTGGTGGCGGCTAAAACCTATATTACTCAGCATCAATTTACGAATTTGGCGGTTTTCACCGTCGAATCGACGAGGTCGGAATTTGGGCAGTGGTCTTTGATTGAGAATGATCGCGGTCCCGTAAACGCGGTCATTTTGGGCGATATGGGCAAGGCCTGGGATTTCAGCTTGCTCAATCGCGCCTTTCGCCTGTTGATGGCTGATTCAGCAACTCAATTGATTGCCTTAGGTATGACCCGTTATTGGCAAACCGGGGACGGACTACAGTTGGATGTAGGCCCATTTGCCCAAGCTTTGGCCTATGCCACGGGCAAAGAACCGGTAGTGATGGGCAAGCCCGCGCCAACGTTTTTTGCCATGGCTGCTGGCTTGTTGGGGTATTCGCCAGATAAGGTAGCCATGATTGGCGATGATGCCTATAGCGACGTGAAGGCAGCGCAAGATAATGGCCTCTACGGCATTTTGGTGAAGACTGGGAAGTTTCGCCATGAAGACCTGGTGCAGATGACGCCAAATTCGGTACTGGATTCGTTTGCCGATCTACCCTCTATTTGGGATTCACTGCCTTGAAGTGCAGTTCTTTTGCGTCTTATTCCGTATCCGTCGTTTGGCCTTCCTCTAAATGAATGTCGATGGCTAACTGATCCGCAATGGCGCAGAGTTGGTCATAGACATCTTCCAAGGGGGTGCTTAAGGGCACGCTCACTTCACCTTGCGCTTCAAATAAGGGTTCGCCGCTGTATGGCATACTGGTGCATTGGGTGTTCAAATCGAGAATGTTGATATTGTAATTGGCCAAGGCGTCCGATATCTCCATAACAATACCGGGGCGATCAGGGCCGACGGCTGTGAAGTGCGCCTTTCGCGCTTCCACGCTAGGAGCTTGATTTTCTAATTCTTCGATATAAATTTTGATACCCTGCTCGCGCAGCGACTGCAGAGCTTGGTGCATTTGCGCCAGATTCTCATCCGCTACGCTGACTTTGATAACCCCGGCGAACTTACCGGCGAGCTGCGATAATTGGCTTTCCAGCCAATTGCCGCCATTTTGCTTCACAGCTTTTGAGATGGATTTGATAACACCGGGTTTGTCGTTACTGATAACCGATAAAATGATGTGTTTCGCCACAATCTTGTCCTGTTTTTGTTTTTTTATAGTATAAACCCAAATGATGATGCCGCTTTTGCTAAACGCTTTGGCGTCGAAATGGGGTTCGAGACATAGTATCTTAAATTTGGAGCATAGATGATCATACCTGCCAACGATCTTGCTAAGGATGTTTTGCACAACATATTGGAGGAGTTTATCACCCGAGACGGCACAGACTACGGCGAAACAGAGTTAAATTTGGCCGTTAAGGTCGATCGGCTAATGCCCCAGGTCCTCAGTGGTCAGGTGCTGTTGGTCTACGATGAGGGGCTACAAACTGTCAACTTGATGAGTAAAGCCGATTATCAGCAGCATATGGCTAAGCTTTAGGCTCCAACCCTTGTCAGACGTTTTGATCAATAGAGGTCCTGATGCAGAGGCTAGATTAATATTGGCCCACGGAGCGGGTGCGCCTATGGACAG
>JBNKFP010000102.1:0-9976 GCA_050289365.1 Cellvibrionaceae bacterium | reverse complement strand
CCCTTCTAATAAAGACAGATATGTATGCATCCGGTCGTAGGCCTGCTGTCGGTTTTCGTCAAAGACATCGCGAATGGCTTGTTTTTCCGATTCTGAAGAGGCATTTAAAAATTCAGCCTGCGCCAAATGAGCCTGATAGAGATCCCTATCTGCATTGAGCACACTGGAAATTGCCGGCAGATAATTATTACCAATCGTCTCTGAAGAATTCAATAAAATGCGGGAAAGGTTCTGATTCAAGAAGATCAGTAGCAAAATCATGAAACTAGCTGTGATCAAAGGGATCAACAATTTATGTTTAATTCTGATAACCACTTAAAAAACCCTCAGTTATTCCATTTCGCTAGGACGCCGCTATGACGATGCAAAAATAAATTTCTACTGTTTAATAATTCTAGATCGTGGAATTAAACTTACAACCTACGAAGACTCAGTCTTTACCCTGCCCATTAACCCGGTTACATACAACGTCACAGAATCACCAATCATTTGGCAATGATACTTGGACTCGCGAAGCTCAACATCGATTGGTGCAATCCATTTTTGCACCAAGTATAGGATTAACAATAGACCAATCTTCTGAATTCAACTCGGCCAACGGGGTAAATGTATTGCTGAATACAGAACGGCCCCCCAACAGTTCTCACCGCCTCGGTTCTGCTTACAATATCCACCCTTATTGGGGGCAAGTGGCTTTGCTCTGGAGGATTCCGCCCAAATCCAATTTACCGCCCGTCTCAATATCGGCAAGGTCTCGAGGGTTTGGACAAAACTGCCGCAACCGGGCACGGCTCAAAGACAGATCAACAGACTGAACCTACAATTTGCAATATTATTCGATTTAGAGCTTACCCGATGAACACAGGTGCGACCTTGACAAAGGCTTCGCCGGGCATCCGAAGTATGGTTGGCTTTGGCTATATTTTCACGCGAAGGAGGATTTAAGGTCGAGGTTTCTCAATTCTGTAAACGCTCAGTAACATCGAGAAATTGACTGATGCACGCCGGGCGACCTTAAGTCGATTCCCTTCTCTATATCGCCTAGGACACCACTCGAAATTTTTCTTCATGGAAAATCATAGAACCGATGTTGACAAACTGATTGCCTTTGCCAATGGCCGCATAGTAGCGCTCATCGTCACTGCGATACATTTTTCCAGACCGGTCTTGGTAAACTAATGCCCACTCACTCTGCTCGGCGTAAGCGTCTAACAACTGGCGGGTAAACTTAGCCCGCACCCAAGGTAAAAGGCTGATATTGCGGTAACTCACCTCTCGTAAAATCCCGCGGCTGACCGAAAAAAAGATGGTGCCCTTAGGCATGCGAAATTCGTAGGTGTAAGCGCCCGTTACCGACTCATGCTTGAGAGTACTGATCAGCTGGCCAGACACAAGTGATGGACCAAACTCAGCATCCAAATCGAATTTTTGCAACATCTTGCTCCCCGATAAAAGACCAGAAACGGCTATTAATGCCCCCTAGGTTACGAGCGGAACGGTTCCACAAACACCCCGTCTGGCTAATTTTTTATTCCGCAGGAAAAAGAATTTAACGAAAAAATCGTTTTAAAACCATATTCAATTGCATTTTTTTCCAAATTCCCCAGGCTTAAATAAAAAAGCCCGGACAATTCCGGGCTGACCACGTCGCAATAGTCACCCTATTGCGCAAATTGGCAGCTGTTCCCCGCTCCACAATTACCGGAGGTAATCGCAGCCTTAACTTGGCCCACGGGCATAGCGGTGTAGCTGTATGGAATCGTGAAAACGCTGCCTTGAGACGCATTTAGATTCGTCCCACTGCCGGCGTTCCCTATGCCTTTCCAGCCTTGGGGGTTGCCCATATCTTTGAAAATAGAACGCCCAGGCTCATCGTAATAGGAATTTTCAACAATCATGGCCATCTTGTAACCCACCCCATGAATCGCACTACCGCCGGTGTTGTGATAGTTATTTAACATATGGATTTTACCGAAACGACCACGTGGTTGACGCTGATCTACGCGCTCACCCCACCAATTGTTCATGTAGGTTATGTTTAATTTATTTTCGCTCTCTGGCTCGTCATCACTGCCCGCAATCAAGTTAGAGAAACGGTGCTCTTTGTTGTAGGTGTAGTGAAATTTAGTCCAGGAGATGGTCACAAAATCTGCTCCGCGAGTGACATCACAATTGCCGTCCTGGCCATCGGCAATATCCAAATGATCCAACCAGACATTATGTGCACCCTTGCCGATGTAGACAGCATCTTTACCGTCCTTGCACTCCTCATAGGTACTGCAATGTAAACCGCGAACAGCCAAGTTTCGAATGACAATGTTGTACTTGTCAGAACCGCTGATATTGATATTGCCGTTGATGGTGACTCCGGGCGCTTTGCCCATGATGGTTGTATTCGCACCGGGCGATAAAGTCCCGCTATAGTTACCGGGGTTGAGCAACACCACCTTGGCACCAGAACCCGATACCGCGGTCTGTAGTTGACTCATATTGCTGACCGTGATGGCATTGCTTAAATTCGAACCACCACCGCTTGTACCACCATTGAGACTCGCCCAGCCGGGAGCTTTATCAGCAAGATTTAGATCACCTGATTGGACGGCGGGAACACAGGCAACAGGAGTGATGCTGTCGCCCACTATTTTGACATAGTCGATATTGGCGAGGCCTTCTGCTGCTGTGGCAACCAGCATTATTTCATTGTCCCCCTGCACCAGATTTACCGAAACACCCTCTTCGGTCCAGCTATCCCAAGCCCCGGTGGTGGAGAAGCTGACACTCCCGCGAGCAGCGCCGTTAACAGTGACATTGGCACTGCGATCGTTGGCAGTACCATTGGCATATCGCCAATCCACGCGGTATACGCCGGCACTGGTTGCCCGCACCTTCCAGGTGATGGCACTACCGGCTATGTTGGTCGCGTTGGCAAAACCCGCTCCGGTATAGCCACCGTTGTCACTATCAACACTGCCATTTACAGAGCAAAAGCCATTGGTATTCTCTTGAATAATTAGCTCGATACCACTGGCCACACTCGAGGAGGAACTCGCGATCACGCTGGAGCTGGATGCCACAGAGGAACTGGAGGGTGCTGCACTCGAAGAATTGGGCTGTGGACTACCACAGGAAGCCAGTAAGGTGATACCAGCAAAGCAGCTGGCAAGATAGTGCATTTTCATTATGGTCTACCGAATATTGAGGGTTACATTGGCATCAATATGCAACAAATCGGGCTCAGAAGTCAGGAACCATTTCATAAAACATATGAGATGATCATTTGGCAGACGCCATTTCGCCCACTTCGCATGCATTAAACGCCAATGGTTGCGTCTTATGGGTTCGCTGGGAGGCGGTTCCCACCTACAGGCGCCACTTTACATGATAGAATCCCCGCACTTCGCAATACTATCCCAACAACACAGTCTATTGAATTTGATCACATGAAGCTAACGGTTGTATTCACCACCTACAATTCGCCTGAATGGCTCGAAAAAGTACTCTGGGGGTTCAGTTGTCAGAGTTATCGAGATTTCGACATCGTTATCGGCGACGATGGCTCTACACAAGAAACAGCCCAGCTGATTGAAAGAATGCGTCAGGAGACGGGTCTGAGCATTCAGCATGTCTGGCATGAGGACAATGGCTTTCAAAAGTGCCGTATCCTCAACAAAGCGCTGATGCATGTACGCTCGGAATATGTGGTATTTACCGACGGAGACTGTATTCCTAGGCAGGATTTCTTAAGGGTACACGCGGAGCAAGCCGCACCTGGCTATTATTTATCCGGCAGCTATTTTAAGTTGCCCATGTCTACCAGCAAAGCCATAACCAAAGACGATATTTTGACTCAGCGCTGTTTTGATGTGATTTGGCTGAAAGCCCATGGACTCCCAAAATTCAGCAAAACTTCAAAAATCACAGCGAGTCCCTGGCAGGCAAAATTGTTCAATCGAATCACCCCAACCCGTTGCAATTTAAAAGGGTCAAATGCCTCCGCATGGCTAACAGATATTTTGGCCGTCAATGGTTTTGACGAGAGAATGCAATGGGGCGGATTAGATCGCGAGTTTGGTGTGCGTTTGATCAATCGCGGCATAAAACCCAAACACGTTCGGTATAACGCCATATGTGTGCATCTGGATCACGCGCGGGGTTATAAAAAACCCGAACTTGTGGCAGCCAATAAAGCGCTTAGAGTTAACAATGAGCGACAAAAAATCGCAACAACGGAATACGGCATTCAGCAATTAATTGACCAGGGCTATAAACCGTCAATCTAAAATCCGCAAGAGTCGTGCGCCAAATCGTTCCGTTTAACCTGGGATAGCAATCCTATCCCAGAGATCTTTCAACGACATTGAAAACCTTGAGCCCCATCGAAAAATTTACAATGGGTTCCCGAGGTCAGGTAGCAGTGCTGTTGTCCATGGCAAAAACACGATTGATCCAAGTTCCTATATCCATCAACTGCTCAGGTAAAACGGTGTGTTCCATTGGGTATTCGTGCCAATTTACCGAGTAACCCAAATGCTGCAACGTATTACAACTTAACTTACCCATATCAATAGGAACAACGGGGTCTTGCAAACCGTGCATGGCCAACATCGGAACCCTTAGATTGACTTTACTCTGCTCCTTTTCTGCGTCGGCCAAAAACGGCAGGTAGGTCGACAGAGCCAAAACACCGGCCAATTTATGCGCAGAGCGAATGGCGGTGTAATAGGCCACTGCTCCGCCTTGAGAAAACCCAGCCAATATAATATTTTCGCTGGCGATCCCAAGCTCGATTTGCTTACTAATCAGTTGTTCCACTGCTTGCTGGGATTGCTTCATACCGCTAAGGTCTTCTTTATCGGACAGATTCACACCTTTAATGTCGTACCAGCCCGGCATCACATAGCCGCCGTTGATGGTTATGGGACGATCTGGCGCCTGCGGGAATATAAATCGTATGGATCGCGCCCCGGTCAAACCCAAGTAGGGTATGACCGGAACAAAATCGTCTGCAGTAGCACCTAGTCCATGCAGCCAGATAACGGCGTGTGTGGGTGTGGACGTACCGTAAATTTGTTCGATGCTTTGGGTCATGCATATCCTCTCAAGCGAGCTACTGCCCCGCCAAAACAATGGCATTAAATAAATTGATGAGTTTCATTTGTTCTACCTGCTCGACCATGGTCAGTCCTATTGCCGGATTCGCCACCACTACTGCCAAGGTCTGTGCGCGTGAAATCGCAACATTGAGTCTGTGTTTGTCGAATAAAAAGTCAACGCCACGGGGCGATTCACCGGCATCACTGGTACACATACTTAAAAAAACCACTGGAGCTTCCTGGCCCTGAAATTTATCCACACTGCCCACTTTCGCCTGCTCGCCGAGGGCAGCACGTAACTTACTGACCTGGTGATTATAGGGCGCAACAAACAGCATATCCTGCCAACCAATAAGGCGGTAATCCTCATCACCTTTACCTGTGTAAAATTTTCTTCCGAGTAAGCTGCTGGCTAAGCGCTTAATCGTTTCCACCTCTTCGTCAGAGGCTTGACTATTACCTTGATGTTCGACCGGCACAAAAGTGACTCCAGCTTCCTTATCCAAGGGGCCCTCATAACCATCCGGCACGGTAATAATGCGTTTGTCGTTGGCGGGGTGGGATAACAATTTATCATCGTAAATATAATGACTGATAAAATGATTCACCTGCGAATGCATCCGGTAAGTAGTCCCCAAAAAAATACCCATATTTTCTGGAACAGTCGCCATTTCATGAAGTAAGTAATCCAATACGGAAAGGCCGCTTTCGGCGGGGTGACTGCCCTGAGAAGGCTGCCCCAACTGCATTTGGTCTCCCATTAAAATCAAATTGTTTGCCGACCGACTCATTGCCACAAGATTCGCCACGGACACCTGACCAGCCTCATCAACAAATAAATAGTCCAACTGATTTGCCATATCATCCCGCGCAAATCCCCAAGCAGTGGTTCCCAGCACGCAACCCGATACAATGCAATTGGCTAGTTCATTATTTTTTACAATGGTTACACCCAATTCCTGCAGCTCAGGTTCGCTGTCTTTTGTGCAAACAAAGTGACCATTTATTTTTTGTTGAATACAGTATGTGGCCGTACTCAACAATAAATTATTAATGGCTTTGTGACTATTGCTGGCAATACCCACACGCGCACCGCTGGTTAACAATTCTGCTATCACCCGTGTACCAGTGTAGGATTTACCTGCGCCAGGTGGTCCCTGTATCGTCAAGTAACTGTTGTCTAAATTTTTTACCGCATCAATAATCTGCCTAAGTCGCTCTTCTGGAACCACACTTTCCGCAATCGCATCACCGTCTTGCTGAGCGAATTGCGACAACTTGAACCTCGGTTTTGAGCGACTCAAAAAGTCGATTATGGCGGTTGAAAAATTGGCGAGGTCCTGATTGCTAAATTCATCGGCGAGGAACTGGATGGCCTGTGGAATCGGATCGGGGTTTACAAACTCGTCCGGTACCAGCGAAACGAACTGAGGAGGTTCCTGCTTAGCCTGTAAAGCGATAATCCCCTTCTCTAAATTACTGTGCTCACGCACATAATTCACCTGAACCAAACGCCCGTCATCCTGCTCAACACCCAGCAAATAAAAGCGTTGCGCTACACCTTTAAATTCCTGGTGAGGATTGAATTCATATTCGTATGCCAAATTTCGTGCACGCGGGCTGGGCTTATATCCGGGCTTTTGAGTTCGCTGGCAATTAGCCAAACAATCCAAATCATCCATTAGGTCTTCGTGATTCAACCCCATTCGCTCAAACAATCGCCAAAAAATCGGCTTCGCTTCCCGTCGATGAAATTCTAACATCCAAGCCAAATTTTCCTTGAGCTGGGCTTGCAGAGGATATTTTGTTTTTTCAACCGCGGCCTGATTGAGCAGTTGGTCGCGCAACTCAGTACGAGCGCTGACTTCCTCTGTCATCGCCTCCTCAACTACGTCGATCTTACCGAGATAGTCGATGTGATGGTATCGCTGTTGGATCCGAAGCCAATCGACCAATTCCTGGGTAGAATTGCAATCGTCAATATTGTAAAGCCGAATATCGTGCAAAATACTCGAATCCTGCCACGTATTACCCTGTTCGCCCAGTTGATTTAGAGTTCGCCAGTGTTCATATACCGCCACGGAATCACCACCGTTGCCCACTTGGGTTTGGCGTTTATCACGGTATAGGTGCTCGACATTTTTAATGGAATAGCGCGGCTCCCCCAACAACAAACCACCCTTAACGATTTTATACAAATCAACAAAGACTTCATTACGCAACAGCTGATCGACTTCCTTTTCACACACACCATAGCGCCCCATTAATTTACGGCACGCCGCAATTTCGTAATTGGCGTAGTGATAGATATGCATTGTCGGGTCTTGTAACCAACGCCCGTATACCCACTGAATAAAATTGCGGAAAGCCGCTTGCTCCTGTATCCGATTGTGGGCCCAAAAATCTTTAAACTCACGTTCACCAGAATCATTAAAATAGGTACAACCCCATAAATACTCAAGACCGCCCTCATCTAAAGGGTAACCTTCAATATCAAAAAAAACGTCCAAGGGAGAATGCGGGGGCAGCAGTGCCAAACCCATTTTGGCGCCGGGCTCAGGAGGAATGATTTCAAATAAAGGAACGTCTTTATCTAAACTGCAAACTTGTATCTTCGCCTGATCTTTTAACTTTTGCAGTTGCGAGCTGTGAATCCCCGCAATCGATGCATCTCCCAAATTGGCCAATTGTTGCATTCGCGAAATGCCGGCTTTATTTAATTTTTTGATTTGACTTTTACTGATGTTGGCCACTTGAAACAGATGGTCTTGCTCCAGAAGTAGCTGTTCCGCGTAAGTTCGCCAGTGCCCCCAATTTCTCGAATCCGCCGGATCGGGCCTCTGTTCTAAATCTATGTATTGTTGCAGGTTCAAAAAGGCCTTTTTGAATGTTTGGTAATAGGCAAAATAATCTTTCGTCGTCAACCGTTCTCGTGTGCCATTACCCAATGCAATTGTGATCCACTCGGGCAAGATACCTTGATACGTTTCCAACAGCTGAGAATAACAACACAATTGAACAACAAATGTAGGCTTGACTTTATTGGCGAGCTTAGCATCCCACACTTCGTAGTGATAGTTACCAAGGCGGCTGCGTGGTTCACTTTTTCGATGGTTAATCCTTACCAAAAAATCAGCATAACCTGCAAAGCAATCCGACTCTAAGCGCGCCTGAGCAATAACATCAACGCCGTCAACCATGGCCTGTTGCGTCAACTTCAGCTTTTGTTCACTCGACGTTCCAGTGATCTGAACCAATTGCTTACCATCGGCAATAAACTGACGTTCTAAACTGCTTTCGTGATCGAATCCTTTTTCGGCTAAGGCCGACAGTAAGGCGTCCTCCTCGTCCCTAGCGGGCGCACGCTGCGGGAATTCAAGCACATACCGCTCCATCCAGCTCGCAAATGGACTTTCCATATACTGAGTCAAATCAGAAGGAGAAAAAATTAGGCGTCCCGATTGTTTATACATGAGATCTATGAATTGTGGACCTGCTCAAATTTTCAATTTTGCATTATAGCTCAATCAGTTTATTAGGCTGATAGCCGGATGGAAAACGCTCTTTCGGATAGCCTAATTGATTGCTAACCACTCGGGTTCGCCCCAAAAGGAAATCATCACTGAAATGATTATGGCCATAACACCAGAGGGCAGGCTGATATTGATTGATGAGTTCATCGCAATTTGCTTGAAAATAGGCCGTCAATAGCGTCTTGTCAAAAAACTTATTTTGCGCATTAGCACAGGGAGGAAAATGGCTCACCACGATTGTTTTATCTGGAACCACATTTTGTAATTCGGTTTTTAACCACAGGCGACTTTCATTAAAACGTAATGCAGCATCAAGGGGCAAAAAGCGTTTATAGTCGGCCCCCGTTTTTATCAACGTAAAATCCGCAATGGCGAAGGCCGCTTCGTTCATTGCCTTAAGCACTTGATCGGCGCCATAAAGATCAAAGCCAGTCCACAGGGTGCAACCCAAAAAATCAAATCCATTGATGGCGACCCGATCGTTTTCCAAAAAGTGGATTTGTTCGTCAGCGACGAATGTCTCACGCAGAAATTCGATCTGCTTACCTAAATTGCGCTTGTAGAATTCATGATTACCCGCGATCAGAACAATGTATGACTGGGGATGATGATGAGCAATATTGCGCACCACCTTTGGCACATTTTCGCCTACGGCAATGTCGCCGGCGAGGACGATCACATCGCAATTTGAAGCAATTTCTGGCAGCCAGTTTTTTCTATGGAATTCAAAATGCAAATCAGAAGCGAGGGCGATTTTCATGGTAAGTATTCTTATTATGGCTTACGCGATATCAAATAATGACGAACTTATAATTTTTAAAAGTCATCATCTTGAGAATTCATCTCTCGATTTCTGCGCTCCAACTCCTCTTCTTTTGTAAATTCAATGATACGCAGCATAGTAGCGATATCAGCATTGACATCTTTTGCAGCGTACTCGCCAGTCAGGGTGGAATTTGGATGCAAAGCCCCCTGCTCATATAAATCCCAAATTTCTTCCGCATAATGAGACACTAACAGGGTTGGATCAAACCGACCGAAATAGTTTCTCATGTTATTGATATCACGGGTCAGCATCGCTTGAGCATTATTGTTCGCAGCCGCATTCACCGCTTGAGGCAAATCGATGATCACGGGACCATCAGCGTCGATCAGCACATTAAATTCCGACAGATCGCCGTGTACTAAACCCGCGCACAGCATACGGACGATCTCCATCATCAAGTGCTCATGGTAGTCACGCGCAGTCTCTGCGTCAAAGTCAACCTCATCGAGTCTCGGTGCTGGATCGCCGGCTTCATCAACGATCATCTCCATGAGCAAGACACCATCGACAAAGCCATAGGTTTT
>JBNKFP010000101.1:0-10035 GCA_050289365.1 Cellvibrionaceae bacterium | reverse complement strand
TCCTTGCCGTGATTCTGAGGGTGGATTCAATAATGATCAATATAAGAGCGGATACTAGCCTGGAATCCCGATCATTTCAACCTCGTGATTTCCGGCGCCACTTTGCTGTAAAAAAACTCCACCGCAGAAGTGGAGTTTGTGCATCAAAACAACGGTTTTTATATCCGAACTATATTAAATCAAGGACACGCACCACAATCTGCATCGTTGGTGCAATCCAATGGTGTCGTTTTGCTAAAAATAAACTTGGTAACAAACAAAGGATTACTGATATTGTTTTTATTTTCAACACTGTTGCGCTTGGGGTTGTCGTTTTTAAAACCGCTGGGACACATTAGGGTATTTGACGAGCCATCCGGGAAACTTCCACCTGGGTGGCTTAAATTCATAACATGACCTAATTCATGAGCCAAGTGGGTTGCGTCGATACCATAAAATTCATTGCGATCACTGGTAATAATTTTTGCATTGGCGGTTCCTGAAAATACGGTCGCGCCGCCCCCGTGAGTTCCCTCGGGACTGAATCGATCAATAAAAAACATTTCGATGCAATCCGCATCATTTACCGTATTAATAACGCTGCTCTCCTCTGCGGTTAAAAAACCAGAGTTATTGGCATCTACCGTAAAAAAATCCGGATTGGATATTGTCTTCCATGGACGCACCTTGAATATCACATTTGCTTTACCCCACTCCTTGCGGGCTTGTGGCATACCAAAATCCAGACCTTCGCCCGTGTAATCAAGGCTAATATTCCAAATTGGCCAGTTGTATTTAATAAAAAGGCGTTGAAAACGCACGGGCTGCAAACACAGTTCATGTACAGCCTTGAATACATATAGACGAGTCCAATCAATCAAAATTCCGACATCGTATATGTCCACGGTAAAATCTATCAATTTGAACTTCGGGGCATTATCCGTTTGCAAAGCCAAGTTCATAGTGGCAGAAAGTTTTGCTATTTCGGTTTGACCGGACTGTAAATCCAACGCTTCATCCAATTTAATATCCGCAGTCAAAGCAGCAGATATGAGATCCGACTTATAGCTATCCATTTTTTCATCATATTGCGCACGAGGACGTTCGTTTAGAATGGGAAGGCTCAACTGGCCGCTAGAGTAGAGCGATATTGTTTGAGATTTAGCGTCGTAGCGCGCCTTGCTTTTGCGCTTGTCTGTGGCAAAACCCAGCACCCCAGTTTCATCGCCTCTACCACCTATTTTTTGCTGTGGAAAATCGTAAAGTACAATATTGGCCTGCTCAATGGTTAGCACACCATTTTCATAGTCTTTTGGATTGGTACTAAAGACCATATTGGCTCGCCCACTCAAAAGAGCCGATTCACCATTCACGAGAACTTTGGTTTTAATCTCCTTATTAACAATAAAAGTATATTGATCCTCTGCCGCATTGCTCGAAAGAGGCACCAACAGAGATAGGAACAACAAATAGATATTTAGATATCGCATGACTGACTCCGTGATTTCCATTCAGATTAATAGTTATTCTTGGTAAGTTCCTCAATACTAAACTCTATGGTTGGCAATAGAAGGGAAAAGTTGGCGCATTATTTGTGCGATTTTCACGTTGATTGAGTTTCGCAGGTTTTGCCATAGAAAATTTGCCGCTTGCGACCTGAGAGAAAAATCGCCATTAGAAACATGTATGAAGCCATATCGATTGCCAAGGCCGTCTATCAAAAGCCGCCCCTCGAACTATTAGCAGTACCTTTACACCATATTCATCTTGTCGTAGCAGGGCAAACCATATAAATTGTGTAGCCTATTAGATCTATGTCACGAATGAGATACGAGGAGCAATTCGATGATTCTCACCAAAAAGGCGGCCTATTTAGCCGGTCTTAGCGCTTTGCTAGTTGCAAGCGCAACTCACGCCAAAGAGTTGCGCAACGGTGTAACAGTCACCCCTACGCTGGGCTACTACATGTACGACTCTGCGTTACAATTTGATGATCACGAGGTTTATGGCGGGGCACTGGGCTACCAATTCGCGAATGGCTTTGAGTTGGGAATCAACTACTTTACCGGCAGCACAACCTTTACCAATACGGACTATGAACTGGATATGGAACAGGGCTACCTGACGGGCGCGTTCCATTTCAAATATCAAGAGCCATCCCACCCCTATATCCTGATTGGCGGCGGACGCCAGAGCTATAAATCAGGCCCTGCCGACTATCAAGACAGTGTTGCCATAGCCGGTGCAGGCTATCAGTTGGCCTTGAGTCGCTCGGTCAGCTTAAGGCCGGATGTGCGCGCGCTCTATAATCTCGATGAACAAACCGGCGGCGTCGGTTTTATGCTCGGCATCAGCTGGCGTCTGGGTGGCAGCTCCACTCCCGACAAACCCAAGCCCCCAGTCAAACCCATCATCATTGATACCGACAACGATGGCATTATCGACAGTCAGGACCAATGTCCCAATACACTTGCGGGTCAAGAGGTCGACAGTCAAGGCTGCAAGGTGAACAAAGATGTCGATAACGACGGCGTGCCCAACGATCGGGATAAATGCCCTGACACCTCGGAGTCGGCCAAAGTCGACCAAGATGGCTGCTACATCGTCATTACCGAAGCCCTAGAAGTGCAGCTTTATGTCACCTTTGAAGGCGGCTCCTCAACCGTCGCGGCCACATCTTATGACGAAATACGAGAGGTAGCGGATTTTATGAAAGAGTACCCGCTGACCCGCGTCGTTTTGGCAGGCCATACCGACAGCACCGGTTCAGCGCAATTTAATCAGACGCTATCCCTGCGCAGAGCTCAGGCAGTGGCCAACTTGCTCAATCAATATTTTGGCATTGACTACCGACGCATTGAAACGGTGGGCTATGGTGAAACCAATCCACTTTACCCCAACGACACGCCGGCAAACCGAGCGGCAAATCGCCGAGTAACGGCCACTGTGACGGCACTGGTAGAAACGATTCAGAAGTAGGATATTCGATGAGCCCAGGGAGGGGCGTTAACCTGTAAATCTATGTCACCGCAGGCTTAAGTCGAGAGAAAATACCATTTAAAATCATCAATCTGGCTAAAACCGAATTTTTTATAAAGGGCCTGCGCTTTCGTGTTGCTCACTTGAGTACAGAGCACGAGCCCCTTAGCCCCTCCAGCGAGAGAAAACCGCTTTGCCTCGGCCAGCAATTGCAAGGCCACACCCTGCTCGCGAGCCGATTCAGCCACATAAAGATCATTTAAAGTCCACATTCGCTGCATGGTGCGCGATGAAAAGGTGGGATACAACTGCACAAAACCCACAGCTACACCCTGTTCATCACGAGCTAAAAAGATGACCGAATCCCTCTCGAGGATACGCTGCTCAATGAATTTTGCAGCGGCCATTCCGTCACTTTGCTGCTGATAAAAAACGCGGTAGGCATCGAATAATTTGCTAACATCGTCCAAATCGACAAGCGTCGCCGGCTGAATCGTTACATTCATTGTTCATCCTCAATCATGAGCCATGATTTTCTGCAGCAAAATGGATTTTATAGTGGTCAAATAGGTTGAGCAAAAACGGAGCACATCTTAGGGTCAAAACATGAAATTAGGAATATTCACTCTCTTGATTTTTCTGTCCAGCTGGACCAAAGCCGCAGAAATACCCTCCAGCCCCAGAGCAACCAAAGCGATTCACTCTGTACAAGGGCGTTTAATCGAAGCTCTCGCAAAAAAAGGTTTGCACTATGGCAGCCCGATATTTATCCGCATTTTCAAAAACAGCAGCGAACTGGAGCTTTGGGTTCTGCACCAAGATACTTACGTTTTATTTAAAACTTACGATATTTGTCGCTTTTCAGGGAGATTGGGTCCAAAAACCAAAGTGGGTGATTATCAGGCTCCGGAAGGTTTTTATTTTTTTGGTCCGCAAAGTTTAAATCCGTGGTCGCGTTACTATTTATCTTTCAACCTGGGTTACCCCAATGCCTACGACCGGGCACACAATTACACCGGCAGTGCGTTAATGATTCACGGCAAATGTGTTTCTATTGGGTGTTTCGCTATGACCGATAAAAATATCGCTGAAATTTACGCTCTGGCTCATGAGGCATTCGTTAAAGGCCAACCCTTTATTCGTGTACACATATTTCCATTTCATATGGAAGAACAACAATTGAATTCTTACCGAAAACACAAATGGATTTCTTTTTGGCAAAATTTGAGCGAAGGCTACCGCTATTTCGAACAACATCACATACCGCCCAACGTGACCGTTAAACAGGGTATATATCAATTTGGGAAATAAACTCTAATCGGGCAGCGGGATAAATTCCAATTCGTCACCCACAACTTTGTCAAATTTTTGGTTTTGCCACTGCTGTTTGGCCAAGGCAATGCGCTCTTTTCTACTCGAGACAAAATTCCATTCAACAAAACGCGGGCCTATATTTTCACCCCCAATAATAGCCACTCGAGATTCCCCTTCGCCAACAAGGAGTAGCGACCGATCCGCCCCCAGCACCAACATTTCACCTTCGTTAATCAATACATCTCCCAATTTAACCGCGCCGACAGCGACATAAACAGCCAGCTCTTCCGCCTCCGGTAAAATTAATTTCTGCTCTGCCTTTAGAGCGGCTTCAATGTATAGGGTATCAGCATAGGTCTCTACCGGTGAATGGAGTCCGTAAGCGCTACCCATCATCACCCGCACAGGCACACCACCCAGTTCTATTTTCGGCACATTCGCTTCTGGGTAATGGTAAAACGCCGGCTCAATTTCTTCTTGCTCAACCGGCAGAGCTAACCATAATTGCAAACCGTGCAAATTGTGAGGCTGATTGCGCACCTCTTCGCGCTCTCGTTCCGAATGAACAATACCCTTTCCCGCTACCATCAGATTGATATCACCGGGACGAATGGCCCGCAAACTGCCCAGAGAATCCCGGTGCAAAATTTCACCTTCAAACAAGTAGGTTACTGTCGCGATGCCAATATGCGGATGGGGCCTAACATCAATGCCCTTACCCGCAGGAAAGCTCGCCGCCCCCAGATGATCAAAAAACACCCACGGCCCAACCATGCGCCGCTGCGCGTGAGGCAATAGGCGACGCACGGTAAATCCGCCGAGATCTTTGCTGTGTGCACGAAGGAATTTCGCTTGGGCCGAGCCTGTTGAATCATCTGGAGTTGACATGTATCACCTAAATTACATCAAAGGAATGCCATAGGGACTCTATAGCCCTTCAGACTCGAATTCAAGGCCGGCCACGAATCAACACAATCAGATGCCCGCTCCAAACAAAAAAATCTCGCTTAAAGAAGAATTATTTTTCATGTTCAAGAAATTGTGTCAGCCATTTATCCACCGCTGACAGGTTCGAGGTGTCCGCGGTTATTTGGGCGGCTGCCATAAATAGAAAGGCCGATACAAGGTTTCTGCACCGGCCTTATTGGTGGTTGCTTCAAGGGCGTACCGTTTCACGCCACTGAGATGACTAAAAGCCTTTATTCAAATGATAATAAACTGCGTTGTGGCGCAATTCTTTTTTCAACTCAGGAATCGTCGTATTCGCACCAATGACAATTAACTCCACATCCACCATTTCGATGAAGTCGGTCAATTGTTCAAGGCTGATGCCCTGGGTGTAAACACTGTGGTGCGCAGCACCAGAATGTATCCAGGCGGCAGCGGAAACTTCCAAGTTGGGGCGCGGTTGCCATAGGGCTTTGGCGACAGGGAGGTTCGGCAATTCCGCCGGTGGTTCGACCGTATCCACTTCGTTGACCACCATGCGAAAACGATTACCCAAATCCACCAGGGAAATGCACATGGCGGGCCCGGGTTTACCGGTAAAGACCAAGCGCGCAATATCTTTTTTGATGCCGATGGTGTGACGCTGAACTTCCAATCGCGGCTTATGCCCAGAAATTGACGGGCACACTTCCAACATATGTGCTCCCAGCACTTGATCTGGCGTGCCGAAGTCATAAGTGTAATCTTCCATAAACGAAGTGCCACCAGCACGCCCCTGGCTCATCACTTTGACTATGCGATTCATAGCAGCCGTTTTCCAATCACCTTCGCCGCCATAGCCGTAGCCCTTGCTCATTAGGCGTTGCGTGGCCAACCCAGGGAGGCCCGATATGCCCGTCAAATTTTCAAAACAATTGGTGAAGGCCTTGGCGCCCTGCTGCTCTAGGAATTGTTCCATGGCCAACTCCAAGCGCGCTTCGTTGCGCACCATTTCCATCTGGTGAGCATCGTTGAGGATGCTCGGGGCGATGTCATACTCGTCCTGATAAATGGCCACTTGGGTGGCAATGTCATCGTCGCTGATTTGATCACAGGCTGCGGCCAGATCACCTAAGCCATAGGCGTGCACTTCAAAACCAAATGTCATCTGCGCCGCAACCTTATCGCCTTCTGTCACAGCAACCTGGCGCATGTTGTCGCCGAAGCGCACCACTTTCAAATTGCGCGCTTCCGCTAAGCCCATTGCAGCTCGGATCCAATCGTCAATTTGACTCTGGACACTGGCTTTCTGCCAGTGTCCCACCACCACTTTGCGCTCCTGGCACAAACGTGCACCTATATGGCCAAACTCGCGGTCTCCGTGCGCACTTTGGTTGAGATTCATGTAATCCATATTGATTTCAGACCAAGGCAGTGCTGCGCCGAACTGGGTGTGCAAATGCAAATACGGTTTATTTAAGGCGCTCAGTCCCGCTATCCACATTTTCGCTGGCGAAAAGGTGTGCATCCACAGAATCAAACCCACGCAATCCGGGTCACTGTTAGCTTGCTGGCAGATATTGAGAATCTCCTGCGGGGTTTTCACCACGCCCTTGGGCTCAATATTGGCCGACACCAGGGCAGAAGCACTCAAACTATTGGCAATTTCTTGACTGTTTTCTTCCACCTGTTGCAATACTTTGGGACCATAAAGGTGTTGTGAGCCGGTCACAAACCAAACTGATTTCTCTTTAAAAATTTTCATAAATGCCTCTGGTATTTCACTTTTCTAGTTTTTTAATTTTGGCCGTAGTAGGCGTTTTTGCCATGCTTACGCTGGTAATGCTTGTCGATAATGGCCTGCTTTAAAGGCCCTTGTTCCGGTGCGAGAGTTTTCGTCAGGTAAGCCATGCGCGCTATTTCTTCCAACACCACCGCGTGATAAACCGCTTTGGCGGCGTCTTTACCCCAGGTGAAAGGTGCGTGCCCTGCCACGATCACCATAGGGACTTCATCTGGATTAAGGTGCTCAAACGCATCGGTAATTTGCACTCCCGTTTCCTGCTCGTAATCCCGTTCGATTTGACTGTCACTCATGACTGCCGTGCAGGGCACTTCGCCATAGGCAAAATCTGCGTGGGTGGTGCCAAAACAGGGGATCGCCAGTTGCGCTTGCGCCCAGGCAGTGGCGTAGGTGGAGTGGGTATGAGTCACGCCGCCTATCGACGGAAAATGACGATATAAATGGGTGTGGGTCTTGGTATCCGAGGACGGCCGCAGGTCACCTTCTACAATTTGATTGTCCAAATCCACAATCACCATGTGTTCAGGTTTGAGCTCCTCATAAGGCACGCCGCTGGGTTTGATCGCCATGACACCAGCGCTGCGGTCAATTTGCGATACATTTCCCCAGGTGTACACCACCAAATTACGAGCATTCAGCTCCATATTGGCTTCATAGGCTTGGCGTTTGAGTTCGCTGTAACTCATGCAATACCTCCATTCACGAACTGACCAAGCTTTAAGTATCGTTGATATAAGCCGTCATAGATAGCCGCTGCATGGCTATCGGGTCGATAGGTTTTACACACATTGGAGGCCATGGCCTCCTGGGCGCTGGCCACATTGGGGTGCGCGCCAGCAGCCGTTGCAGCGAAAATTGCGGCGCCAAGGGCACAGCTCTGCTCACTTTCAAGCACATCAATGTTGCAATTCCAGACATCAGCACAGACCTGCATGACGAAATCCGACTTCTTCGAAATTCCACCTATGGCCACCACCGATTCCACCGCCACGCCCTGCTCGCGAAAGCGTTCGATAATCGCACGGGCGCCGAAGGCGGTGGCTTCAACCAGCCCACGAAACAGTTGCGGCGCATCGGTACCCATCTTCAAGCCGGCGATGGCCATGGCCACGGTCTGATCGGCATCGGGGGTGCGCCGACCGTTAACCCAGTCCAGTGCAGTTATGCCCGCTTGTCCTGGCGCCAATTGCGCGGCTTGATCGCCCAAACGCGCCAACATTTTATCTTCTACCTGTTGCACTTGGCTCTGATCGTCGAACAGCTCGCGCAGAGGCCAGGACAGCAAGTTTTTATACCAGGCATAGAGGTCGCCAAAGGCGCTTTGTCCCGCTTCCAGACCCACCATGCCGGGCAAAACCGAGCCGTCAACCTGGCCGCAGATCCCGGCAATACACTTGTCCGCCACTTCATCATATGTGGCAACCGTAATATCGCAGGTGGAAGTTCCCATAATTTTGGTCAGAACGCCAGGACTGACACGGGCGGCCACGGCCCCCATATGGCAATCAAACGCGCCAAACCCTACCGCAATGCCGGCGGGCAGTCCCAAGCGCTGAGCCCACTCCTCGCTCAGACCACCCACGTTTTGGTCAGCCGTGTAGGTTTGCGCTGGCAAGCGGTCTCTATAACCTTCCAGCAGTGGATCAACCGCCTGAAAAAAGTCATTGGGAGGATAGCCACCCCAGCTCTCGTGCCACATGATTTTATGGCCTGCAGCGCAGCGACCCATGCGCAGTTTGCTGGGATGCGTGGTTCCGGTGAGCACCGCTGGCATCCAGTCACAGTGCTCTACCCACATGTAAGCGGCGTTGCGCACAGCTTCGCTGGCGCGCAACACGTGCAGAGTTTTCGCCCAATACCACTCCGAAGAGTAGATCCCCCCTTCGAATTTAAGATAGTTGGTAGAGGCCTTCTGCGCCGCGTCAGTGATCGCTTTGGCTTCCGCTACCGCAGTGTGGTCTTTCCAAAGCACAAACATGGCGTTGGGGTCTTCGGCAAATTCCGGCTTAAGCGCCAAAGCCACGCCCTCGGCATCAACCGCAATAGGAGTCGAACCCGTGGTATCAAAACTCAAGCCCACTACCTGCTTAGCGGCGCCATCGGGTGCCACCTGCCACAAGCCTTGCATCACAAGCTCCAAGCTGTCGAGGTAATCCAATGGGTGTTGGCGAAATTGATCCGCAGCCGGATTACAATAGAGGCCTTTGGCCCAGCGAGGATAGGCAACAACATTGGTCGCCACTTCGTCGCCGGTGGCGACATCCACTAATAAAGCTCGCACGGAATCTGTTCCGTAATCCAAGCCCAATGCATATGAAACCATAATTTTCTACCTTTGATTTGTTCGTCGGTACACCCTTGATGTCAGCGGGGACCTGCTACAAAAAATAATCGTTGCGAACACCAAATGCTTCCAGCACATCGATACCGAGCATTCCCGCACGCTTGGCCGCCTCCAATCCCAAGGGCGAATCTTCCAATACCACGCAGCGCTCGGGCGGTACCCCCATCAATTGCGCGCAGAGCAAAAAGGTATCCGGTGCGGGTTTCGGGTTACTCACTTGATCGGCTCCTACCACTGGCCCCACCAAGTGGCGCAATTGACACCAGCCCAAAATATTTTCCGCTTCCTGGGTATAGGCACCCGTGCCAACACTCATGGGTTTGCGACCTAGATATTGCTGAGCGACTTTAAGAAGGTCCGTCGGTTTAACGTAATCCTGCGCGATGCTGTGGACAACCGACTCTTTGAACTCGTTCATTTCATCAATATCAACAGCATGTGGAATCGCAAAATGTGTGACCAGGTATTCGATGGTACCTTTGGTCGGCACCCCGGCGAGGGAGCGCATCAGCGGTCGATCGACCGGAATACCGTATTGTTCTAAAGTTCGAGTCCAGGCCACTTCGTGCAGCTGGCCACTGTCAACCAAGGTGCCGTCCATATCAAAAATGATCGCGTCGTACTGCTCTAACACATCACCACCAGAAGCTATAAAAGTCGCTATCGAAAATAAAAAACGGCTCCGCCT
>JBNKFP010000100.1:0-10041 GCA_050289365.1 Cellvibrionaceae bacterium | reverse complement strand
CATTGAAGGTGAATCCTACAGTTTGGATGCCCCCTTTATGGTGTTAGCCACCCAAAACCCCATTGAGCAGGAGGGAACCTACCCACTGCCCGAGGCAGAGCTTGATCGCTTTATGCTCAAGGTTATGATGACTTACCCCTCCGCATCAGATGAGGAACGTATGCTACTCGCCCACTGTGGAGCAAACAAAGAACAAAGATCGGTGCGTCAAATTCTCAAAGCAAACCATATTCTGGGAATTCAAAAAGTGGCGAAACAAGTGACGGTCGACCAAGCCATTTTGCAGTACATCGTCAAACTGGTTCACGCTACCCGTGACTGGCCCGGTATTGCGCGCGGTGCAGGCCCGCGCGCCAGCATCGCCCTGCTCAACGCGGCCCGAGCACACGCCCTGTTGCAACAAAATACCTATGTCACGCCGGACGACATTAAATCGGTTTGTCTGCCCGCCCTGCGCCACCGGATATTATTGAGTGCAGAATTAGAGATTGAAGGGATTACCACGGACAAGGTGCTGACGGATATCTGCAATACTGTCGAAACACCGCGACAATAATGGATTCCGCGCCTGTGAGCTTTCACTACCGCCGTAAGTTGCTGCCCAGCTGGCGCAGCCTTTTTGTCCTCGGTATTTTCGGGTGCGCCGCCCTGATTCTCAGCCTCGCAGTGGATTACCAGAGCCGCACCGAACTGCAAAGTGTGCTCACCAGCGTACTGCTGGGTATACTGATTTTGATCTTGTTTGATCGGCGCTGGGCCAAGCAAGCCAAGCCCATTAGGGTAACCCGTGAGATGCAGGGTGGTTTGGCACTCAATCAGTGGAGCGAGGTCACCCTGGAAGTCCAACATGATTTTGACCAGGATCAGACCATTGAGCTGTTGGATGACTTGCCGAGTACCCTGCACACTGAAGCTGAGCGCGCCGCCATAGAGCTGCGACCAAAACAAGTGACACGACGCAGCTATCGTATCCGCCCACTGCAGCGAGGTCCACTCCGCCTGCATTGCTGTTATGTTCGAGCCCGATCCCCTCTGGGATTCTGGACCGTGCAATATCGCGTACCTTGCACCAGCGAAGCGAAAGTGTACCCCGACTTTGCTGCCATCTCCACCTATACCATACTGGCCAGCGAAAACCGGGTTAGCCAAGTGGGTATCCGCCGCAAAAATCGCCGCGGTCAGGGTCTGGATTTTCATCAATTGCGTGAATATCGCCAGGGCGACAGTTTGCGCCAGTTGGACTGGAAAGCAACCGCTCGCCGGCAGGAGTTGATATCAGAAGATTATCAGGACGAACGCGATCAAAATATCGTGCTGATGATCGACAGTGGTCGGCGAATGCGAAGCAAAGACGATGAATTGGATCATTTCGATCACGCACTCAACGCGAGTCTGCTGATTTCCTATATCGCCTTGCGCCAGGGCGACAGTGTTGGTGTGCTCAGCTTCGGTCACGGAGAGCGTTGGATCGCGCCCCAAAAAGGCAGCAATCGCGTCAATGTCATTCTCAACGGGCTTTATGATTTGCAAACCAGCAACCGCGCTCCAGATTACCTATCCGCAGCCGAAAAGCTAACCACTTTGCAGCGCAAACGCTCCCTGGTCATTCTGGTTACCAATACTCGAGACGAGGAACTGGATGAGATCACCCTTGCCATCCAACTGCTGCGCAAGCGCCATGTGGTCATGGTGGCCAACATTCGGGAAGCAATTTTAGATAGCAAACTGCACACCCCAGTGATAGGATTTGACGATGCATTGACCTACTGCGGCACTGTCGATTTTGTGAACCAACGTCGAAAAGTGCAAAAAATGCTCAACTCAAAAGGAATCTATGCGGTAGACTGCCTGGCAAAGGAATTGCCCACACAGCTCGCTAACAGCTACTGGGAAATCAAACGAGCGGGCATTTTGTAACTGGCCGATGCTTGCTGAAATGGAATGACGGGTGCCCATCTCTGCATGGGTTAAAGCTTCATAGTCCTGAGGTATCGGCGGGGCGACGCCATGTATAAACTATTGAATTTAATGGGATTATCCGCCATTTGCTTCGTAATTTGGATAATCTATATCGCCAATACCGGCGGCCACAGTGTTTTTTTTGACATAGTGCGCACGACCCGTGACGGCGACAAAATAGGCCACTTTTTCCTCTATGGCTTGCTGGCCTTTTGCCTCAACGTGTCCTGGCGATTGCGCACTTTGCGTTGGCACAAATTCAATCTGTATTGGGGCACACTCGGGGTATCGGTTTTTGTCGTACTTGAGGAACTCAGCCAGGCCTACATCCCCAGCCGCACCGTAGATGCCAGAGACCTCTATGCTGACGCCGCGGGTATATTCTGTTTCACCGTGCTGACGGCTCTAGTGCATTTATTGATCTACTTCATCCGCCAACGTCTACCGCGCCATGAAGCCAATGGCCAAGTGCATTAGCACGTCAATACCGATTATCTTTTTCGCATTTTTTACTGTTTCCCAAGCCAGCGCCGAGTGCGTGATCTTATTACATGGACTGGCTCGCACCCACAAATCCATGGCTAAAATGGAATTTAAACTGGACGAGGCGGGATACCAGGTCGTCAACCACAGTTACCCTTCGCGTGAAGGCAGCATCGCCAGCTGGCAGAGTCCGCAATTGGCAGTGCTGTTACCGAGTGTTCGGGAAATACGCCCATTTCTTTTGTTACTCACTCCATGGGAGGGATTTTGCTGAGGCAATATATGCATAGCCATAGATTGCCAGTGTTCGGACGAGCAGTGATGCTAGGGCCTCCCAACCAAGGCAGTGAAGTGGTCGATAAATTAGGCACTTGGCCAGGCTTTCACTTTATCAACGGGGATGCGGGATTGGAATTGGGTACTGATGAGTTAAGTTTACCCAATCAGCTGGGTGCGGCTCAATTTGAGCTAGGGATTATTGCCGGCAGTCGCAGCATAAATTTGATGCTTTCGCTTTTGATTCCTGGTCCCGACGACGGCAAGGTTGCCATAAGTCGCACTCAGTTGGAGGGCATGGACGAACACCTAGTGTTACCCGTCACCCATCCATTTATGATGAAAAACAATGACGTAATAGCCTATACCCTGCTCTATCTAAAAACAGGGAGCTTTAAAAAATCACAGACAGAATAGTATTCTCCACGTCATCTGTCCTTAGGCGTGCTATTGACAAAGTTCAGTCTTATATCCAAGCGCTAAATCACGGAAACAATTTGCTTTTTGCGCAAAAAAACGAGGGCCCTAGGCCCTCGTTTGCAAGTCACTGTATCGTTCCAGCGGGCGTTCTATGGCAGCGCTAAAGTGCAGTAACCTTCACTCTGCATTTCGGCAGGCGCCTCACATTTGGCAACACAGCTATATTGGATATTGGCAACCAATTCCCCTGTTTCAGGATCTTCCATGGCGGCGCCGCCAATGGTGCTCAATTCCAAATCTGGGTAAAAGCAGCCATGACGGGTAGCACAACCCATATCGGTTTCGATGTAACCCACCGGACACAAGGTAATTACCGGCTCAACTTCAATAGGCAAATAAAATTGAGTGGCGGCAAAGACTTTACCTCTACCCGTCATCTCACGAGTGCGATAATTGTAACCTTGCGCAATCAGTACACCACCGCTCCCAATGACGTTGTAAGCCTCCTCAACAGCTTTTTTATCCGCACCGGCTCGATCCAAATTCAAGCCGGAAAGGGTGGTCGTCCAACGACTGTTCAGCAGATATTGGTCGTAGCTAAAACAGGGACTGGTAATGCAGACAATGCCATTGTTTTCGATGCCGACAAACAAACCCCGCGCTTTTTTATCACCTGCAGCCCGCAAGGCAGTGGTGACAACAAATGTACCCCAGGAGGAGATTTCATCTTTACCCACTTTGATGTCACCTTGCAGCACCAGGGTTTCATCCCCATCAAAAACGCTACCGCCCAAGTCTTGCCAATCCACATTGCCGATATAACATTCCCTGGCCCGCTTACCGTTCGGACAGCGCATAGAGTAACGGTTTAGTTTGCTCACGTAGATGCCTCCGCACATGGGCGACACGCATTTGCGGAAATCTTGGCGAGCGCGGTAAAACCCCTTGGGATCAAATTCGGGTTTGCTACGGGTAGTCGCGACCAATGAATATTCATATACGGGACCATCAAAGGCGCGCGAGTCAACCACACCCTTCAGGGTTAATTGTGTGCCATCAAAATCAAAACTGGCGGTTCGCGTAGTGCCGCCACTGTCTAAGTTAGGGTCTTCAGGCAATTCAAATCCGCTGACTTCACTTTTGATTAAAGTATCCGAGAACAGAATTTTTTCACCGGAAATATCAGCCACAAAATTGCCGCGAATCACACCGGTTTGACTATAACAGTTTTCAGGTGGGCAAAATGATGCGGTTACCGTAACACTACCTTGGTCTATGGTAAATTCATAACTCGCAGACCAAGCAACAGAACACGCCAAAACACTGACTATCGCGCAAGTAAACTTGATAAAGCCTTGTTTGAGCATAAAGGTCTCCTTCAATATTATTGTTTGAGGAAATTCAAGCTGCGATCCATTGCGCTGAGCTATATGCGACCGCAACTCAAGCTCAGGCACTCTAGCAGAGCTAGGGCGTCAAAGATGTTAAAATTTGTGTTTTTGCTGAGAGACCAAGTGCTGGCCTAGGTTGCCTGATTTGGCGTTACTCTGCGCCAACAAGTCGATTCTTAACCACCAAAAATTCTTCTTTGGTTAAAATACCTTGTTCCGTGAGATTGGATAGTTTACTGATTTCATCCGCAATACATTGTGCTTTCAGGTCCGGCTCCGCTTTGGCTTCATCCGCTTTTACCATGGCTTTTTTTAACAACTCGAACCAAATTTGCGCTTCGTTTTTTGCGGTTGCCAACACATCGTCTTCGGGCTCTTCTTGCTCCAACAGAGAATAAGTGTGAAATGGCTTTTCGGGATCATTCACGATCAGTTTAAGATCCACATTTTTAGGCACTTTCTTTTTTTCTTTAATTTTCAATTTAAACGACAGCTTTATGGTCATGCCAAACACTTTAAACGGTTTTTCCTTGGGCTCCCCAAAGCGTCCATAAGCCTCAATCACCTTATCGCCAATCGGTGTACCAATAAATTTAATTTGCCGGGAGTGCTTTTGCTCTTGCGCACCTTCTATGATCAACTGACATTCAATTAAATCACCAAAACCAATTTGCTGTGGTACGCCATCACGGATCAAACACATCAGCTTGGCATCGAAGTCTAAGGCGATACCATGAATTTTGTGATGGTCCGCTTTTTTGGGGGCATGGCGCAAAAAAATGTGTTTAGTTTTAAATGCAGGGTATTCATTGCGGATTGCGTCCGTAGCCAAGGCTTTATAGTCCGTTTTGATTTTGCGCGGATAGAGTCTAAACGCCACAATCAGGATGGCACAAACAGCCACCCAAATCACAATCGCTTCGATGATCTCTAAGTTCGACAAAATGCCCCCTTGATTAGACTGTCACTGTACCGATACACCCATAGGGCAAACCGATTTGAGTTTACCTCGAAATTCAGGTGCGGAAGTTTAACAAATTTGTTACAGAAAAGTCCGCCAATAGCACACTCGGACACCGAATTCACGACACGGTCGCAATTGGCTCCGCCGACCACGGAGCTTCTATTTGGGCCGGAGCAGGGTCTTTATGATTCGGAGAGACGCACAGCAAGCAACTCACAGGGATCCAATTTGATAAATAAATGGCCATCCCCTCGCTGAAAAAAACCGTCGTAACATTGTTTTTTATCTTTATTTTGCTGCACTTGCTCCAACCAATGCTCGTCTCGGAATTCATGGATATCTTCCAAGTTATCCAACTCCAGCGCGTAGAGCTGATTGCCCACATCCACAATCATGGCAACGGGCTTGACCATATATTGCAATCGGGATTCCGCTTGATCAAATAGATTCATCAAAGTCTTAAGCGTACTGAAACGCTCCTCATCAAGAATGGCGATAGCCTCATCCACTCGGCCTTCAGCCACCGAAAGGCCTATCAGTTGCTGCGCAAGGGAGTGAATTCGCCTATGAGGTTGATCAAACTTTGCCATGATGCTTTTCAACTCCGTATCCAACGGCTGATACTTGTCGTACCAGAGTCCAAAAGCGCATTGATGGGGGTTCGTCGCTTTGGTAAAAGGTTCACCCGTGAGAATACTGTGCTCTAAGTCTTCAACCCATTCCACGTGATCTTGGCGCCGCTGCCTAAGCAACTCTATCAATTGTCTGCTTTCTTCGACCAACGACTGCACCCCCATCAGATCGCTGAACCGGTAAAGTGCGATCGCATGCCCCTCAAAATCGAATACTCGATGGCGTCCCCCCTGCTTATCAGGTGTAGGGCGTAATTGAATAGAGTTCATCGAGGTAATATAGCGTATGACACCAACGGGCAAGGCGTAGTGAGCAAGCCCGGTACTGAAGGTCATGTAGGAGCCGGCTCGACTCTGTTGATTTAACCCTTTATTTGTCTGCATGCTAGTGCGCTCAATCGATCGGATAGAGTAATTAAGGTGGTAAATTAAGCCCGAATCCGTGCCTCTGCGAAGCCACGGACTCAGGTTAAGTTTAGACAGAATAGCTCAACCTTCTGCGAATAAATTTTCGTTCACGCACTCGCAACGCGCAAAAGTGCACCAAATAAGAGCGTCTCGGTATATTTCACGCGTTTTCATATTTGTGTCATCCAAGCAATCTAGACTTTTTGAAATAAAAATGTCTTTTTATAGCGCAATTTCCAATGACATTTACCACCACGAAAAAAGCTGGGATAAATCCCGCTGATCCACTTTATTTATCCGGGTATTGGCATTAACATGCGCCTCCACTACTGGCACAATTTTATTTTTGGGAGATGATGATGAGAAAAATTCACTTTATTGGCGGCGAAAAAGGCGGAGTAGGCAAATCTTTTACGTCGCGTCTATTAGCTCAATACCACATTGATCGCCAGCTCCCATTTATCGGCTTTGATACAGATCAGTCTCATACAACATTCGCCCGTTTCTATGCCGAGTTCACCAACCACATTTCAACAGCCACGGAAAAATTAGATACCCTCATCGACGAGTTGGAAGAACATCCCAACTGCAATATGATTGTGGATTTAGCGGCTCAAACTGCCGACGATCTTTTTCAATGGATAGAAGAGTGTGATTTCTACTCCATCATGCAAGAGATGCATGTCGAAGTGTATTTTTGGCATGTTTTGGACGACAGTGCCGATTGCAAAAACTTACTGCAAACAACACAAGATTTACTGCACGACACACCTGTGACCCTAGTGGTCGTCAAAAATAAGGGGCGCAGTAATAATTTTGGCCCGCTGGAAAACTCTACCCCCTACAAAAATGCTATCGCCAGCAATGCTAAAATTTTAACGCTAGAGGCTTTACGCGACGAAGTTGTGCAAAAAATCGATTTTGACAATTTGAGTTTTTGGGCAGCCGCCCATAACCCCAGCACCCTCAGTCGCGTTGAGCGTCAACGCACTAAAGTGTGGCTCGACGTTCACTTCCGTCAATTGGACTTACTTTTACCCAGCCACACAACGCCAGAGACAAACTATAACGAACAATCTTATCAACTTTAAAAATTATTGCGCACTGATTTGGGCGCAGGTTTTAACATAATAAAAGAGCCGCCAACAATCCATTGGCGGCTCTTTTCTATTTTTTGATGGTCAATTTGAAGCAGCGAAGGCCAGTAAAACCGGCAACCGAGCAGCCCGCAGTGCTGGGAAAAAACCACCGATAAAACCAATCACCAATGCCAATACAACCCCTTGCCGAAGAGTATTCCCATCCAATTCAAAGCGAAACACAATTTGCGTAAAGCTGCTGCCCATAGTCGATGCACTGACACCATCAAAAAACAAATAGGCGGCACCGGCGCCCAGCAAGCCACCGACAACTGCCAACACCAAAGACTCCAATAAAGTACCCGTAAAAACCGGGAGACTACTAAACCCAATCGCTCTCAATGTTGCAATTTCACCCGCTCTGCGTGACACCGAGTTGTACATCGTATTCAGCGCTCCCGCCAATGCACCCAGCGCCATGGCATAGGCTAACGGCCAACCTATATAAAAAATCAAATCGGTCATGCCTTTGGATTGCTCCTGGTAATAGGCCCTCTCGGTTTTGACTTCCAGATTTAAACGTTTATCTGCAGCAATCGCCTTTTCGATCGGGCTGACATCACCTGCAGTTGCTAAGCGAGCGCGAATGACTTGGAAGGTATTACCGCGCTGAAATTGACCTTGTAGAGTCCGTGCATCCGTCCATAGCTCGCTGTCAAACACAGTGCCGCCACTGCTGAAGGTACCCACCACCGTCCACGTGGCGCGGCCCAGCTTGATGGTATTGCCAAGGTCAAAGCCAACGAATTGATTGGCTACCGCTTCACCGACAATCAGCTCATTTTTGCCAGGTTCAAACATGCGCCCCGCAGTCAATTTAACGTTTGTGCGAATATCCATGCCGCGCTCATCAATGCCGCGAAAGGGTAAATTAGCAGCGGTTCCAGAGCTTTTTTTCTTACCATCAACGACCAGATAGAGTTCGGCTGATAGCAGTGCGCCCTTGTCATCACGCGCAATACCGGGAACCTCTGCCACTAAATTAACCGTGTCCCTATCCAATACACTGTTGAGTTCCGCTTGCGATCCAGTACGTACAATAATCGCCAAGGAATCACTGCCCGAGCCATTTAATGTTGCGCGAAACCCGTTGCCCATCGCCAGGAAAGCCAATAGCACGGCCACCACCACAGCAATCGCCAATACCGTCGCTAAGGACATCCACAAACGATCCGGGATAGAGCGAATATTCATTGCCACTATGGCTGAAATTTGTTTAAACATTTCTATCTCCGAGTCAAAGCGTCAACAATATTCAATTGCATTGCGCGATAGGCGGGCACAAATCCAGTAACCACCCCCAATAGCACGATATACATTAGGGCTTGCAGCAATACCGAAGAGTCCATCACTAAATTTGGCAACATATTTTTAAGGTTGGGGACTTGGCTCAAGCCCTTCACTAAGACTTCCGCTAGCAGCACCCCCAGTAATCCGCCCATTGCCGCTAACAGTAGCGACTCGGAAATCACTAAACGGAATAGATGCGCTGCAGAAAAGCCCAAGGTTTTTAATACTGCGATTTCTTTGGTGCGCTCGCGGATACTGAGCACCATAGAGTTGCCAACAATGAGTAAGAGTGTAAAAAAAGCTGCGGCCACCACCGAAGTCAAAATCAACCCGACACTACCGATCTGCTCCAAAAATGCCTTATTAAACTGCTTTTCACTGGAGGTTTCTGTTTCATTGGCAGAATTGGCAAATTGCTGATCTATGGTATTGGCGACCAGGTCATTCATTGCAGGATCCTCTGTGGTTAACACCATCCAGCCAATCCAGTCACGACCAAAGGTTTGAGTCTCAATAAAATATTTGTAATGGAAAGCCAGAAAATTAGTATCCCCTTGGACGTCAAAAGTTTTAAAAATGCCTTCAACTACCATATCCCACACTTGACTGCCGTCGGCCTTGGAAAAAATATTGGACGCGATAGGAATCCGGTCGCCTAATTTCCAACCGTAGAGCTTCGCCAAAGATTCACCGACGATCACCCCTTGACGATTGTGCTGCCACGCTGCCTTTCGCTCCTCGGGCAGTGAAATCGTATCGCTGTAGACACTCAAATAGGTCTCCGGATCCACCGCGTAACCGGCAAAAAATTGCGAACTGTCTTTGACATAAGCGCCAAACCAATTGGCATGAGTCACTTCTTTAACGCCGTCAATGGCCTTTACCTTGGCCACATAGCTCAGCGGCATCGGCTGTGTAAAACTGATTTTATTGACCACCACCAAACGATTATCTGCGGATAATTCCACGCCAGCATGAAACGCATTTTGAATAGAGCCCAACACTCCAAACAGTAAAAAGGCAATTACAATAGCGAGCGAATTTAAAAAAAATCGCATTTTGTTGCGCACTAAATTTTT
>JBNKFP010000099.1:0-10216 GCA_050289365.1 Cellvibrionaceae bacterium | reverse complement strand
AGCTCTGGCGGAGAAAGTCGATGAGCTACCACACCTCCCCCCAAGCCGTCTAAATTCCAGTACCAGTGAGACCCAAGAACCTTCTGTAGACGCCGCTCAGTCCAACTGGGGTGGAAAACTATGGGCCGAAGTTCGAGGGCTCGGCAGCATGCTCGAGCACTATATCAAGTTCGATGATGCCGAAACGCCAGATCACTCTCTGGCCGATCTTCATGGGGCGCAATTGGCCGCGCTCAACGTGCGTATTGCCATAGAGCAGGCGCAGGTTGCACTGCTCAAAGAGGATGGCGACATTTATCAAACGGCCCTAACTCGGGCCAAGGCGTTGGTCGCAGAGTATTATTTTCCAAGCGCGGCTCGTCAAAGTTTTGAAGCCAGTATGCAAACCCTACTCAATACCAAGGTAGAGCTTGAGCTCCCAGACATATCGGTCTCTTTGCATTTGCTGCACGGCTACCTGGAGCGCCTGCACAACTTATCGCCTAAGCCTGAGGGGCAGCTATGAAGCGTTTGGTTTTGATTAGCGCAACAGCGCTGCTCATAGGCGCTGGGCTGTTTCGCTTGTTGGCCCACGATCCGGGTTATGTGTTAATTGTCCTGGGTGGCAAATCCGTAGAGATGCGGTTTTGGTTTGCCCTGGTCATGTTTATCCTGTTGGTTGCAGCTTGCATGTGGTTGGTGAAAGGCGGGCTTCAGTTGTTGCGATTCATTCGCGGTGGCTGGCGCTCATTGCGCCATGAGCGGTCTCTGCGTGTGGATCATCGATTGCAAACGGGAATCTTGCGGTTGCTTGAAGGCGACTATCAATCGGCTGATAAACTGCTCAATCGAGCAGCGAAGGAGATGCCGGACAATATTCTTGCCGCCGTGGCCAGTAGTGAAAGCGCGTTGCGGCTGGGAAATCGGCAGGACGCTCACGCTCGTTTGCAGCGGCGCGTACCCTTTACCGGTGAGAAGGCCATAAGCTTAGCGTTAGCGGATATCAAAGTGCTGATGGCAGAGAAGCAATATGACGAGGCTTTGTCGCGTATTTTGGTGCTAAAAACCCGTTCTCCCAACAATCCAAGCCTATTGCAAATACTGCAAAAATTGTTGGTGGAGCTGCGCGACTGGCCAGCGCTCGAGGGGCTGCTCAACGAATTTGATCGCAGCGATGTTGTCGAACCATCGCGCTGGCGAAGTTTGCAAGTGCTGACATATCGTGAGTTGCTTATCCACAGTGGTGAGCAGACTGATCCGCTGGCTGCGGTCGATAGCGTATGGCAGCGTGTACCCAGAGCACTCAAAACGGATAGTGAGATCGTCGCGGTTTACTGTCGTTTATTGATGGGCTTTGACCAGCATTTTGGTTTAGAGCCTATATTACGCAATGCCATCAAGCACCATTGGAATGATGAGTTGGTCGAACTCTACGGATTGATTGGCAGCGATGATCCCGCGGTACAGCTGCGCACGGCGCAGCAGTGGCTGGAGACGCATGCAGATAACGCTGTGTTGTTGCTCTCTCTGGGTCGTATAAGTTTGCGCAATCAACTCTGGGGGCAGGCGCGAGATTACTTTGCAGATAGCTTGCGTCTGCAACCTGTGCCCGTTGCCTTTGCTGAATTGGCGCGCTTAATTGCTCGCTTAGGCGATCATGCTCAGAGTACGGATCTCTATCGCCAGGGGTTGTTGCAATTGGCACCGCAACTGCCCAATTTGCCCATGCCAGCAAAAACCCGCACGCCGTAAATATGACATGATGAGTCTCCCTTATCTCGCAGGGTTGATTTAACCTATTTGCAGCCGTGCTGGAGGGCATGCTTTTTGGGGCATTTAAGCGCGATCTTCTTGAAATCCTACCTCATAGGGCTGAATGTTCTGCCCTATAACCGTTCATCAGTGCACCACACAAAAGCTCTGTTTTATTTTGGGTGAGGGTTAAGCCCCTGATTTACAGAGTAATAAATAAACAATATTGTAAGTGCGCGCACTTTTTCTGCGCTTTTCGTCCTCTCTATGCTCATTTCACGTGCAGGCCAAAAGTCGTGATTTGATTCTAAGCGACACTAATTCACCTGTTAGTTAGTATTCGCATACTGTGTGTGGCTTCAAATATTGAAGTATTAGATTTGCATTTTCTAGAATAAAAACTAAGTTGAATATATCAGCAAAATTTATTTGACCAACGGTTGTGCTGGATCGGAGAAATCGGTATAAAGCTTGCTCTGGTCTGATCCTCACAATAACAATTTAAAACACCGAGGTAGTATCCATGAAATCTGATGTTCTAACGCTCGCGGCCGTTGTCTTTATAGTCGGCATGATCGTAAGCAGTTTTGGCATCACGGAAGTTTTTCAATCGGAAGCGTCTGAACCACCTGCGGCGCTCCATCAAGGAGTGGTCGTGGCGCAGAAATAGGTTGTATGTATCGCCGCTGATCAAGAGCCTAACTCACAAAAACCCCCTGAATTCGAAAGTACTCAGGGGGTTTTTGTTTTTTAGCGCTTGGTAAAAAACGCAAAGCGACGTTCTGTGCAAACTCCGTGAAGGCTGATATCCCAAGAGTCTTTGGGTAGATGCCCAACGCCTTGACACTCATAAGCCAAACCAATCTTTCGTGGCCGCCTTCCGCAAAACTGCAGATTCCGATCATAGAATCCGCCGCCCATGCCCAAGCGATTACCTTGATGATCGAACGCCACGAGAGGCAATAACACCGTGTCCATTTGATTTAGGTCGCGACTGGGCCGCCACGTGAGCGGTTCTTTGATATGAAAGCGATTGAGCTGTAGGTGATCACCGAGTTGGTAGCGGTGAAACGACATGTGCCGGTTGCCGTGAATATGTGGCAAGTAGCAGATTTTGCCGAGCTTTAGGGCGTGTAACAAGACATTCAGTGGACTGATTTCGCCATCGGCAGGCCAATAAAAAGCAATATGTTGAGAAGTGCGTAACCAGGGGTGGCGCAATAAGCGTAGGCTTAACGCTGAGGCGGCAGAGCGTTGGTAAGGTGAGGGTAATTCGCGCCTGAGACGGCGGAAATGATTTCGAAGTGGGGATTTTAAATCAGACACATTCAATAAATAAAAAAATAACCTTGGGCGCCGCTGTCAACTCTTACCTTGAACCCGACGGCTCAAGGGGGAGGGGTCTGTTGCGCATTAGGCTTTCCGTCTCGCGGACATGCTCACAACACAAACTAGAAGCCTCCTAGGTTTAGATTATCGGCTCAGGGAATCGTCGACTGGCGAACACCCAAGGCGTAGATTGAGTATAACAAAGCTTATGTTTTTAAACAGTCTTGACAATTTTAAATCTACGATTTTCTGTCGGTATTTTAAGACCGATTGTTGTGGATCAAAATTCAGTCCATCGATAAATGGAATAAGCTGCGGGTCTGGTTACCTGATTCGGCGCCGGGCCTTGAAGTGGTTTTGATCATGCGTGAACGGCTAAAAAGAGTTCATAGACTTAGGACAGTGCAGAGTCAAGTTTTTCGTGTAAACGCTTGATGGCTTGCTCTGAATCCGCACTGGTCACGGTTCCCTGGGGCTTTTGTGATTGTTGCAGTTCATGGCATAGATTCAGTGCCACCATTACCGCAATACGATCCACTCCGATCATCGCCCCAGAGTTGCGAATTTTACGCATGCGCCCATCTAACTCAGCCGCCGCTTGTAGCAGCGCCTGTTTTTCATCCGGAGGGCAGGCTACCTGGTATTCCTTATCGAGAATTTTAACTTCAACTCGAGTGTTTTTGTCTTTCATTGCTGAACATCCATTTCGATTTGTTTGAGTCTTTGCAGCATATTTTGGATGCGTGCTCGCGCCAGCTCATTTTTTTCTAAAAGTCGACCGCGCTCCTGCAACCACAGTGTCTCTTTTTGGCGCAACGTCGTGTTTTCCAATTTGAGTTCGGCGTAGCACTGGAGTAATTTGTCCAACTTTGCTTCGATTTGTGCGAGAGTTTGATCCGACATAAAAAACACGCTAAGGCTGTGCGAAGAGTGGTTGCGTAAAGACGGCATCTTAACCCAAGTTGGCAACGCAAAATGTTTCACTTGGCAGGAAAATGGGATTGCGTTACACCGTTACGCGCTGACCGCCTAATATAGAGAGTGGTTAAAACGTGGTCAAGGAGATCTGTCGTCTGAACCCCCAAACGCGCATTATCTGTTAGCATGTTCGCACTTTGAATGCGGCTGTGGTTGGCTTTGCGTCGAAGTGAATATTTTGATCGATATTGATAATGAGGTTTTATGACAAACGCGATTTCATACCAGGATTGGAGCGATTATTTATTGCGCATTGGCGCGATTTGCGAGCCGGCGGAGCTTCAGGGTATGGCCATTGGTTATGTTTGCGCAGAACAGGCACAGCAGTCTGCCGGACAAGAAAATAAAATAGATTGGATGACATTGGCTGTGGAATTTATGGATTTGATTGAAGGTCAAAACGAGGGTGATTTGACGGATGCATTGTTTGCATTGCTTGAAAACTGTACTTCTGCCCTGGCTGCCGATGACTATCAACTACAATTATTGTTGCCCGACGACGCTTTGCCTCTTTACCGACGAGTAGACTGCCTTGCAAAATGGTGCAGTGGATTTTTGCACGGTTTGGCCGCTGCGGGCGAGGGCATTGCCGCTCGCTTAGACGAAACGGCCAAAGAATCTTTACACGATATTGCCAATATGGCCCAAGCCAGTAATGAACCTGAGGCCGACGATGAATCCGAGGAGGCCTACTTTGTCGAGTTGGTTGAGTATGTGCGCCTCGCAATCTTCAATCTCTATGGGCAGTTGCGTGGCACCGCGCAGTCTCAGATAAAAACCACCCATTAATTCTTAGTAAGTGATCAATTCCTATGCCTTTTACTAAAGCGGAATACGCGAAGCGACGGAAAGCCCTGATGGAACTGATGGAGCCCAATAGCATCGCCATTGTGCCATCATCGCGCGAAAAAATTCGCAGCCGGGATACCGACTACCCCTTTCGCCAAGACAGTGATTTGCATTATTTGTGTGGTTTCGCTGAACCGGAATCGGTTGTGGTGTTGATTCCGGGGCGAGCTCACGGCGAATTTATTCTGTTTTGTCGGGAGCGCGATAAGACAAAAGAAATATGGGATGGTTATCGTGCTGGGCCCGAGGGCGCACGAAAATTGTTTGGCGCTGACGACGCTTTTCCGATCGACGATATTGACGAAATTCTGCCGGGGCTGATTGAAGGTACCGAGCGTGTCTACTACGCCATGGGCCGTGATCCGGAGTTTGACCAGCAGGTAATGGGCTGGGTGAATCGTATCCGCGCCAAGGTCCGCTCAGGTGCGACACCACCGGGGGAGTTTCTCGATCTCAATCACCACTTGCACGATATGCGCTTGTACAAGAGTGCTGCTGAAGTGCGGGTTATGGCGCGCTCCGCTGAAATTGCTGCAGCGGCTCATTGCCGCGCTATGACTGCGTGTAAGCCGGGGCTTTATGAGTATCAGCTGGAAGCGGAAATTCTGCACGAATTTGCTTATGAAGGGGCACGTAACCCCGCATATAATACCATCGTTGGGGGTGGTGCGAACGGCTGTATATTGCACTACATCGACAACAATACGCTGTTGAAAGAGGGGGATTTAGTCTTGATTGATGCGGGTTGCGAATACGAATATTACGCATCCGATATCACCCGTACGTTTCCGGTCAGTGGGGTCTTTTCGCGTGAACAGAAGGCGCTCTATGAATTGGTGCTAAAAGCCCAGTTGGCGGCGATTGATCAAGTTCGGCCAGGCAATCATTGGAATGCACCACACGATGTCTCTGTACAAGTGTTGACCGAAGGGCTGGTCAAACTGGGATTACTCAAAGGCGACGTTAGCGAACTTATAGAAGCGGGTGCCTACAAAGACTTTTATATGCATCGCATTGGTCATTGGTTGGGTATGGACGTGCACGATGTCGGCGATTATAAAGTACATGGCGAATGGCGTATTTTGGAGCCTGGTATGGTCATGACGGTTGAGCCGGGCCTCTACGTCGCTCCAGACAATACCAATGTCAGTAAAAAGTGGCGTGGTATTGGTATCCGTATTGAGGATGATGTTGTCGTCACGAAAAAGGGTAATGAAGTTCTAACCTCTGGTGTTCCAAAAACGGTTGAACAAATTGAAAAGCTGATGTCCGGTAAAGCCCATAAAAAACGCAAAAGTGCCAAGTGATGACCGACGATGTTCACACTGAAATTGCCATCGTAGGTGGTGGCTTAATGGGGGCCACCTTGGCTCTGCTATTGGCGAGAGTAAGACCGGATTGCCGGATTCTTCTGTGCGAGAAATCGCCTTTCACGGCGGCCACTCCAGATCTGTTGAAGCAACCGAGCTTTGATGCGCGCTCTACTGCACTCGCGCCAACCAGCGTTGAGCTGCTGCAAACCCTTGGGGTCTGGCAACGGTTGCCCATGCCCGCTACAGCAATTCGCAAAATTCATGTCAGTGATCGTGGGCACCTGGGCTGGGTAGCCTTAGGTGAAAGCGATAATCAAAGCCAGCCTTTGGGCTATGTTGTCGAAAATCGATCCCTGGGGTGGAGTTTAACCCAAGCCATGGCGGCGGAATCCAACTTGCAGATTAGAGCGCCGATGCACGTTGCGCGCGTTCAAGCCAAGTCCCGCCGCGCCAGATTACTGTGTCAGGGACAGGAATCTTCAATTGATGCCCGCTTGGTGATCATTGCGGATGGCGCGGACTCGCCCCTGCGTCAGCAGTTGGGTATCCAGACACGAGTGCGTGATTACCACCAAAACGCCATTGTCGCCAATGTGGCTTGCAGCAAGGCCCATAATGGCCAGGCATTTGAACGTTTTACTGCCCAGGGCCCCCTCGCGCTCTTACCTCTGCAAGGTGAGTGGGGCAAGTCTATGGCAATGGTTTGGACGCGACCGGAAGCGGAAGTAGACACTGCTTTGGCGCTTTCAGATCAAGCCTTTTTAAGCGAACTGCAACAGGTTTTTGGTTATCGATTGGGCGAGCTCAGCGCAGTCAGCCAACGTTTTTCTTACCCATTGCAGTTGCTGGTCGCTGAAGAACAGGTGCGCAGCAACATAGTGCTGATGGGTAATGCTGCTCACTTCCTCCATCCCGTTGCCGGTCAGGGCTACAATTTGGCCGCTCGCGATGGTCTGCGCTTGGCAGAAACCCTGCGCGACGTGCCCGCAGAAGGTCTGGGCGAGCTATCAGTACTGCATGGCTATTTAAAAGCACAGCGCCCGGATCAAGAACGCACCCTCAGTTTGAGTGATGGCTTTAACCGGTTATTTGGTGAGCGCGGTTGGTTTGCTGCTGCAATGCGCAACAGCGCCATGTTTGCCGTGCACTCCCAGCCCCTCATTCGGTCAATGTTTATTCGCCAAATGTCAGGTCGCGCTTCACCAAAGGCGCAGCCTTGGGGGACGCATTAGTATGGCGGCTTATGACTACGATGTTGTCATTGTCGGTGGTGGTTTAGTGGGCGCGGCACTGGCCTGTCAATTGGGTCAATCACTGCCTGCCTTGCGGGTTTTGGTGTGCGATCAGCAAGATGAAGTACCACAATATGGTGGTGATCAATTTGACCCAAGGGTGGTTGCGCTCAGTGAAAGCAGCGTGCAACTATTACGGGGAATTGATGTTTGGCAAGCCATCCGCAATCAGCGGGTCTGCGCTTATCAAGGTATGGAGGTTTGGGATGGTGAAGGCAGCGGTCGCATTCACTTCAGCGCTGCGGAAGTGCATCGTCCGGAATTGGGATTTATCGTTGAAAACTCAGTTGTGTTGGCGGCTTTAAGAGAACGTATGGAGGCCTATCGAGGCTTGCGCTGGTTGAGTCCGGTGGAATGCGAAACCTGGCAAGCTTGCGCCGATGGTAGCAGTGAGCTGGCTCTGTCCAATGGTGAGGTCCTGACAACAGCACTGTTGGTCGCCGCTGATGGGGCGGAGTCTAAAATTCGACAACAGGCTCAATTGCCAGTGAGAGAGTGGGATTATCATCAGGTTGCGACAGTGGCGACCATTCAATGCGAGTTCGCCCATGATAATATCGCGCGTCAGCGCTTCAGTTTTTCCGGTCCGCTCGCTCTGCTGCCGCTGCCCGATCCCAAAGGGGCTGCAACGAGTCACTATTGTTCGATTGTCTGGTCACAGCAAACTGAAGTCAGTGAAACCCTTAAGCATCTCGACGACAGCGCGTTTTGTCAGGCGCTCACCAGGGCCAGTGAGTATTGTTTAGGGGAGGTGTTGCAGGTGGACCGGCGCCACCACATTCCTTTGCGACAAATGCATGTACAGGAGTACGGTAGGCCAGGGTTTGTTTTGTTGGGTGACGCGGCTCATCGAATACATCCGTTGGCGGGGCAGGGCGCCAACCTCGGTTTCTATGATGTGGTTTGCCTGGCGGGTGAAATAGTCCGTGCGGTCAATCGACATGTTCCTTTGCAGCATCACTCTGTATTGCAGCGTTATCAGCGCCAACGTAAATGGCACAATTTAAGTGCGGTTGGTGCGATGGAAGCCTTTAAGCGGCTGTTTGCCTCACAGTCCCCCTCTGCCGTGGTACTGCGCAATTTTGGAATGGCGCGTCTCAATTCCATGGATTTAGTAAAGCATTGGTTTATTGACGCAGCGGCAGGCCGAATAAGCGGTTAAACTTTACAGGTTAACCTGTAAAGTGAATCGAAATTTCATAGCATTGTGTTCCCATAGGAACGGAGTAAGAGTAATTCATGGCATCGCAAAAAACCTTGATTGCAGAACAGCGCGATTGGTTAGTGTGCCACGACTGTGGGGCTCTGCAGGCGATAGTGCCGATCTCCAAAGATTTGGAAATGGTGTGTGTTAACTGCGATAAAGCATTGCATATCGGCCATGGGCCTTGGTTGGATAAAACCACGGCCTTAGCAGTCACCTCGGTCATCCTGTTTATCAGTTCTAATCTGTTTAATTTTTTCACCTTAAAAATCGGTAGTGCCGAACAATCCATCACCATCTTGTCCGGTGTCTACGCTTTGGCTATTCGCGAACAGTGGATTTTGGCAGCGCTGGTGATCGTGACAATTTTCCTGTTACCGATATTTGAAGCGATCGCTTTACTGTATTTGTTGGTTCCCTATCGCCTAAACAAACCTATGCCGGGACAAATACAGGTGTTGCGCTGGCTGGTTCGGGTGCAGTCGTGGATCATGTTAGATGTATTTTTACTGGGTGTCTTAGTGACAACGGTGAAATTGGGCGATCGTGCCACCGTGTTTGTCGGGCCAGGGTTGGTCTGCTATTTCGCCTTGGTGGGGGTGTTAAATTTAGCCTACTGGCTGATGGATAAAGACAATCTTTGGAGTTGGCTCTATTCCAATAATTGTTTTACGCACAGCAAGTATGAAATGCTCTACGACTGCGAAATCTGCAAAGCATTGGTCGGCGAAACCATTGTTGAGGAGCAGGGGCATTGCCCGCGCTGCAATGCGCATATTCACAAACGAATTCCTGAAAGCATTCAAAAAACAGCCGCTCTGATCATTGCCGCGGTGATTCTCTACATTCCCGCGAATGTCTACGACATCATGCTGTATGAGGAAGTGGCGGTGAATTATGACAGCACTATTTTTTCGGGAGTGGTGGATTTGGCGCGCAATGGCTTGTGGATGGTGGCCGCCGTTGTGTTTATTGCCAGTATCATAGTCCCCATTGCTAAACTGCTGATGCTCAGCTATTTGGTTTGGTCGGTTTATCGGCGTATGCCCGTGCGCGCCAAAGAGCGCGTAATGATGTATCGCATAACAGAATTTATTGGGCGGTGGTCTATGGTGGATGTGTATGTAGTGACCTTACTGACTGCAGTCGTACAATTTGGTTTTGTTGGCGTTGTCGAACCTGGGCCGGCATTGTTACCATTTGCCGCGGTGGTCGTGTTGACTATGTTGGCCGCAGAGACATTTGATCCGCGCTTGATCTGGGATCATGCTGAAGATACAGCACCTCCAGCGGCACGGCGTCGATCTTTAGTTGAATTAAATCCGCAGCTCGCGGAATCGGGTGATTCGTGAGTCGCGTTGGGAGTGAAATTTGAAAATACAAAAATCGCGTACGAAAACCGCGCGTTCGATTTCACCAATATGGATAGTGCCTCTGGCTGCTCTATTTATTGCATCCTGGTTGGCGGTTAATGCCTGGCAGAAAAAAGGTACGGAAATCGAAATTATTTTTGATAACGC
>JBNKFP010000098.1:0-10217 GCA_050289365.1 Cellvibrionaceae bacterium | reverse complement strand
TGCCATCGGCGTCGCTGATGGTGTCCACCAGAGTCAAGACACTGTCTTCCTGGGCATTGCCCGAAAGACTGAGGCTTCCGCTGGGTGGGTTATTGACCGAGGCAATGGGGCCAAATCCACTGCTGGCAACAATCTCGTCGGTGCCGTAATCGTCGGTATAGGTTGCGATTACGTGGATAGTAGCATTCACGTCAGCGTCATCCAGCACTAAAGTGTCGGTGATCGCACCGGCAATCAATTGGCCGTCTCGATACCATTGGTAGTTGATGGCGCTACTGATGCCATCGTCGTCCACAATGCTGTTGGTGACTGTCAGAAGTTCATTTTCTATGGCTATTCCACTGATCACCACTTGCCCCGTTGGCGCCGAGTTGGCGTTGACAATCGGGCCAATGGCTTGGCTTTCTGCGGTTTCTAAGGTGTCGTGCTGATCCAGGTACTGCCAGCGTACGGAAATTTGGTGGCCTATGTCATTGCTTTGCAGTAGGTAGCTGTCGGTAAGTGCGTCGCTGATAGCGACCCCATCGCGATACCATTGATATCCCATTTCTGAAGCAATCCCATCTTCATCGCTAATGGAGTTGGTCACTGTCAGCAGTTGGCCTTCGGTGGTGCCACCAACAATTTGTATCGTGCCTGTTGGTGCATCGTTCAAATTGGTTACCGCTGCGGTACTGTTACTGGTGACAGACTCATCGGTTCCAAGTAAATCCTGGTATTCGACGCTGACCGAGATGGTGGCATCGACATCCGCTTCCGATAGCGTGTAATTGTCGCCGGTGGCGCCCGTAATGACTGCACCAGCGCGGTACCATTGATAAGTGTATACACTCGGCAGACCGTCCTCGTCGGTGAATTGAATTTGAGCGTAAAGGGTGCTGTCTTCTTCGGGAGTACCGCTAATCAACAATGGGCCAACCGGCGATTGGTTGACGTTGAGAATCGGACCAAAATCAGAGCTCAGCACAGATTCGTTGCCGCCGTGCAAATCCACAAAACGGACTTGTACACTCAGTGTCTGATCAACATCAGTGGCGCCCAGCTGATAGGTTGCTGCATTCGCTCCGGTCAACGCGAGACCATTGCGGTACCACTGGTAATTAAAATTCGACGGTAGACCGTCTGCATCGCTGATATTGATTTGGGCGTTGAGAATTTGCCCCTCAATATTGGAGCCAATAATCTTTACCGCACCTGTGGCAGCATCATTGATGTTCGTTATCGGTGAGGTGGCCGCACTGATGACACTTTCGGCGCTTCCCAAACCATCGACATAGCTAACTTCGACTGTTATAGCTTTGCCGACGTCTTCATCGGTCAGCAAAAAGGTAGCCTGATCAGCTCCGATTATGGGTACATCATCCCGATACCAATGGTAACTAAAGTTTGACGGCAAGCCGTCGTCATCAACCAAATTAATATTGACACTGAGGGTCTGATTTTCGGTCGCCACGCCGTTAATGGTTACTGAACCGGTAGGGGATTGATTGGTGTTGTTGACTTGGTTAGTTGGGTTACTCAATACGCTTTCATTGGTACCAAAATCGTCTTGATAATTGGCTCGGACAGTTAATTGTGAATTTACATCAGCGTTGGTGATAAGGTAATTCGCGGCGGTTGCACCGACGATATCAACACCATCTCGATACCATTGGTAGTTGATCGCACCGGTTATGCCGTCTGCATCGGTAAAATTGACTTGTGCTTGTAGGGTTGCACCTTCCACGTTGGACCCAACAATATTCAGGGTTCCGATGGGGGCATCATTGGCATTACTGATGGCGCCACTGCTGCCGCTATACAATATTTCGTTTGTACCCTGAATGTCCTGGAAGCTGACCGAGTAGCTGAGCTGAGTACCAACATCGGCATCGGTTAGGGTGTAAGTATCATTCATTGCGCCAGTAATTAAGACGCCATTGCGATACCACTGCAATTGCAAAAGCGACGGAACGCCGTCTTCATCGGTAATATCATAGACAGCGGTCAAAGTATTATCTTCCGCGATAATACCTTCAATGGTTAAGTTTCCGGTCGCGGTATCATTCACATTGACAATGGCAGAGGTTGGATCGCTGGACAGGGATTCACTGGTGCCGTGCAAATCAATAAAACTGACCTCGACAGAAATCTGCGCGCCCACATCTGCGTCGATTAGTAGGTAGTCCTGAAGCGTCGCCCCCGATACTACCGCACCATCTCGATACCATTGGATATTGATTGGATTGGGTACACCGTCAGGGTCGTCGATTAAATAGTTGATCGAAAGTGTTGTGTTTTCAACGCGGTTGCCGGTGATTTTAATGTTGCCGGTGGCGATATCGTTCACGTTGGCAATGGTGTCACTTGTGCTACTGAGTAGAGATTCGCTATAGCCATCATCATCGACAAAACTCACTGCCACGGTAATATTGCTGCCAACATCCTCCTCCACCAGGGTATATTCTTGTCCTGTCGCACCGGCAATATCGACTCCATTGCGACGCCACTGGTATTGCAGGGCTGAATTAATGCCATTGCTGTCATTAATTGCGGATACGGCTGTCAGGATCGCACCTTGTATGGCTTCCCCCGCAATGGCTATCTCACCGGTTGCTGGGCTGTTAGCGATATTGCCTTGAGCGAGTAACACTGCGGGCGCCAATTCAGAACTGCCTGAATCCGTCGTGGTAATCGCCGTTAAAAAACTATTTGACGCGATTTCGATATCGACCGTGAGGTCAAAACTCAGTCTTCCAGAATGATTGGTATTGTAAGTTTGTTCGGCGATAAAGGTTTGTGCATTGGCACCACCGACGGCGTTTTCGTGATCGGAATAAAAAAATTGAAGTGTAATTGTGCTTCCTACGTTTGTGCTGTACTGCATTGATCCGCCAATGTACAGTTGGTTGTCAACAATGGAAAGCGATCTAATCACAGGGTAATTCAGTCGCAGATTGGGACCGCTGTCAAAATCCGCTGGATCGTTGGCTGTAAATCCATCCGCACCCAGGTCAATACCAATTTCTGTATTATCAAATATCAGATTGTCCTTAATCCAAATAGCGGTAATGGCAGCGTTTTCAATTTGAATGCCATTACCGACGTTGTAAGCGATGGTATTGCTTTGAATATCAATTTCGACTTTGTTGTTGGCGTAAGCGGTTGTTCCCCAATCGATAATAATGCCACTTTGACCGTTGCCTAAGTCTTGGTTTCCGGTCACATCCGTACCGATTTTATTGCCAAAAATATTGATTCCGCCTGCACCGCTTTCCATTTTAATGGCGTGACCGGAATTCCCTGAGATGACGTTACCTTGGCCTTCTTCAAGACCACCCACTTCGATACGGCCATAAATGGATACGGGGAAAAAACCACCACTTAACGGGGGACCGCCCCAGAATTCTATGCCATTGTAGTTGTTGCCAATCGCTGTTGTACCAGTACCGTCAGTGCCAATGTAGTTGCCGCGAATTAAAATGTTATCCGTATCTGCACCTTGAATCTCCAGGCCATGAAAACCATTGCTAGAGATAATATTACGGCCAGCATCGGTGCCTAGACCAATTTCGACGTTCTGCGTATTCCGAATAAAAATGCCGGTCTGCTCGTTTCCAGCAGCCGTAGAGGCAGTTGCATCCAGACCAATTATGTTGCCGGCGATAATATGGTTATCTGTGGCCGCGGCGGTGGTGCGTTCAATTTCAATTCCATGGCCAGCGTTGCCTGATATCACATTGCCGCTACCGGGCGTTGTGCCGCCAATTACCGTATTATTGGCATCACTGTATATGTAGATTCCATCGGAACCATTGCCGTTGCTCGTCCTGCCGTCCAAATCCAGGCCAATCCAGTTGCCGACGATTTGATTATTGTTGGCGTAATGGGTCAACGTCTCGCCAAATACACCAGAAATGGTGGTGCTACCTCCAATTTTTATGCCGAAACCATCATTCGCTGAGATGATATTGCGGTCGCCCGCGGACACGCCGCCGACAATATTATTCGTGCCACCAGAGATGTCGATACCAATCCCACTGTTATCGTGCACGTAACTACCGGTAATCACATTGCCGTCGCCCGTTATGACGATGCCATTCACCCCACCGAACAGTTCCAAACCATGAATTTCACTGTTGTTGCCAGAGATATTGAGGAGTGTTGATAATCCCGTAATGCGTACGCCGGGCGTGCCGTCGGTTTCCGTGCCACCATCGATGATGACGCTGCGACTGATATTGGGCAGTGCGCTGGCCAAGTTAATGGTATTGTCAGTGCCTAAATCAAAGACGATAGTATGTTGAACAGCGCCAAACGTCGATTCTCTGCTGATTGCTTGTAGGGCTTCACGGAAGGATATTTCGGTTTCAGATCCGATCAGTTGAGTGACATTGCTTACGCCAAGCCCCAAGCTTTGGTCCGCTGAGGTATTGACCACAATCGTGGCCAAGCTGTGGTCCCATTCAGTCGCTTGAGTTGGCCTAAACATTTGACTGGCATCGATTTCACCCAATTGAATTTCGAGTTCCCAGTTACCGCCTAAGGTGATGCTACCGGTTAAATCTTCGCTGGCGGCAATATCCATCTGGGTCAAATCCGCCAACAACTGTAGGGACTGAATACCGGCCGTGTTTGCCGCAAAATCACAGCCGTAGATAAAGAGGTCTGCCTCCTGATCAAAAGCGTTTTGCCAGTGCAACAATTGCTCGTGCACAACCTCTTGTTGCATAACGTCGTAACTGAGTTGAGTGGAGCCTAAGCTCAGCGATCCGGGGCGGGCATGAGCCAGTATGTGCAATGAATTCGCATTGCTGACACTGGCGAGCTCTTGAGTTATACGCTCTAATCCGTTTTCATCCGCGGCGATGGTGATTAGGGTATCTCGTTCAGTGAGGTGAGCATCGTCGATCAATAGGTTCCAGTCGGAGACGGATGTGTCAACGACAAACACCCTGGATAAACCTATGGTCTCGATATCGGTCTCACTGGTGGCGCTGACAAGCTGAGAGATTTCCGCTAAGTCCAAGGTATTGCCGTACAGGAGAGGGTGATCTTGTGCCAATCCCGAATCGCTTAGCGAATCTGTTGGAACCGAAGGCGCCATCAAGTCAGAGCTCAGACCCAAGTGCAATTTAGACAGTAAGTCTTCCCGAATCTTATCGTAGCCACTGACCAGCGGCGCGGGATCAGCGATATCATCAGCGTCAAATAAACCGCCAAAGGCGTCAGCAGAAAGCAACAGCCGCGGTTCCAGTGCCTCAAAGCTGAGCGGATGCCGTTTAAAACGACGTTCACCGGGCGCTTTCTTACCCCTGGTACTACTAAACAGCCTTCTCACAAGGACCTCAGAAAACCTTTATTACTTTTGGGCACAATAGCGGTGCCGCAATAACGACATATACCTATGAACCTTAGTTAACCAAATACGCTTAAGCAAAGGGCAGTCGTCGGCGACCATCTGACTCCTAAATCAACGGGCTTTGTTGCAGTTGATGCTTTTAGCGAAAAACTCGGTCGCGAGCGAGTATGGACTACTCAAATTGGGCCTGACAGCGGAGCCCTGCGGGGATTTCATTGTTGGGGTTTTCCAGGAGTAATCTCACCCCAAAAGTGGAGCTGGCGGCGTTGCCAGCAGCGTCGACAATAACCACGGTGGCAATTTTGGCTAAATTTGGGAAGGACGGTATGGATAATTTCGCGCGCATGCCGGTTTTGATCTTACCGAACTGTTCGATTGGGAGCACCGCTTCCACATTAAGCTGGTCCAGTTGCGCCAGACGCAATATAGGCTGCTCTTCAACAAATTCGCCTTTGGATTTAAACCGCTCCAGAACATAGCCATCAAATGGCGCGACTATGGTTTTTTGCTTTAAGCGTGCCTCCATGCCCGATAGCTCTAAGCCGCGAATGTGTTTTAACTCCTCTGCTTGTTGCAATCTAAGGCTGGCCAACTGTGCTTCTCTTAGTACTTCATCTCTTGTATCCTCAGAGACCGTTTGTTGTTTAAACAGTTGATCCACCCGATTCTTACGTTTTTCATCAAAGCGGCTATTCAACTTGCCTTCGTCCACTTCTGAGTGGATTTTCGCCCTCGCTTCCGCAAGCGCTACCGCCGCTTGTTCGACGCTGGACTCTAACCGCGCAACCACTTGCCCCTTGCGAACTTTGGCACTTTTCTCTACCAGAACCTCCTCTATAACGCCCATAATCGGCGAACTGAGATCCGTTACCTGGTGGGGGGTAATCACACAATCCGCCACAATTGCGTTGTCCATGCACCAAGCAGAACTGACGGTTGTGAGTAAATAGGAAAGTGCGAAAAATCGAGACAGTGACATCGGAACCTAAGCTGTGAAATGTTATTCCTTCAGAATAGACAGATAACCACAAACTGCAAAATTTCGGGGGCGAGACAAATTCCCTTAAGGAACACATTAAAATTTAGACAAAATGCCTTTCTGTTGCAGTTTTTGGTAAAACCAAAGTCGAAACGAAGACGCGAGCGTCTGCTGGCCATGGGTAATCTTGATGGTGACGCGGCTGCCAATAAAAGGTCGCTCCACGACCGATTGCAAGCGAATTTGAAGTTGGAACATGGGTTGTAATAATTGCAATCCATCTTTTGCAAGACTGTTAACCGCGACTGAACCTCCATAGCGAGTGCCGAGGTAGGGGGAAGGCAATTGCTCAATGGCAGCGGGTGTGGTGGTGATTTCCGCGATTTTTAATCGCGCCTGCGGTTGCTCGTCAAAACACAATTCCGCCTGACTAAACTGATTCAGTTTTCGGGTTTGATTTTCTTGAGCGACCGCCAAAATCTCGATATGTTCACTGGCCAGGATATAACCCAAGGGATCGCCTTTATGGACATACTGGCCTTCGAGTGGCTGAGGATTTTGAGTAACAAAACGGCCCGCAACGGGTGCTCTAACCACTAGCGATTTTTGTTGGTCTGCCAGATTTTCGTATTCTTGGCGAAATGCCTCCTGTTGGTTTTTGTAATATTCCGCTTGGGCTGGATTTTGAGTTGTGTATTGATAACTCAAGAATTTCAATTCTTCGACTTTAGCTGCGAGAAAATATAAATCAGCCTTAAGACTGTTATTTTCCAAAACCAGCAAAGGTTGACCAACATTCACAGGATCGCTGGGTTGTACGAGTCGTTCACGGATAAAGCCACTGGTATTGGCATTGATTTGCGCTTTTCCGTCTACCACTAATATGCCTTTTAACAGGGTTTGTTGATGGAACGGAACCACAAATATGAACAACAAGGCAACAGAGGTCATGGCACCAGAAATCAACCCTGCGCGGAGCAATTTATTCTGTAGCTTAGCCAGTTTAAACACTTCTATCAATTGCTTTGCTATGGGCCAAATCAGTTGAGCGAGCAATAGCCAAACGGCCAAAATGATGCCAAATGTAAAGTAATGGCTGCCCAAAAACAACGTGATCACAATACACACAAACCAGCGATAACACTGTGCCAAGAAACCGTACCACAACAAAATTCGATACTCCTTTAGGGAGTAAGCGGGTGGATCCAATTGTATTTTGAAAAGTGCACGTAGAACATGAGATTTAAAAACAGCGGCAGCGCGTTGACTTAAATTTGGCATTTCCAAAATATCGCTCAACACATAATAGCCATCAAATTTTAACAGGGGATTGGCGTTAAATAGGACGGTAGTTATCGCGCCGATCAGCATAATATTTAAGCAGATGTCACGAATCCATATGGTGTCTGAGTTTACCCACACATACAATGCTAGAGCGGCAACAAACAATTCTAAAGCCATTCCCGCCAAAGCGACAATGATCCGATGGCGCTTGTCTGAAAATGCGGAGGATTGGGAAACGTCGATATAGGGTAGTGGGACAAAAAAGATAAATAGAATTCCGGTTTCGACGACTTCTGCTCCCCAGTGACGTGCCGCTAATCCGTGGCCAAATTCATGAATCAGCTTTAGCAGCGGATAAATCGCCAGTGCCAGCATGATATTGCTCGGGTCTAAAAAACGAGTTTGCCAAAAATGCTGTAAGCCCGCGCTGTGGTCTAGAGCCAATATAACTGCAGGTAAAAGGGTTGCGATCCAAGCGACAAAAAACACTGGGTGCCACAGCCAGCGACAGTGACTATCGATACGCTGTAACAGTGTGTTGGGGTTGCCAAGCGGAAATTTAAACATCCAGGGGCGCGACAGTTGTTGGCGCCATTGGGCTGATTTGTTTTTGTTGAAAAGCTCAAATTTACGCTGGTCGTCGCTCAATTCAGGGGCTTGCAAAATATCAGATTGTATTAAATGGGAGAGCAAGTTCAACCATTCGTCGGTGCCCAGTCGGTTCGCTTCTGGCATCATGGTCAGTACGTCTTTGAGTGTGTGTTTTTGCCTAAATAATTGCACTATGTCGCGCACATACGGCGTTGTGCAAAATTGAGCATTACTGCCCTGATTGCGAATGACTACCCAAATTTCGCCCCGTTGTACCTGTTCGGTAAAGGTTATATTGGGAGCGAGTACAAAATGAACCTGTGCCAACTGTGAGTTGATGATTGGGGTATTGGTGGATTGACCGATCCCGCTCATCAAAAATATTTCCAGAAAAACAACGTCACTTTATCCCAGAGCGGAGTGAACAGTGTAATGAGCCAGGGTTGTTTACCCACATCCACTTTGGCAAAGCCTGACATACCTGGTCGTAACGAAGGGGCTGAGCCAATCAATTGCGCTTCGACCCGGTACACAATATTGCCCTCTCCCTCTTGATAAACGGAAGACACAGAGGTGATCTCAAATGCCAACGGATTTTCAGGTTGGGCCGAGAGACGCATCAATCCGGTTTGATGTGATTGAATCAAGCGGATATCTTGTTCTTTCACTAAGAGCACAAGTTTGAAATCATTAATCGGAGCGAGCTCAAAGAGTACCTGACCTTTTTTTATCGGGGCGCCTATTGCACGGCTGAGATCTCCTTTAATGATTACTCCGGCGATGGGCGCGAGAATTTTGGATTTTTGCAGTTGCTCTTGGTAAATGGATAGTTTTGCGTCAGCCTGGGCAATCTTAGCTTGGGTCACTCTAAGCTGGCCGTGATCCATAGCGGTAAGGTAACGGTTGTACTCGCGTTCATATTCGAGCTTCTCATTTTGCCAGCGTTGTATTTCCAGCAGAATGGACTTTTCATCCAGCTTTACCATCAGCTCTCCTTGTGCGATTGGCTGTCCCGCTCGCACAAGAACCTGTTCTAAATACCCGTCGTCTGGGGCCACAACGGCTCGCTGAACCTTACCTTCTATGTGGGCTTTGGCACTGATGCTGTGGCTGACCGGGGCAAAACCAAGGGCAATCAGTCCCACAACACCGATACTGCCAACAAACATTTTCACCGACGCTTTTTGTTGGTGGATCAATTGTTTCAATTTGGCATTCCAACGTTTTAGCAACATCAATTCCATCCACCACATTTTGTGGTAAATGGGCGCTAAAAATCGCAGCACCAATTTGAGCTGAGACTTAACTAAAGTCTCTTGTGTCAAAGGTGGTGAAAAATACACGACTAAAAAACCGAAGGTGAGGTCGTCGTATTCCATGGGGAAAATAAAAAAATCAGTACCCGGTTGATTGCGTATCAACCAATTGCGGTAGTCACTTTCAGTGGTTTCTGTTGTGGCGGAACCATAGGATTTCAGTAGGTTGGTCAGTTGTGCAAAACTTTGCACACGCTGGTCAAATTGAGGTAACTTTGACACCGCTTTCATGACTACCTTGCGACCGTTTAAGGTACAGAAAACGGCTTGGGTGAAAGGGAGCTGATCGACTATGGAGCAGCACAGTGTATAAGCGTTACCGCTCAGATCGCGCTGTGACGCTGATCGCTCCAGCAAATCCAATGTCAGGTCGAAGCGCTGAGCCTTTTCACGGCTCTGTTCACCAAGCAAATCCAGCCAATTGTGCGCCCACAATAGCAGCTGTTTAATAGCGACAATTTGTTCTTCCCTAACTTTACAATCCACATAGAGCGTGGCGAAGTGTACCCCCCGGCGTCGCAGCACCATGGCAAAACGCTTTTGGTCAGTGCCGTCAAGACCCCAAATCCGAATGTTGGGCTGTTTATCGCCCATCAGGTCAGCTAAGTGTTCTTGTGTCCACCCCCGTTCTTGCCGGTAGGTGCGCATTGGTGTTTCCTCGTCGTAATTCACGGTGCCTCCAATGCAACTAGATGCTAACCGAGAT
>JBNKFP010000097.1:0-10323 GCA_050289365.1 Cellvibrionaceae bacterium | reverse complement strand
GACAGTGGTTTCGATTTTAATTGCTCTTCAGTGGCGATCAAGTCCGCCACCTGGGCGAGAAACCAGGGGTCAATTTTTGACGTATCAAAAATATCCGCAGTGCTCATACCCGCGCGAAATGCGTCACCCAAATACCACAACCGATGCGCACCTGGAGTGGTTAATTCGCGGCGGATCCGAGCGGTGCTGTCTTCATCGGTCAAATCCACTTTGCTCTCGAAACCACAGGAGCCCACCTCCAATCCACGCATCGCTTTTTGCAGAGATTCCTGAAAGTTACGGCCTATGGCCATAACTTCCCCAACGGATTTCATTTGCGTGGTTAAGCGGGCATCCGCATCGCCAAATTTTTCGAAAGTGAAGCGCGGAATTTTGGTCACGACGTAATCGATACTGGGCTCAAACGAGGCCGGAGTGGCGCCGCCAGTAATATCGTTTTGCAATTCGTCCAGGGTGTAGCCAACGGCCAATTTAGCGGCGACTTTAGCAATTGGGAACCCCGTTGCTTTCGAGGCTAAAGCCGAAGAACGCGACACGCGCGGATTCATCTCAATGACCACTAAGCGCCCATTTTCGGGGTTAACCGCAAACTGAACATTCGACCCACCGGTTTCCACCCCAATTTCGCGCAACACGGCCAAAGAGGCGTTGCGCATGATTTGGTATTCTTTATCGGTGAGAGTCTGCGCCGGAGCAACCGTGATGGAATCCCCGGTGTGCACGCCCATGGGGTCAAAATTTTCAATGGAACAGACAATGATGCAGTTGTCATTTTTGTCTCGCACAACTTCCATTTCATATTCTTTCCAACCCAGCAGAGATTCATCGATCAACAATTCATTGGTCGGTGACAAGTCCAATCCACGGGCACAGATTTCCTCAAACTCCTCCCAGTTGTAAGCAATACCACCACCGGATCCACCCATGGTGAATGAGGGGCGGATAATGCAGGGGAAGCCAAACTCTTTGGGTACTTCGAGCGCTTCTTCCATCGTGTGAACGATACGCGCACGGGCGCAATCGAGACCGATGGACTTCATGGCCTTATCAAAACGATCGCGATCCTCTGCCTTGTCGATGGCATCGTGAGTAGCGCCAATCAATTCGACATTGTATTTCTTTAAGACGCCGTGTTTGTGCAGATCCAACGCGCAATTCAATGCCGTCTGGCCTCCCATAGTGGGGAGAATCGCGTCGGGACGCTCTTTTTCAACGATTTGGGCAACCGTCTGCCACGTAATGGGCTCTATGTAGGTCGCATCCGCCATGGACGGATCGGTCATGATAGTAGCCGGGTTGGAGTTGACCAAAATCACTCGGTAACCCTCTTCACGCAGCGCTTTACACGCCTGCGCCCCAGAATAATCGAACTCACAGGCCTGGCCGATCACAATGGGTCCGGCACCGATAATTAATATGGATTGAATGTCGCTGCGTTTTGGCATAGTGGTTTCTTACTTTATTTAACTGACTTCAAAGTGTGTATTCAGGTGAACCGCTTACGACTTAAGACGGCTAACGGTTGGCCCGCATCAATTCGACAAAATGGTCAAATAAACCCGCGGCGTCATGAGGTCCTGGGCTCGCTTCCGGGTGCCCCTGAAAACTAAAAGCGGGTTTATCCGTGCGATGAATGCCTTGCAATGAACCGTCAAACAAGGATTTGTGAGTGGTGCGCAGGTTAGCCGGCAAGCTACTCTCCTGAACTGCAAAACCGTGATTTTGGCTGGTAATCATGACTCGACCGGTTTCCAAATCCTGCACCGGATGGTTGGCTCCGTGGTGGCCAAACTTCATTTTTTCGGTTTTTGCACCACTGGCGAGGGCCAGTAATTGATGCCCAAGGCAAATACCAAATACCGGAATTCCGCGCTCCAGTATTTTACCAATCGCGTCAATGGCGTAGGTGCATGGCTCTGGATCACCGGGGCCATTAGACAAAAACACACCGTCGGGGGACATGGACAACACCTCTTCGGCAGAGGTTTGCGCAGGAACGACAGTGAGTTCACAACCCCGATCAACAAGCATTCGAAGAATATTGCGTTTAGCACCAAAATCATAGGCAACGACTTTGAATCGGTCCCCGTCAGGTAAGCCACCAAATCCGTCACCCAGTGCCCAGGAGCCAGCGTCCCACTTATAGCTGGAAGTGGTAGTGACATCCTTAGCCAAATCCAACCCTTTCAATCCGCGAAATGCTTGGGCGGCGGCGAGAGCAGCGGCTTCGTCTACCTCTTCACCGGCCATCAAACAGCCATTTTGGGCGCCCTTGTCACGTAAAATACGCGTTAGACGACGGGTGTCGATCTCGGCGAGGCCAATGATATTGTGCTTCTTGAGATAACTATCGAGATCCGATTCACTGCGAAAATTGCTGGCAACCATAGCCAAGTCGCGAATGATCAGGCCTTTTGCCCAAATAGTTTGACACTCCTCATCTTCAGGATTGGTGCCAACATTGCCTATGTGAGGGTAGGTCAAGGTAACGATTTGCTCCGCATAAGACGGATCTGTAAGAATTTCCTGATAACCGGTAATCGCTGTATTAAAAACCACTTCACCTACGGACTTACCTTCAGCCCCGAAGGCTCTGCCCCGAAAAACACTACCATCTTCTAAAACCAAAATGGCGGGTATAAATGCCCCAGTCGTCAAGTCTTGATCCTCCAGCATGAAACCCGAACGAATCGGGACAACAATCGATTTACAGTGTGGCAAATCGCAGATACGCAAAAACACCCCGCGCCCCATAAGCCTACTCGGAAGACCGAATGCTCGCACGGTGATTTTGGTTGCCTGCTTGCAAAAAAGCGAGAAGAAACAAAAACTTGCTCCTTCCCGCTTATTAAGAGTGTGGCGAGCAATACGAATCCGCTCGCGGGGCCCATTGGCCCAATCTGGGCGCGAATTGTACGGGAAAAGCCCAGCTTTCGCCAGCCTAAAATTAGCCTGACGAGCAGCTCTTTGAGGCGTTTTCCCATTGTTATTTTTATATGAGCTGAACTTACCGACAAACGGTCGCTTGCAATTGCGACCACTCTGGGTAATGCTCAGCGCACTGCTTCGTAACACGCTCACCCTATGAAACAAGAAATTCACTTTGTCGCCGGCCACGATGGCTCTCTTATAGAGCTGTTGCATGAACAAACTGCAATCTCCAAAACCCAACTCAAAAAAGCCCTCAATTTTGGCGGCGTATGGATCAAGATCGGCGGCAAGGGGAAGAAACTCCGTTGTAGACGTGCAACCAAAGCTCTGCAAAGCGGCGATAACATCAGCTTGCATTACGACCCCAGCCTCTACAATCAACCGCTGCTGGCACCACAAGTACTGCTTGAAAAAGCAACCTGGGGGGCTTGGCTCAAACCGGCGAATGTCCTAGCGCAGGGCAGCCCTTTTGGGGATTTCGGCTGCATGGAAAACCAGGTAAAACAACTGGCAGGCAAGAAGCAAGTGCACCTGATTCACAGGCTGGATCGCGAAGTCGCAGGCATCATGTTAATCGCATACGATTCCCGCACAGCTGGAGCACTCAGCGAGCAATGGCACAGCGCCACCCAAAAATTCTATCAGGCCATAGCGCTAGGGCAAGTGAGTGACGCAGCATCACCGATATCCGTGCCTCTGGATGGTAAAAACTGTACTACCCACTTTCGCGTGATCCGTGCCAATGAAGAATTCAGCCAAGTGGAAATAGAGTTGAGCAGCGGCCGATTTCATCAAATACGTCGCCATTTTGACGCCATCGGCCACCCCTTAATGGGCGATCCCAGATATGGACACAACAATAAAAACAGCGAGGGACTTCGTTTAGTGGCGCATCAACTCGTATTTACTTGCCCCCTATCCAAGCAAATAATGGATATTCGCCTATCTCAGCAACATCGGTTATTTTAGTTCAACTCGTTCAAACTCAGCTTAAATGAAACAGGGTTTTTATGCCGGTCACGATAAATTCAACACTGATGGCAGCCATAATGAGCCCCATGATTTTGTTGGTAATCAGTAGCGCGGTATCGCTCAAATAATTCATAAGTGGCTTTGCCATAGACAACGCTCCCCAAACGACGCAGCCCAAGACCAGTAAACACCCACTTAACATAGCCCAATGCGCCATAGCATCGCTACGGTAGCTGTAGACAATCACCGTTGAAAATGCGCCGGGACCTGCGAGCATCGGAATGGCCAAGGGCACAACTACATCGGCCGGGGAAATGCTCTGCTCAACGGCCTTGTCCTGGACGGCGGTATTGCTGTACATCAGCTGCAACGCCACCAGCAGCAACAATAATCCTCCAGCCACCTGAAACGCACCCAAGCTGATACCGAAAAAGGTCAATACACGCTGTCCAATAAAGACCGTAAGCACCAGTGCCACTGTGACGGAGAACGCAGCGTGACGAGCGAGCCGGAGCTGTTGCGATGTATCGAAGTTTTTGATCAGGCGAATAAAAAGCTGCAAGATGGTTAAGGGGTCAACAATGGCCAGCATGGCAATAAAGAATTGTGAATAATCATAGAAAGACAACATAGTAGAGTTCTCAGCACGAGCTATCTTGAGTCTAGCCCACAACATGAACTCATGATCAGGACCTAAGCGACGACTGAATTCAACGTTGGAACAGTCACGCTGGAACTTAAAGTCAAAACAAATTTTATAAAAATAGATCTGCAGAATGAATAAACAATCTAAAAAACGTGTTATTTAATTTCATATGACGATAAAAGTGTTACCCACTCATAGCAAAGCAGAGTAAAAACGGTCATTTATTGAACTCGTTACAGTTTTTTTGTGACGCAGGCCAAATAAAAACGTGACACACTTCAAATTTCACTTTATAGTGTTTCAAAACGTAACAACAGATCCAAAAGATCTCTGCTCACGAAGGAATCATGAGATGAAACGCGCCTACAACCCACTCGTTGACCTAATTCAAACCCTTGATGATGGCATAGAGTTCTATGAAATAGCCCAGACCAAAAGTCACTCACCAGCGCTAAAAGCCGTGTTTGCTTCGATGGCGGAAATTCGAGAGTTTGCACTCGCATACATTCGCCCTTATGTCGATCAACACGATTTTGACCTAGAAAAATCACTGACCTATCACGGTACTCTAGCCAATCGCTACGCCCCCCTGCTCAAAGACATCGTCCATGACGAATCTTTGAATCTGGTGCATCAAGTGGAAGAGCATTTAATCGATGCCATGATTGACGCTTCAACCCGATCCCACAACGCATTGGTGCAGTGTATCCTCAAAGATCTTGCCCCGCGAATCAGTTACAACTTCGAAAAAGCGCTTAACCTAACGGATCATTCGATCGCCGCTTAAATCACCGCTGCCCCCTGTGGCAGCGAGATGCACCCATCGAAATTAAAGGCGCTTAAATCACCGCCGAGATATTGAATTCCCCCTCCTCTTCGGATATAAATGCACACTGTTAATTTACACCGTTCATATCCGATTCATCGCCGTCGTAGCATCATCAATCATTAACACCACATTCCCAAGTCAGACTCGATGATGATTACCGTAATGGATCCACAACACTGCAGGTTTTGAGGATGAAATCATTTACAGACGCGTGGGCGCGCGGAGTCATTAAATATCGCGCGGTGACCCTCATTATTTCGTTAATTTTGGTTGTTTTATCACCCTTTTCTTTTCATCGCCTTTACCACGACGACTCTAACGAAAGTTATTTTTTAGAACACGACCCCAACCTCAACGCCTTTAACCATTTGCTGGAAGAGTTTGGCGATAGCGAATATCTTTTGATAGGTATTCCTGCGCGGGCCAAAGATAAAGATGTGTTTAACCCAGAGCTCATCGCAATGGTGGCAAATTTAACGGAATTTCTGCAACAACACCGCCACGTCACGCAGGTTCGTTCACTCAGCAAATACCAATACACGCACGATGACAACGGCATTTTGGCTACCGATGACTTGTTTGAGGACCCTGCCGATATGCAGGTCACTGAGGGTGAACTTGAACAGGCCCGCACCGTTATGCGCGGCCAGGATATGGCTCTGGGCTCTCTGCTGACAACCGACTTGAAACATACACTGATCGCCGCTCGTACTGTGTACCGCCGCGGCGAAAACAACCACAAAGTAGAAGTTGTGCATGAGGTGATGGACTTTATCACCAAGCAAGGCTACCGAGAACAGGGCTTTGACCTCCACCTCTCCGGTATACCCGTTGTCAGCGAGCGTTTTCAAACTTTGACGCAAAAGGATACAGCCGTAATCAATCCCATTATGAGCGTGGTGATTTTGGCAATATTATTTGCGGTATTCCGATCCGCAGTGGCGACCTTACTGCCTTTGCTCTTAATAGGCTCCGTCGTTCTCATTACCACCGGACTACAAGGCTGGTTGCGCTGGCCCATTACAGCGGTCAATACCGCATTGATACCCACCATCATTATTTTGGCCGTAGGCACCGCGATTCATGTATTGGTGGAGTTTTACCATTTTCGACGAATGGGTTTTGCCCAAAAAGATGCGGCTGTCGCCACCACTCGCGATTTACTTTTCCCCGTTTTTTTTACCTGTTTAACAACGGCCATAGGCTTTTTTACTCTGTCGATCACGGAGCTCTCACCCGTCAGGCAATTTGCACTGCTAGCGTCTTCGTCCTCAATGATCATTTTTATCGTCAGTCTAACCACCTTGCCGGCCCTGCTCAGCTACATTCCCTGGATAGCAAAAGGCAATCCTCCTACAGCCAATCAAGACTCCAATTTAATGACTCGACTGCTCAAAGGGATACCGTCATTCACCCAAAAAAAACGCTACAGCATTACCGTTATTGGCCTGGTGGTTTCACTTTTCAGCATTTACAGTATCAACTTTATTCAAGTTGATACAAATATTGTCAATTACTTCAAAAAAAGCAGTTGGATGAACCAAGATTTAAATTATTTTAATGAGACATTCAAAGGGATCAGTAATTTAGAAGTGATCGTCGATAGTGGGCGAGAAGACGGCATCAAAAATCCAGCCTTCCTGGCTAGGGTTGAAAGCCTTCAAACCTATCTTGAGCAGCAACCGGAAACGGGAAAAGCCACCTCACTGATTCGATTCTACAAGCAAATCAATAAAGCGTTGCACGAAGATCAACCAAAATATTATGTGCTTCCAGACACGCAAGCACTTGCCGGTCAATTGCTATTCCTCTATGAAAATACCAGTCCCGATGAAGATTTATCCGACCTAAAAAACTTCCAGAACCAATTATTGCGTATTTCCATTCCCGTGTTAAACATGAATGCTAAGGAGATGACCGCCACCTTAAAACGCATTCAAACTCATATAAACGCCGAATATTCAGACCTGCAACTGGAACTCACCGGCGGATTAGTCATGAATAACGCTCAGAATAACTACGTTAACAACGGTATGTTCAGCTCCTTTGGCAGCGCCATACTGGCCATTGGCATCTGCTTTCTTTTGCTGTTCCGCTCGTTAAAATACGGATTGATAGCCTTGATACCCAGCATAGTCCCCATATTGCTGACTGGAGGTTTAATCTCGCTGGCGGGTGTTGCGATGGACCTGGGTACCATGATCGTCGGCGCTATGACCATCGGCATTGCAGTAGACGACTCCATCCACTTAATGAGCCGGTATTTAAAGCGCAGAACAATGGGCGATAGTGTTTTCACAGCGATGCAAAGTGCCCTAGCCACTTCAGGTAAAGCGGTTATTTTAACGTCGATCATTTTAGTCACTGGATTCAGCGTCATGCTCATCGGATCCTTTGTCTCCTTTATTTATGTCGGTTTATTTTCAGCCATGATTATGTCGTTTGCGCTGATTGGAGATTTAATTTTCATGCCGGCCTTACTGTTTCTATTCGACCGATCGATTCGTCACGATGAAAAATCAATACAATCGTCTCGGGAAAATGCAGCACTCGAATTAAAGGAGGAAACCCATCATGCGTAATCAACTTGTCTACTTTTGCATTTTATTTTGCGTATTACTATCCGGCCCCAGCAGAGCAGATACAAGCGAATTAAGCGCAGCAGAGATTATGAAAGCTGTAGACGACCGCTACACTGGAGACACCCAAATCAGTACCAGCACGCTGATACTCATTGACAGTAAAAACCGTGAGCGCATCCGAGATTTAAAACTTATCGGCATGGAAGACAAATCGGTAGACAAAAGCATTATTTATTTTCTCTCCCCCGCGGATGTCAAAGGCACAGCGTATATGTCCTTCGACTGGGTAGATGAAACCAAAGAGGATGATGCTTGGCTTTACCTTCCCGCGCTGCAAAAGATCAAAAGGGTGGCGGCTTCAGATGAATCAGGCTCTTTTATGGGAAGCGATTTCAGCTATGCGGATATCAATGGAGTTGATTACGTTGATTTTAATTACACCATGCTCAAAACATCGGAAAAAGTCGATGGCGTCGATTGCTGGGTAATCAAATCAATTCCGAAGAATGACCAAGTTATCGATAAAACAGGCTATACCGAATCCACCAATTGGGTTCGCAAAGATATTTTCATGGTGATTCAATCAAAAATCGAAGTCAAAAAAGCCAAAAAAACAAAATACTTCAGTGCCAGTGACATTGAAAAAATCGGGGACGTTTGGACCGCTAAAAAATTGCAGATGATTACGACACGCAATAATAAAAAACAACACGCGAGTGTTATTCAGTTTATCGATGTACGCTACAACCAAAATGTAGACGCATCGATTTTTGATACCCAGGCTTTACAACGGGGTATCTAAACGTATGAATCGCTTCTCTGCTTGGGTACTTTCGCTTGGCTTTGCCTTACCCATGGCACACGCTCAGAGTGACTTTTTTAAAGCGCTCGATGTTTCTGAAACGCAGCACGATGTAGAAACCAGCCCCTGGAGTAAACACGCCGAGCTCCTGTTGATCAGCAAATATGGTGTTGACAAACCGCCCGTTGAATTGGGAGCGGCCCGCAACAAAACGGGGTGGAGTCAAGTGAAAACCCAATTGTTTACCGAGCTACAATATCAGAGCAGCTCAAATAGCTCTTGGAAAATCAGTGCTGCAGCCGAAAGCGAATGGCTCCAATGGAATCAGAACGATCAATCCTGGCACGGTCATAATCAAATCTTACGACTTCATGATGCCTATTTTGACTGCGGATTTAAACACAATGCTTGGCTGAAAGTTGGCCAACAGTTATTTGCCTGGGGAGAATCAGAAGGCTTGGCCATAACCGATGTGCTGAGCCCCAGTGATCAGCGAGAACCGGGTCAAGCTGAATTAAAGAATTTACGCGAGACCATACCCGCACTGTCCGCAATTTTTGCAGTTAATGATAACTTAAAAATCAACACCGTTTTCACTTACAACGCTGGCACACACCGCTATGCTGATGCAGGCGACCCTTTTGATTTTTTTGCAGCTCAGCGTGCGCACGGTTTTTCGCCTCATATTTCCACACCATTAAAAGATTGGGAATATGCCATTCGTATGCAATGGCAGTTAAATGGCAGCGACATCCACCTAGTCAGTGCCCGTGTTAATGACAATACCCTTAGCGTCAACGCCATCAACCCTAATACAGGGCTAATTGAATTGGCGCAAAAGCGCATCACGGTTCATGGTATCAGCGCCAATCGCGTTAGCGGGCACTGGTTATGGAAGGGTGAAATGGCACTCTGGCAGAACGTGCGCAGTTCCCTAGACAAGGGCATAAACTGGCTGAACCAGGATCAATATCGGGCGATGATAGGATTGGAGTATTCGGGCATAGCGGATCTTGCTTTGGCGGCCGAGATCAATAGTATCTATTCCTCTCCTCCAGCAACCAGCAACAACCAAGAGAAAATGGATATCGGGTATGTTGTGAGAGCGCAAAAAGACAGTTTTAATAATCGCGTGAACAACCAGCTTTGGATCATTCAATTTGCTAATTTCGATGGTCAAATACTGCGTTGGGATAGCACTTACGACTGGGATGATCACCTTCGTTTAGGACTCACCCTTGTCAGTTATAATGTGAATAATTCACAGTCAGTGATCTACCCGTTTCGTTATCATGACTCGATCAACGGCAGCGTAACATATCAGTTTTAATTATTTGAGGTAACCGCAATTGACCAGCAAACCCAATAGCTACCATCATGGCAATCTCAAATCAGCCTTGGTCAATACCTATATCGAACTGCTTTCTACCACAGAACAAGAGAAATTATCCCTGCGGAAATTGGCAACGCATTTAAGTGTCGCACCGACCGCGGTTTACAATCATTTCGCGGACAAAGACGCCCTGATGGTTGCGGTTCGCACACGCTGTTTACACCATTT
>JBNKFP010000096.1:0-10357 GCA_050289365.1 Cellvibrionaceae bacterium | reverse complement strand
CTTCGCTCACCCCTATAAAAAATGAGTCATATAGCCCTTTTAATTTTTTATAGGGACGAATGCAGTAGCTCACTCGGCGCCGCATACCGTTGGACGTGATATTAGCGTCTTCACACACATAGTTGCCTACCTCATCCTTGGATGCCTGATTACCGGGAACCGCACTGGAAGTCGATCCTTTTACATAGCGGTAGAAAGCAGACGCAGGCCACTCCGGCGCTTCAAAATAATAGTATTCGTATTCGAAATAGCCGGTATTGAAATGTTGATTTAAAAAGATGTTATCAGCGTTGTTGCATCCGCGAGATATTTCTAAGCGACGGTTTTCTTTATCATCATCACTGTTCCCCCAGCAATCAAACCACTTAACGGTCTTACCCAGTATTTTTGCTTCACCCATCACTTCCAATGGCCACTCTGCGGCCAAAACTTCCTCCAACATGGCATCGGTGGTTTCGGCGATCTGCTCGGCCATATCATCTAACAAGTGATAGTTTTCGGGTAGCGCGACGCTTTTTGCCAAGAGTAATCGCAGTGCATTGACTGGAACTAAAAAACCAACCTGATTACCGGCTGATGCGACATTGATACCGACTACTTCATAATTTTGATTGACGGTGGGGCCACCACTCATACCAGCGTTGATTGCCCCACTGTAGTGAATTCGGTCCAAAAATTTGTGTTCAACCAGACCATTGTAATTACCTTGCACAATAGTCATACCCAAATTGTGGGGGTTGCCCAATGAATAGAGTAGCGCACCTTGGTTTGGAGGCTGTTCGGCCAAAACAAACGGGGTGCCCTCATTGGGTAAATTGTCAGCAGACAAAATCGCTAAATCATTTACCACGTCAACAGTCACCACCTGCAGAGGATAGACTTGCTTGTTGATTTCAACCTCAATGCGAAACCGATCTGGCTCCAATGCCTCCATGGATACCACATGATAATTCGTAGCAATGTGATTTTGGCTGACCAGAAAACCGGTGCCTAAAGCGGATTGACTGCCAGATTTTTGCTCAATAATGCGGATTTGAAAAACAGAAGACTGCAGATTTGAAAAAATTTGGTCGGCGGTGACTTGCGCATAAACTCTGGGACTGCCCCATAGAGAAAAATACATGCAAAGACACAGCAGATTTTTAAATGCCATTAGCAAGCGGTTGACGTTCATTTATTCGCCAGTTTGTGTTGCAAATCAATTGATGGCCGACAAGATTAACACGGCTATGAGTTAAATTACCAAGCCGAACAGGTTTCGTAAAAAAGGATAGGCTAAAAACGCAGTGATTGCGCTCCCGCAGAATACGGGAGCGCTGGGGAAATTAATTACAACCAATTCGCTCCGTACCCACCACAATATCATCGAACCAAATATCAGTGACATTGGCCACGTTGCCAAATTGACGCCAACCGAAACTGATGTAGTTGGTAAAGCCTCCACCTGTAAATACTGCGGGGGTGGTATTTTGCCAGTGATTGGCCGCTGTGGCGGCAAAGACCTGCTGACCATTGACCCAACCGTACATTTGGTCAAATGAGGGATCATCCACTACGGCCCACTCCACACAAGTCCAAGTATTGGCGGGGATACTGATGCTAGACGTGTTGTTGGTAAAAGAATCGCCCGGTTTCGGCATAAATCCACCCAAAGTCCCCTTTTTCACTGCACCAAAACGCAGTTCTTTTAGATCTTGTGCCGGATTCTCAAGCGTTCCTAAAAAGTGTGCGTGATCACCAGCACCACCAACAGCACCTCCACCCAGTGAAACCGGAATGTTCATCCAGGCACGCACATAGATCGTCGTTTCATTGCTTGGAATGGCTTGATAGATAAAGAATGGCGCGCCACCATTGGTAGACTTAATATGGACGGACTTGCTACCACTGTGGGCTTTACTACTATCCACTAGGGCATAGCCATTATTGCCGGATGGATTAGGTCCGTCCACGGCTCCCCAGCTCAAAATTGTTCCCCAACCCGCGGCGGGAGAACCATTTGAGCCGGACTCAAAATCGTCATAGATAAACGCATTGCCCATGTTGCCCGGAGCGCTGCTTGAGGATCCACCGGCAAATTGACTGAGGTAGGCGGCAATATTGGCTGCACACGTAGCATCACAATCAGAAGGTTTTCCCAGGGGCATTTGTTGTTCAATATAGGTCGCCAAACCGGTAAGACTGGTTTTTCTCAGGTTATTCATATCAAATTGATAACCACCGGTTCCAAATACGCCGTTACCTTGCGCTGCGTGGCAACCGGTACAGTCCATAAACGCCTGTTCACCCAACTGCACTGGGCTCGCAGAACTGACCGATGATGAACTCATCACCGACGAGGAACTGACGGCGGTTGAAGAACTTGACTGCTGGACACTGCTCGAACTAGTAGGACCAGGGACACCACACGCGGACAGGGCCATAACCAACGCCACAGTGAAACTACTTTTCATAAATGGGAAAGCAAAATTCGACATAGAATCAACACTCTCAATGGATTATTTGTAAAAACTACCGCAGTGACAGCAGTTTCATTATGGTTAAATTTTTTATGCGGTTGAGCGAGCATCCTGCTTCACCAACGCGAATAACCTCACAAGCTCTCGTACAATAAAGTGGCGAAAGAGTAACACTGAGACCTAGCCCCGTCAGTGGTGTAGCCGACGGAATGTGACCGCGCCCACTTAATTGCTCTCGCCAACCCAAATCATCAGACCTTTACCACGATTTCAAATAATCTGCGATCAGACTTGCACACTGCCCCACACAATCACCTGGTGACTGGGGGCTAAGCGGCATAGCGGCGGTGATAAACGCAGCCAAATCCTGATTACTGGTCCCAGTCACATAGGATTGACGTATCCCTCGACCAAAACTCGTGCCGTGACAGCCAATACAGTATTCCCCGTAATAATCCGCACCAGTCACCAATTGTGGAGCACTGACACTGGAAGAGGTGCTGGAACTCGTACCTGCAGACGAAGCACTGTTTGTAGGACAGCCGATATAGCGACTATCCAACTGCACATCATCAATGAACAGAGTGCGGGGTCGCGATGTGCTGTGGTACTGCTCTATTCCCAAATGCAACTGATTGAACTGTTGCGGCGCATACCAAATGTCCTGCTGTGAGTGGCCAACACAGCCGTCCCCGACCTGTTTAACATGAATCTGGTCCAATTCGTTGCCGTTCAACCAATACATAAGCTCATTGGCTTCCGCGTCAAAATGCCACTCGACGCAGGCCCACTGATTGACCGGCATAATGTATTCTACTGGCGGCGGGGTTCCCGTATTTTCATTAAATTCTGGATGGGCCCAACAGTCTGTGGACCAACCGTTATCAGTCTCGTAGTTCGCCATCATATGATCGAATCGACCGTCTACCCGAGCGCGATACATTGCTTGTGTAGCTGATGGCGCGCCGGAACCGGGTTTGGCTTGGCCTTCTGCTTGCACGAAAGTGAAGTCCCCACCGGATTCGTTGATGCTGGGCAGATAGACCATCATGCGCCCATAGAGTTGTTTTTGGGCCAAGCCCATGTCCGCTAAACTGCGCGACATAAAATTGCGATTGTAACTGTAGCCATTGCTGTCCACTTTAATGGCCCTAGTACCACTGTAAAAATGCTCATTGCTCACCGCTACGCGACCACTGACGCTCCATCCGCCTTGGGGCTGCCCGCCAATACTGTTATTTTCGAAATCATCACAAAACAGCGCTTCGCCGCAACTGACGACCGCCGCAGATGATGAGCTGCTTGCTTTCATAGAGCTGGAACTCGAATTGTTGGCCAGACTAGCCGAGCTGGAGCTGAAAGAGGCGCTGGAATTTTCTGAAGAGGTGAGCGAACTGGAACTCGATGACGGAGCGCTGGTCACACCACAGGCCTGCACCAGAAGTGCACCGCCCAACAGGCTTACAACCTTAATTTGACGATTCCAAACAGACACCGGATGACTCCTAGGTTCACAGTTATTCGATGGTCGCATCGAGACTTTGCATGTCACATCGACAGCAAAAAACGGCGATCGGTAATAACCTTTTGCAGTTATAGATGTGTATTTAACCCGAATTGGAAATAACGCGCTGTGATCCAGTCACCCATTTGGTGTTTTTGACTTTTAGATCCTTTAAAATATTCTGAATCCGTGGCTTTGAGGCAGATTCAGGATATTTACTGGGGAGTGGATTGGCCACCAAAACTGGACAACCAAGTTTCGAGAGGTGCTTTCATATTGCGGAATATCTGTTCTTGTCCCATTGCATTAGGGTGGATACCATCGCTTTGCATCAATTCCGGTACACCGGCAATACCATCGAGCAGGAAAGGCGAAAGTGGCAAATGATTGGCCTGGGCAAGCTCGCTGTATTGTTGAAAAAACGGTTCGGTATAGCGTTTGCCCAAATTCGGTGGAAGACGCATTCCAATCAGATACACTGCAGTCCGGTGCTGTTGGGCCATATCAATGAGTTGCTGTAAATTTTGGCGAATGTAAGTGAGCGGTTTACCCTGTAAACCGTCATTGCCACCCAGCTCCAAAATCATCCACTTGGGTTGATGTTGGCGTAACAAGTCGGCTAGTAAATTGAGCCCTGCAGCTGTGGTTGCGCCGCTGACAGACACATTTATCACGTTGACGGATGGCTTGGATGAACGCCAGTCATTCGCCAAGAGCGCGACCCAACCCTGCTCTTCACGGAGGCCATAGGCAGCACTTAAACTGTCGCCCAAGACCAGTAGATTGGTCTGCTGGGAAGGCTCTTGCGCGACCGCGATTGAGCCTGCAACTGGGGCCAACAACAAACTGAGTAAAACAAGGAATCGAATGGAAAACGCCATAATTCAAGCCGTAGATGTGGGTCAAACAGTGTATGTGGACAACCAACCCTTGTCTATTTTGGACAATGTTCAGCTGCAAGTTGCCAGGGGTCAGTCCTTGGCTATAGTCGGCGCCTCAGGTTCCGGTAAATCCACATTGCTGGGACTGCTGGCCGGCCTAGACGTTCCCAGTCGTGGTCAAATCCAAATCGACCAGCAGGATATTACCCAACTGAACGAAGAACAGCGGGCTGATATACGCGCCCGCTATGTTGCGTTTATTTTCCAAAATTTCCAACTTCTGCCCAGTTTCACGGCTTTGGATAACGTCGCTTTGCCCCTGGAGATGAAAGGCGATAAAAGCGCTACCCTCACCGCCGAACACTATCTAGAACAGGTGGGCTTGTTGCACCGTAAACACCATCTCCCCCATCAATTGTCGGGGGGCGAGCAGCAGCGCGTTGCCATAGCCCGGGCCTTTGCCTGCCAGGCACCCATCCTGTTTGCCGATGAACCCACTGGTAATCTGGACTCGCGCACCGGCAGCCAGGTCAGTGATCTGCTGTTCGAATTAAACGATATACACCAAACCACTCTGATTTTAGTGACTCACGATCAGACCCTAGCGAACCGATGCAACACCCAACTGCTATTGCAGATGGGCACTTGTGTAACGGCCTAAATGCAACGCGAGCTTGGCTAGCTAATGGATTCCTGATGTTCATTAAATTATTTATTAAAGATTTAAAAGCCGGCAATCTGAATGTGTTGTTGTTGGCGCTGGTATTGGCTGCCGTAACTGTCAACAGCATCGCCCTCACGGTGAGCGCCATCAACAATACCATCGACGAGCGCGCAACCCATCTCTTGGCAGCCGACGCTCAAATCGTTGGCAGTCGCCCCATCGAGCCAGAATGGATGATCAAGGCGCGAGATACCGGCCTGAACATCGCTCAGGCGATTGATTTTAGAGCGATGGTATTTACTGAAGAGCTCAGTCAAGTTTTTGCCGTCAAAGCGGTGAGCAATGTTTATCCCCTGAAAGGCGAAGTGGAATTAATTCAGCCCCCTCGAAAAATCCGTTCAGGCCCAGCAGTCGGCGAAATTTTTGCGCCAAGCGCTCTGTTACAGAGGTTGTCGGTCAAGCTCGGCGATCGTGTAGCGATTGGCGATGGCGAATTTACGGTAGCAGCAGAACTGGGCCGTGAACCCGACAATTTACGTGGTAATTTCGGCTTCGCACCAAGGTTACTGATGCATTGGGATGATGTGCCCAAGACGGGTGCGGTGCAATTGGGCAGCCGCATTCAAACCACCCTCTACCTCAGTGGTAGCGAGCCAGCACTAGAGCAATTTAGCACTTGGGTCACCCCCAAACTGGGAGAACATTTTCGCTGGAACAGTGTAGATCAAGTCAATCGAGGTCTGGTTCAAGTACAGGACAAGGCCAAACAGTTCAGTTTTTTAGCGATCATTCTTACCCTGTTATTGACCGGGGTTGCCATTGGCCTGGGCACCCGTAAATACGCCATTGAACATATCCAAAGCACCGCGGTGCTCAAAACCCTGGGCTGGGGCCCACCACGCATCGGCAAATGGTTTGTAGCGCAAATTCACCTACTCGCTGGCCTTGGTATCTGCGTCGGATTACCCTTGGGTTATCTCAGTTACCAAGGCTTGCGGTATTGGATTGTCGCTTTTGTACCGGATTTGCAAGCCGCTTCGCTCCCCGCCTACGGGCTTGCCTGCAGTACGGTTTACTTCACTTTGCTGGCTTTCGCCCTGCCCTATTTTCTGCGCTTATATCGTGTCTCGCCGTTGCAAGTGCTGCGCGAATCACACCACAAAGATATGCTCGATAACCGCTTGGCCCTGCTGCTGGGTTTTGGCACTTTGGGTCTGCTGGGCGCCTTGGTCAGCGGTCAATGGCGCACGGTGCTCTATCTCGCCATAGCGCTCAGCCTCTGTTTTTTGGGCAATGCGCTTATGGCTCAAGTGATCAGTTTGGCGTTATTTAAAATGCGCAAAATTGGCCCACCTGCATGGGCTTTAGGGTGCCAACAGGTGTTTCGTCACCGCTGGCAAAACGCGCCGCAAATTGCCATGTTTTCAATTTTATTTACCCTTATGGGTACCATGGTGTTGCTGCGCACGTCCCTATTGACTCAGTGGCAACAACAAATTCCAGCCGATGCCCCCAATTATTTTGTGTTCAATATTTTTGCCGCAGAAAAGTCGGCGCTAGCAGCCTTTTTCCTCGAACAAAAAATGCCTGAGCCGACCTTTTATCCCATGCAACGGGCGCGCATCCTCGGTGTTGATGATCAATCTCTACAAGACCTCATTTCACCCGATCAACACGGAATGAATTACGAACGGGAAATGAACGTCACTTGGTCCGCGCAGATGGGCGCCGACAACACACTGCTAGAGGGTGAATTTTGGCCAACAACAAACAGTGATTTAGCCATGGCCTCCCTTGAACAAAAGTTTGCTGAAGGCTTGCACATTGAGCTAGGCGACATTCTGCACCTGAGTGTCGCGAGCCGTTCCGTGGACGTCAAAGTCACTAGCATTCGCCAGGTGCAATGGGACTCATTTAACCCCAATTTTTTTATCATTCTTGATCGGCCCCTGCAATCAGCAGATCAAGCCAATTGGCTAACCAGTTTTTATTTGGCGGACGACAACCAAACCGCGTTCAATCAATGGTTGCGCAATCATCCGACGGTCACAGTCGTGGAAATAAAACAAACTCTTAAACTCATGCAGGAAATTATTGACCAGATTTCACTTACCATCGAATTCATTGGGATACTGGTGGTATTGGCAGGTTTATTAATTTTATTGGCGAACACCCAAGTCAATCTTTACCTCCGCATGCAGGAGGGCGCTATTTTACGGGTGCTGGGTGCACAACGACGGCTGATGCGCAACATATTCGCCATAGAAGCCTTGACCATAGGCGCCATAGCGGCGTTGTTAGCGTGTTTCAGCATTGAGATTTCCGTGAATTTAATCGCCTACAAAATTTTTAGCTTGCCAATGCATTTCCATGTTTCGCTGTGGTTGCTAACGCCGCTGATCATGATTCCCAGCATCAGTGGTTTAAGTCTCTGGGCAACAAGGCAAACCGTGCGATTGCCACCCTTAACCGTATTGCGCAATTTGCGTTAACATCAACAACCAGCAATAAAGTATAGTCCTGCCATGAGAGCACATTCATGAATGCCTACCAACAAACTGAAACTTGGCTCAACGATGTCGTGATTGGTCTCAATCTTTGCCCGTTTGCCAAATCCCCACTGCAGCACCAACGCATCAAAATTGTGGTGACCGAAGCGGAAAACGAGATGGACATTCTGGCGAAGCTAAAGAGCGAATTAAACCAGATAGACTCAGCCCCGAGGGAGCAGTTGGAAACCACGTTATTGGTGCTCAGCCATGGCCTACAAGATTTTTTTGATTACAACAATTTTTTGGACCGGGTGGATGCCCTACTGGAACAAAATGATTGGCTAGGGGTATTTCAAATCGCCACCTTTCATCCAGACTATCAATTTGCCGGGACCACAGCAGACGATCCCAGCAACCTAACCAATCGTTCCCCCTTCCCTATTTTGCATATTTTGCGCGAAGACAGTTTATCCGAAGCGGTGCGTGGTACCGAACAGGCGGACGCCATAGTTGCGCGCAATATTAAAACCGTTAACAGTTTATCCGAAGTCAATAAAGCGCAATTGTTTCCCTATATATTTAAGCTTTAAGTTTTAGCTCCATGGAATTCAAAGGTTATCTATGTCCGGCGCTCCCTTTATATTGGTACTCAATAGCGGCAGCTCATCGCTGAAGTTTTCCGCTTACGCCAGAGCAAATCTCCAGCCGTTGCTCAATGGCGCAGCAAGCCAGCTCAACACCCCAAATGCGGAGCTAACTTTTGCAGCACAACCCACATCTATCGCTATACCGGACGCAAACCACCAGCAAGCTTTAGTTGAGATACTAAAGCGACTACCGGCATCCGGCTTGGCTACAGAGCACTTGGCTGCGGTGGGTCATCGTGTGGTACACGGTGGCGAAAAATTTCACCAATCAGTCCTTATAAATGACCAAGCCCTTACCGCCATTCGAGCTTGCTGTGAACTGGCGCCCTTGCACAATCCCGCTAACTTGATGGGCATTGAAGCTATTGCCCAATTGTGCCCATCGGTCCCACAAATTGCGGTTTTTGATACCGCCTTCCACCAGACTCTCCCAGCAAAAGCCTATCTATACGGCGTTCCATTTCATCTCTATCAGGAATTCGGTGTGCGTCGCTACGGTTTTCATGGCACCAGTCACCGCTATGTTGCGCAGCGAGCTGTTGACCAATTGGCTCTCGCTGCCCTCGACCATCAACTGCTGATCGCACATCTGGGTAACGGCTGCAGCGCCACCGCCGTTGTCAACGGCGAAAGTGTCGATACCACAATGGGCCTCACCCCACTTGAAGGCACCCTAATGGGAACACGTTCAGGCGACGTGGACCCCGGCTTACACCAATATTTGCAACATAAATTAGGCTGGGATCTCGGCCAGATTACCGACATGCTCAACAAAAAATCGGGTCTCTTAGGCCTATCCAGTATCAGTAACGATATGCGTCAAATCGCATCCGCAGCAGAGTCCGGGAATGAGCAAGCGCGCCTTGCCATAGACGTGTTTTGTTTTCGGCTGGCGCGTTTATTAGGCGGCTTGGCCACGTCGCTCAAGCGCATTGACGCTCTCGTATTTACCGGCGGCATCGGTCAACATTCAGCACTCGTGCGCAGCAAAGTGCTTGAGCAGTTGGCTATTTTGGGTTTCGATGAAGATCCTTTGCGCAACCAACAACATGGTCAACACGACAACGGCCTTATCACCCGCGTCCAAAGTCGCCGTGCCCTGGTAATCGCAACCGACGAAGAGCGCATGATTGCCATGGATTGTGCCCATTTGATAGAGGACCTGTAGATGCACAGTTTTTATTTGGTACCCACTTTTTCCGGCGCCGGTTTGGCGTCAGTTTGCTTAGGGTTAACCCACGCGCTGGATCAACTGGGAATTCGGGTCACACATTACAAGCCCATCGCTCAGTGGCCGCAAGAATTTACGACGGCCAATCCACAGTCGGAAGCCATCGACTTGGCGACAGCACAACAGTTAATGGCAAAAGGCCAAATAGAGCAGCTACTCGAGCGCACTTTGGACGATGTGCAAAAACTGCAGCAAACCGCTGATGTCCTGATTGTGGAGGGTTTGGTACCAGAACTGGACGAAGAATACATTGACAATATCAACAGCGAGATAGCACGTATTTTAAGCGGCGATATCATTCTCGTCAGCGCCCCACTGCACTACTCCCAAGCCGAGCTCAACCATCACATTTCGCTCACCGCCAGTCGGTTTGGTGGGTTCGACAATAGCCACCTACTGGGTTGTATTTTTAATAAAGTAGGCGCGCCGGCGCAGCACTGGCGCGCGCAACAAAGCCCACCACAGCAGGATCCACGACC
>JBNKFP010000095.1:0-10370 GCA_050289365.1 Cellvibrionaceae bacterium | reverse complement strand
CCTGCCATAATTAATATCTTTGCGCCTGCTTGTGTCATTTGCGCAACTCCATATTCATACGCATCAATAAGGCAACCAAACAACAACAAACAATAATACTACTGCCGCCGGCACTGATGAAAGGTAAGGTCAAGCCTTTGGTCGGCAAAAGACCGGACGCTACCCCCATATTAATGAAAGACTGTGCCGCAAATAGCGCCGCGACACCCACACACGTGAGGGCGATAAAGTTTTGCTGCTTACTTTTAGCTAATTGCGCCATCACCATAACGCGATAAATTAAGCAGCAAAAAGCCAAGATGACCAGAATAGCGCCCACCAACCCCAACTCTTCTGCGATGATGGCAAAAATAAAATCTGTGTGGGCCTCCGGTAAAAAAAACAATTTCTGCAAGCTGTTTCCTAAACCCCAACCAAACCATTCACCGCGCCCAAACGCAATCAGCGACTGTACCAACTGATAACCACTGGAAAACTGTTCTGACCATGGATCTAGAAAGCTGACGAGGCGACTCCAGCGATAGGGAGAAATCACCGCCAAGACAGCCAAACCCAGCACCCCAGATAAGGTAAGTAAGATAAATCGAATAATCGGTACACCCGCCATAAACATCATGGTGCCCGCCACAAAACACAAAACCACTGAACTGCCAAAATCCGGTTCAAGCAATAACAAAAAAACAAAAACACCCAGTATGGCAATTAATTTAAAAAACGCCCCCCAACTGTTTTGAAATTCATCTGTCCGTCGGGCGAGAAAACTGGCGAAAAAGACAATAAAGCAAAACTTTGCGGCTTCTGACGCTTGTACAGATACGGGGCCAAATGAAAACCAGCGACGGGCACCATTCACTTCCTTTCCCAACCCTGGAATAAGGACCGCAGCCAACATAAACAGGCCCAAAAACATCAGCACAATTGAACCCTTGTTCCAAAGCTCAACGGGGACCATAAATACCAATATTCCACACATACAGGCCAAAGCCACGAAAATCACGTGTCGCTTCGTAAAAAACCATGGATCGCCATAGGTCGCAGCCGCAAAGTCAATGGATGCAGATGCAACCATGACGATGCCAAACGAAACCAAAACAACCGGTAACCAAAACAGCCACCAATCCATTACCTCGGAATCATAATCAAAAAGATCTTGGGTTAGAGGGTTCATGCTTGGCATAAATCCTCCACCATTTGGCAAAATTGTTGGCCTCGATCTTGATAGTTTTTAAACATATCCATACTGGCACATGCGGGGGATAGCAGCACAATATCCCCCGCTTCGGCCAACTCATACGCAAGATTCAAGGCATCATTTAGCGACGTCACCACATTGATATTGGTAGTGGATTCACAACTGCTTGCAATCAAATCGGCATCTTTTCCAAATAGAATCAGCTGTTTCACAGCTATGGCAACCGCTTCCCTCAACTCACTAAAATCAGCACCCTTGCCTTCACCGCCAGCTAACAACACTATATTTTTACCGGAAGCCAATCCCTTTAAGGCAGCGACGGTAGCGCCAACATTGGTCGCTTTGGAGTCATTGATATAGGTGATATCGCCAAATTGTTTGACAAATTGGCAGCGATGAGGCAATCCGCTAAAATGTTTTAAACTTTCAAGCATCATCTCCATGGGGAATTGCATGACATTTCCCAATGCCAGACACGCCAAAGCATTCAGCACGTTATGTGTGCCGCGAATACGCAAATCATCAGCGCGCAACAATTTCTGCAAGCCATGACAAAGCCAAACGCCATCGGACTCCGTACGAACGCCAAAATCTTTGAGATCGGGTACACTTTTTCCAAACCGAGTCACCTTTACCGAGTCGGCTACAGGTGGCTGGGTAAATACATCATCCTTATTGACGACGATATTTTTCGCTCGATGATAGATAATTTGTTTTGTTAAAAAATATTCATGTAAATTAGCGTAGCGATCCAAATGGTCTTGGGATACGTTCAGTACCGTTGCAACGGTCGCTTCAAGACTGACAGTACTCTCCAACTGAAAGCTGGATAATTCGAGGATATAGAGCTCAATCGAATCATCTAAGAGATCTAAAGCTGGCGTGCCAATGTTGCCACCAACGGCCACCTTAACCCCGCAAAATTTAGCCATCTCACCGAGCAGAGAAGTCACGGTCGTTTTCCCATTGGATCCGGTGATTGCCACGACTGGCGCCTTCACTTCTCGCGCAAATAATTCAATATCGCCAATGACTTCAACACCCGCCGCCAAAGCCTGTTGAATTGCATCGTGACTGCGGGGAAATCCAGGGCTGATGATAATTCGACTGACACCTTGCCAAGCGGAAAAATCTATTGGCCCGAGCGCAATTTTAGCATCGGGCAATTCCGCTAAGAATTGCTGCACTCGATCAGCTGAAGCCTGCTCGTCCACCACGCAAAATTGCTGGTCTTTGGAGGCCAAATAGCGAGCAATAGAAAGCCCCGTCGCGCCGAGGCCAACGACAAGGGAAATATTATTACTGGCTATCATTTGGGACATATTTTATCTCAACTTCAAAGTCGCCAAGCCGATCAATACAAGCATTACGGTAATAATCCAAAACCGCACTATGACCCGCGGCTCAGGCCAACCTTTTAATTCAAAGTGATGATGCAACGGAGCCATGCGAAAAATGCGTCTGCCGGTTAATTTAAATGACGCGACTTGCAGAATGACTGAAACGGTCTCAACGACAAAAATGCCGGACATGATAAAAAAGACAATTTCATGGCGAACCACGACGGCAATCACCCCCAAAGCCCCGCCCAAAGCCAAAGCACCCACATCGCCCATAAAAACCTGAGCGGGATAGGTGTTAAACCATAAAAAACCTAAACCGGCTCCCGCCAGGGCGCCGCAAAATACGGCAAGTTCGCCGGTCCCTGCTATGTATGGAATATGCAAATAATTAGCAAAGCTGGCATGGCCAACAAGATATGCAATGATCCCTAAAGCTGATCCCACCATGACGGTGGGCATAATGGCGAGACCGTCTAGACCATCGGTTAGGTTCACCGCATTACTCGAACCCACCACCACAAAATAAACCAAAAATAAATAAGCCCAACCGAGCTCAAACGATACATTTTTAAAAAATGGCACAAACAACTGGGTTTCTGCCGGAGACTGCGCAGAGCTGAATAGAAAAATGGCAACTGCAACGCCCGCGACAGATTGCCAAAGGTATTTCCATTTTGCGGGCAAACCCCGAGAATTTTTTTCAACCACCTTGCGGTAGTCATCCACCCAGCCAATAAGACCATAACTGATGGTGATAAACAGTACCGCCCAAACAAATCGATTATTTAAATCCGACCACAGCAACACACTAAATACAATGGCGAACAGCAATAAGGTGCCGCCCATAGTGGGTGTACCCGATTTACTGAGATGACTTTGAGGGCCATCATTTCTAACAGATTGCCCAATTTGCATCTGATTCAACTTGCGAATAAACCATGGCCCCATCAACAGCGAAATAAACAAGGCAGTCATAACGCCAAGAATGCCGCGCAGCGTCAAATATTGAATGACTGCCAGCGGGCTAAAATAGGGAGTCAAATACTCTGCTAACCAAACTAACACGATTTATTCTCCCCGTTGTCGAGCAATTTACTGCACACTTCCTCCATTTTGGCGCTGCGAGAACCCTTAACCAAAACCGTAGTCTGATCATTTAACCGATGAACCAAATCAACAGCTAAATCATCTTTATTATCAAAAGACACACCACTCTCGCCAAACCGATTGGCGGCGAGAGCGGCAGCCTCCCCCACTGTGTAAAGCGCATCAATACTCATTTTTTTGGCGTATTCGCCTATTTGTATGTGAGCACTTTGCGCTTCTTCACCCAACTCGCCTAAATCTCCCAAAACAAGAATTCTCTGCCCTGGCCTAGAAGCCAAATAATCTATTGCCGCTTTAACTGAACCCGGGTTGGCGTTATAGGTATCATCCACAACACAACAACCGCCGATTCCCGCCTGCGCCTGCATACGCCCTTTTTCTCCTCGAAATTTTGCGAGACCTAAAGAGACAACTTGCAGAGAACAACCCGCAACCGTGGCACAAGCCGCTGCGGCTAAAGCATTGGACACCATATGATCGCCAAGTACCGCCAAAGCAACATCGACGGATTCATGGTCATATCGCAACTGAAATCGATAACAGCCACTGCTGTCAGCATGAATATTTTCTGCAAGCAATCCATTGCAAGAAGATGGCATTTGCTTGCGACTGAACATCATTTGCTGACAATGCTTGGTTTTATCAATGAAGTATTCAGCGAAATCATCGTCGGCATTGATCACCGCACACTGCTGCGCCTGCAATGTGCCATAGACGGTAGATTTTTCTTGCGCGATAGCCTCGAGCGAACCGAAACCACCAATATGGGCAGGCATGACGTTGTTCACCAGTGCAATATCGGGTTGCACCAACGAGGTCAAATAACCGATTTCACCAGGATGGTTTGTCCCCATTTCCACGACTGCAAAAGCCTGTTTCGCCATTTTTAGTAAAGTTAAAGGGACACCAATATGATTATTGAAGTTGCCGAATGACGATAGGGTTTGCCCCTGCTGTTGCAATATTTGATTGAGCATTCCCTTCACTGTGGTTTTACCACCGCTACCGGTAATGCCTATCACAACACCTTCAAATTGTTCGCGACAGGCTCGTCCAATTTGACCAAGCGCTAAGGTGGTGTCACGCACCACAATTTGTGGCAAGGCCACCCCTTTCACTACATGATCCACCAACAGAGCTTGCGCACCGGATTTCTCCGCCTTGGACGCAAATTGATGACCATCAAATTGATGACCGCGCAGCGCAACAAATAAATTACCCGGCTGAATCGCACGCGTGTCGGTACTCACGCCGGTAATACTGCAGTTCGCACCCTGTACTGTACCAATGCAACTCTGGGCTATTTCGCTCAACAGCATCATTGCGACACTCCTGACGAAACTCTCGCTTTTTTGGCTGCCAAAGCTTGCTGGCTTAGACTGACATCATCAAAGGGGAGTTTTTTATCTCCAACAATCTGATAGTTTTCATGCCCCTTGCCAGCCACTAGGATGACATCACCGGGTTGCGCACTCTGTACCGCAAAAATAATGGCCTCTTCCCGATCCGTCACCGTATGGTGTGCCCCGCCAACAAATCCCAAACAAATTTCGGAAATAATATTTTCTGGAGATTCCGTTCGCGGGTTGTCACTCGTCACCACAACATGATCCGCAAAACGCTCAGCGATTCGAGCCATAGGGGCACGCTTACTGCGATCACGATCACCGCCACAACCAAAAATGACCCACAATGCACCACGAGTATGTGCACGAGTTGCCGCAATCGCTTGGGCCAAAGCATCGGGAGTGTGGGCATAATCCACCACAACCATAACATCGTTATTGGATTCAATGCGTTGCATGCGCCCTGGAACCGCTTTTAGTTTTGGAATGGCGTCGATTACTCGAGAAAAATCGATCTTTAGTGTGGCCAAAGTGGTAATCGCAGCCAGCAAATTGTAAACATTGAATTCGCCCAACAACGGACTGAACACCTGAGCATCGCCCCAAGGTGAAGACACCTGAAAACGCACACCATTTTCTAAATAGTGCAAATCGCTGGCATAAACATCAGCAACAAAATGCAACATGGAATAGGTCAACAAATTAGTATTTTTTTTAGCCGCCTCAACCATGTAAGGCGCATGGGGGTCATCCAAATTAATGACGGCAGATTTAAGCCCTTCTAATTCAAACAATTTACGCTTGGCCTTTGCGTATTGCTGAAAATCGCCATGGTAATCAAGATGGTCATGAGTAATATTGGTAAACACGCCCGTGTGAAATTGAATACCCGCCACACGATTCTGGTCTAAGCCATGTGATGAAACTTCCATAGCAACCAACTCAGCTTTCTCACACACTAAGTCCGCCAAAATACGTTGACAGGTGACCGGATCTGGCGTCGTCATGCCCAGATCGAGCCAAGCACCGTCTTGGCCCACCCCCAAGGTTCCCAAAGTCGCGGCCTTGCCGAGGCACAATTCATATAATTGCGCAATCAACGAAACACAGGTGCTTTTTCCATTCGTACCTGTGACGCCGATGACTTTTAATTTACGGGAAGGGTCTTCATAGCAAAGTCCAGCCAGTTCACTCACACGGTCGGCAAGATTTGCGACCGCAATAATGGGGATACCATCTTGTTCTTGCACTGTACCCGCTTTACGGGCCAGGGTGGATTCAATTAAAACAGCGGCTGCACCAGACTTTATGGCTCCACCAATAAATTGCTGACCATTAACGCGGTCACCGATCAATGCGATAAACACATCTCCAGCCTGAATTTGACGACTGTCCAGGGTCAGACCAGTGATTGAAACGGATGCAATCCGGTTCGGCAAACGCAGTTCGGGTAATAACTGAGCAAGGGTCTTATGTGCTACATTGGTTTGCATAGTGTGCATCATCATCGCGCTGCCATAGACTGTTGATCCGGCGGCACTTGCAGTAGACGCAGCGCACCCTCTGCAACTCGCGCAAACACCGGCGCTGCTGCTTCCCCACCGTAATAATGCTCTTCAGGGGGATTGTGGATGACCACCACGACCACCACCTCCGGGGCATCGGCTGGCGCAAATCCGGCAAAAAGCGCCACATATTTATTGTCTGCATAACCGTCGCTGCCAACTTTGTGGGCGGTCCCGGTTTTCCCCGCAACGGGGTAGGCTTTGATTTGTGCTTGCGTAGCGGAACCGCCTTTTTCCGGCACGGTTTTCAACATGGTGATAAGCTGGTGCGCGTACTTAGCACTGATCACTTTATTGCCATCTGGTACAACATCTTGCCGCAACATCGACGTCGGCCGCAGAACCCCACCCGATGCCACTACACTGTATGCCTGCGCCAATTGCAACGCCGTTACGGACAGCCCATAACCAAATCCCAATGAGGCATGCTCTGTTGGATGCCAGTGACTGCGACTGGGCAATAAGCCGACAGCTTCGCCAGGAAATCCAGTACCAGAACTCTGACCAAAACCGACGCGATAAAACAATTCTCGAATGTGCTCAGCCTCCATGTCCAATGCGATTTTACTAACACCCACTTGGCTGGACTTTTTCAACACCATTGTCAAGTCAATCACACCGTAATTACGAAAATCGCTGTAAGTTTTACCCGCCACACGGAAGTAACCAGGATTGGTATCAACGACCGAACTCGGGGTGTATCGCCCAGTCTCAAACGCGGCCAATACTGTAAAAGGCTTCATGGTTGAACCGGGTTCAAAAACGTCAGTCACCGCGCGATTACGCAATTGTTCCGCTTTAATCTTGCTACGATTATTGGGGTTATAAGACGGCTGGTTGGCCATAGCCAAGACCTCGCCAGAGTGGACGTCCAACATCACAATGGAGCCAGAGGAGGCGCCCTGTTCGATAATCGCATTCTTTAATTCGCGATAAGCCAAGTACTGCAAACGCAGATCAATGCTCAACTGCAAATCATGACCGGATTCAGCGGCGTGTAAAACGCCCATATCGCGCACAACATTGCCTTTTAAATCTTTCAGCAATTTACGTTTGCCCGGTGTGCCCGCCAACCATTGATCCAATGCCAACTCGAGACCTTCTTGACCATGATCTTCAATATCGGTAAAACCGACTACATGCGCTGCCACCTCTCCCGCAGGATAGTAACGTTGAAATTCTTCTTCAGCGCTGACACCACTGATTTTCAATCGCAATACTTGATCCGCATCATGGGGCGGTATTGATCGCGCGAGATAAACAAATTGCTTATCACTGTAACGTGCAAGCTTTTCAGCTAATTCGGACGCGTTTTGGTTGAGGGCCTTGGCCAACTCTGGCAGGCGTGACATGTCCAATCGCTGAGGATTAGCAAACAACGATTTCACTGGGCTGCTTACCGCTAAAATCTCCCCATTGCGATCCGTAATGACACCGCGATAGGCACGAATGTTTTCTTCACGAATACTGCGCGCATCCCCCTGTTCCTGTAAAAACGAATAACCTTTTTCGGCATAAGGAATCACTTGCAAGTGGGCCAAATGCCAAATCAAAGCCAGGGGTAAAGCACCAATCACTATCGCAAAAAAAATCAGGCGCACAGGGGTAATCACCGCGGCCGGGGCGGCGTTGCGCTGGGCATTTTTTTTCGCTTTTCGAGTTTTTGTCACGGCTTTACAATCACTATGCGATTCAAATCGGGTACGACCATATTTAATTTATTGCGTGCAATTTGCTCTGTGCGAGCAAACGCAGCTAAAGAACTTTTTTCCAACAACAATTGACCGGATTCCACTTGCAGATCAGCGGCCTGATGGCGCAAGTGCTCCAGTTTCTGAGTCGCCAAACGGGCATTGTGAGTGACCAATACCACGGCCAACGAAGACACCATAATGGCCAGCCACATTACGGACAGAACCAGCATTTTGCCCAAACTCACCATGCCCCCTCCGTACTCAAAGTTTTTCCGCAACCCGCAAAACGGCACTTCGTGAACGACCATTGATCGACACTTCCTGCTCGCTGGCCTTGATTGCTTTACTCGCCAATCTCACCCGCTGATCCTGCATGTCAGACGTTATGGGCAAATGTTTTGGGTATTGCGTTCCGCGCGCCTCGCCTTTAAAAAAGCGTTTCACTATACGATCCTCCAAGCTGTGAAAACTGATCACCGCAAGACGACCGCCAACACTGAGTACTTCCAAAGCGTCGCTTAAAATATCCGTTAAATCCCCTAATTCATTATTCACTTCAATGCGTATGGCTTGAAAAGCACGAGTGGCCGGATGCTTTTCGCGCTCCCATTTCGGATTCGCTTTGGTTATGACATCAGCCAAATCCAATGTTCGCTCAAATGGTCGCTCCTCACGACGAGTACAGATCGCGCGAGCCATCCGTTTTGCAAAACGTTCCTCGCCATATTCCTTTAATACTCGAGCAATTTCTTTTTCATCAGTCTGATTGACCCACTCCTGAGCGCTGATACCCACCAATGGATTCATGCGCATATCCAAGGGACCATCTTGCATAAAACTGAAGCCGCGCTCAGCCTGATCCAACTGCGGTGATGACACCCCCAAATCCAATAAAATCCCACTGATATTTCCCAGTTCGCCGCGTTCTTTAACAATACTCTTAAGCTCAGCAAACGAACCATGAACTATGGAGAACCGACTATCTTGCTGCTCCAACTCGCGCCCAACAACAATGGCCTGAGGGTCTTTGTCAATGCCAATCAGCTTGCCGTTTGGCGACAGCCTGCCGAGCAACTCACGACTGTGGCCGCCTCGACCGAAGGTTCCATCGACATAAATACCATCCGGGTTAAAGAACAACGCCTCGATGGACTCCTGCAGGAGTACAGAAAAATGAGCGGGTTTAGTCATAGTTTGCAATTACAGCGAAAGTGACAACATTTCCGGTGGCAGCTCGTCATCACCCATATCCATATCGGCAACAGACTCAAGCCACGTGTCTTCACTCCATAGCTCAAATTTTTTCCCTAAACCAACCAGCATTAATTTTTTATCTAAACGCGCATAATCGCGTAAAGTAGGCGGTACCAGCACACGACCATTACCATCCAATTCAAGGGTCGTGGCATATCCAATCAACAATCTCTGGGTGCGCAACGCTTGCTTATTAAAAGTGGGCAGAGCTTCGATTTTAGGCAAAATGATGTTCCACTCCGTTTCGGGGTAGATCAGCACACAACGGTCTTGCGTATGAGCAGTCATTACAACATTTCCTTCGCACATAGCCATCAGACATTCACGCTGCTTCGCGGGAATGGCGATGCGCCCTTTGGCGTCCATGTTGATGTTATGACTACCTTGAAACACGTTTTACCACTCTAAGGAGCCCAAAGCCCACTATTACCCACAAAAAACCACTTTATACCACTTTAGCACACTATATTTGGCGCGTGGTTAAAGTCAAGCCAAAGGGTGAAATAGGTGACGTAAATAACTGAAAATTATTGGAAAATTACAAAAGCCGCAGGCAAGAATAAGGCGAAAATCTGGCACTTTTAGCACCAAAAACAAAGAGATAGGATGCATTGCTCACGCAATACATTAAATTAAAGACTATTTGGAATTAAAGCAAGTTAGCTCTCAGAGCACAAAAGCATAACCTTACTGGGGATTGGTGGTAGCAAGTACTTACAATCACCAATATGGAGAAGATAAATGGAGTTGGCCGATAAGCCGGGTTCTGTCTTGGACAGTCATTCATCTAGATGTACGGTTACCCGCACATTCAAGCAACCCACCCGCAGGCTCCGCGAGCAGCATCATCGCCTGCCTATTTGGTCTTG
>JBNKFP010000094.1:0-10420 GCA_050289365.1 Cellvibrionaceae bacterium | reverse complement strand
CACCAGAATAGAAATCTGAGATTCGACTTGTTCCGCCTTAACCCTCTTGACCAGACGTAAATCCTGCACCACAAATGCCAGCAATACGCACAATAGGGCAGCTGCCGTTGTCGTCACAGCAATGAGGGTTAACTTGACTTTGATGTTCAGGTTGTTCAAAGCGATCATTTTTATTATGTGCCCAAAAGCCCGTTAGGGGCTTAAACAAATCTCTGATGCGTTCACCCACTTACTCTGCATAGCTGATAAACAGGGGCTCACCAGGGGATCCAAATCAATAGAGGGAGCCATTATAAACAAGATTACTTTGAAAATCGTACATAAATTGTTCGTTTTTTAGCCTAAAGCGGACGCAGATCACATACTTTATGATGAGACCAAGAATCACAACTAAGCCCCTAGTTGCAATATTGGTTATAAGAAGACTTAGATTCCTAACAACTTTTAGACTAAAAAACCGGTATTAACGGGCATATGAGCCTAATTGAGGCAGCTTACCTAGGAATAAAGTATGTCGGTTTTCGCCGCCAGGATAAAATCGTTTAGGTGCAGTGCGCGAATTTTGTGGGTCCACCAGGTAACCTGAACCTCTCCCCAGGCAACACATAACAGCGGGTGATGTTGGTGTTGCTCAGCGAGATCGGCTACCCGTTGCGCAAATGTCATAGCCTCGATGAAATTTTTAAAGGTGAATTTGCGGGTGAGCTTGTCGACACCATCCTGGGTGATTTGCCACTGTGGTAATTGTCTTAACAACTCGGCTTGTTCGGCGGTGCTCACGGCTGGCGCGTCCGCCTTACAGGCAGTGCACGACTGCTGATGTAAATCGCTCATAACTTACCCTCTTCAAAAAGAAGCCCCAGCTGATTGCGGCTTCGCTGAGGCGTTTTGTTACTTCACTTCAATCGTCCCTTGCTCAATTTTTTCACGCCAAATTCGAGGTCCACTTTCATGAACGGAATCACCCGTACTGTCCACCGCGACTGTAACCGGCATGTCTTTCACTTCGAACTCGTAAATGGCTTCCATTCCCAAATCCTCAAAGGCTACAACCTTGGCGGCGGTGATCGCTTTTGACACCAGATAGGCTGCACCACCAACAGCCATCAGATAAACCGCCTGACTATCGCGAATGGCCTCGATGGCCAAAGAACCTCGCTCGGCCTTACCCACCATGCCGATCAAGCCGGTTTGCTCCAGAACCGTACGGGTAAATTTGTCCATGCGCGTAGCCGTGGTTGGCCCCGCCGGCCCTACAACTTCGTCGCGCACCGGATCTACCGGACCAACGTAGTAAATAAAGCGGTTGGTGAAATCAACCGGCATAGGCTCACCTTTGGCGATCATATCCACCAAGCGCTTGTGCGCCGCATCTCGCCCAGTAAGTAGCTTACCGGACAGTAGCACAGTCTCTCCCGAACGCCATTCGCGCACCTCTTCGGGAGTAATGCTATCCAAATTGACACGCCGCACTTGGTCACCCAGTTCCCACGTCACTTTGGGCCAGTCGTCCAACTTGGGTGGGGTTTGCAGCGCTGAGCCCGCACCTGTCAATTCAAAATGGGCGTGACGAGTAGCGGCACAATTGGGAATGATGGCGACGGCTTTGTTCGCGGCATGGGTGGGGTAATCTTTCACTTTGACGTCCAACACGGTGGTTAGCCCGCCCAACCCCTGCGCACCAATCCCCAGAGCGTTGACCTTATCCATTAACTCGATACGCAATTCTTCAGCTCGATTTTTTGGTCCTCGCTCGCGCAGGTCTTGAATATCAATAGGGTCAAGCAACGCCTCTTTCGCGAGCAACATCGCCTTTTCTGCGGTGCCGCCCACCCCGATTCCGAGCATTCCAGGAGGGCACCAACCCGCCCCCATTTGTGGGACCATTTTCAGCACCCAATCAACCACGGAATCCGATGGATTGAGCATGGCGAATTTGGACTTCGCTTCCGACCCACCACCCTTAGCCGCAACATGAACGTCAATGGTATTGCCGGGAACAATTTTGTAGTGAATAACGGCGGGAGTATTGTCTCCAGTATTTTTGCGAGCGCCGTCGGGATCGGCCAAAATGGACGCGCGCAAAACATTATCTACGTTGTTATAGGCCCGTCGCACCCCCTCATTGATCATATCATCAAGCGCCATATCACCCTCAATGCGTACTTTCATGCCCACGTTCACAAAGACGGTAACTATGCCGGTGTCCTGACAAATGGGCCTATGGCCCTCAGCACACATACGTGAATTAATTAAAATTTGTGCCATGGCATCTTTTGCTGCGGGATTGACCTCCCTTTGATACGCATTGTGTACCGCATCGATAAAATCTTTGGGGTGGTAATAAGAGATAAACTGGAGTGCATCTTCAACACTGGCAATGATGTCATTCTGGTTAATAACCGTTACATCGGACATGGAATGTCACCTTCTTATTCAATCATAAATTAAAAACATAGGGCTCTACACGGGGCTGCTAGCCACCTTTGAGCTTCAGCAAATCACGATTAACCTGCTGCCGAAATGAATCGATTGCTTTAATCGACTCTTCATTGTTGCCAACTTTTTTGCGCAAATCTGTTTCAACAGCTTGAAACTTTTCTTGTAACTGAGCCACATTTGCCTGCTGAGAGCGAAACAGTTGCTCGGTTTTTGAAATGGCGGACTGTTGAGCTTCCAGCAGTTCGCTAATAACCCGAATTTCTCCCATCGCATCTTCCAGCGATTTTTTCAACCGACTATCAATACCACCAACGGATTTGGTTAATTTTGTGACGGATTCTTCCAAATCGGAGATGGCTTTGCGATTGCGGTCGTATGATACTCCCCACAATTTGCGAATCTCCGATTCATTTTCTTTTACCTTGGCCTGAATCACCGTTAACGACTGAGTGGATTCGTCATCAGACAAACTGAGGCGCTTTTCCAGGCCCGCTATACGCAGGTCGGAAGATTGCAATTGTGTGTCGGATTGCTTGAGCTGTTGCTGCGCTTGCAACAGCAGCCAATAGGTATACCCCGCAAACAACCCCACTAACAATGCGACGACAAAGGCCAAAGGCGCCAGTGGCGAACGCACCACTACGGGTCGAGATGAAACCGGAGGTGGACGAGGCGGCCCTTTTCGCTCAGGGGAATTTACCGGTGCTTGCGGTCGCGCCCGCGTTGATTCTTCTCGTGAATCAAGAGGCATGGTCGAAATGGTAGGCTCTCGGCGTTGCTCGCTCATGGTAGTACCTGTTAATCCTAGTAAAGTCGCTTTGTTACGATGAAATAAAACAATCAAATTCTACTGACAATAGAATCCTGAGGCGATTCCGCAAGAAAAAAGGAGGCTATAAAGCCCCCTTTTTTCTTATTATTAAATCCCCTCAGCGGCGAACTCGCTTAGGCGAAATTTTGATTTACAAAATCCCAGTTAACTAAAGCCCAGAACGCTTCCATGTATTTTGGACGCGCATTGCGATAGTCAATATAGTAAGCATGCTCCCAAAGATCCACCGTCAACAGCGGCGTGACCGCGTCGTCCGTCAGTGGCGTTGCGGCATTACTGGTATTCACAATCCCTACGGTGCCATCGGACTTTTTCACTAGCCAAGTCCAAGACGAACCAAAATTATTGATCGCCGATGCCGTAAATTCTTCTTTGAATTTTTCGAAAGAACCGAATGCCGAGGTAATGGCATCAGCCACTGCACCCGTCGCTTCGCCACCGCCGTTAGGGCTCAGACAGTGCCAGTAGAAGGTGTGGTTCCAAATTTGCGCGGCGTTGTTAAATACGCCCCCGGTTGATGTTTTTACGATTTCTTCAAGGGTTTTATTTTCGAATTCTGTGCCGGGCACGAGTCCATTTAACTTATCAACATAAGTTTGGTGGTGCTTGCCGTAATGGAACTCAAGTGTTTCAGCAGAAATGTGTGGCGCCAGTGCGTCTTTCGGGTAAGGTAAAGCAGGTAATTCAAAGGCCATGGTCTTTACATCCTATTTTCAGTGAAAGGGTTGAGTGAGTTACGGGATTATATACCCGCAATCAGGAAAAATGGGGCGATTAGCAAGTTTAGATTCAAAAAAAACGGCCCTTACGGACCGTTTTTTTTGTGAGCGATAGCTTACATCATGCCGCCCATTCCAGGCATTCCGCCACCGGCTTCTGGGGCTGGTTTATCGTCTGGGCTATCCGCGATCATAGCTTCAGTCGTGATCATCAGACCGGCAATGGAACCAGCGGCTTGCAACGCACTACGGGTTACTTTGGCTGGGTCCAAAATACCCATTTCCAGCATGTCACCGTATTCGCCACTTGCAGCGTTATAGCCGTAGTTGCCTTCGCCTTTTTTCACGTGCTCACACACGACTGAAGCTTCTTCACCCGCGTTAGCAACGATTTGGCGTAATGGAGCTTCCATAGCGCGGCGTGCAATTGCAATACCGGCATTTTGGTCTTCATTGTCACCTTTCAAGCTTTCAATAGCAGCAACGGCACGCAATAAAGCGGTACCACCACCAGGAACAACACCCTCTTCAACTGCAGCACGAGTAGCGTGCAAAGCATCTTCAACGCGTGCTTTTTTCTCACGCATTTCCATTTCGGTTGCTGCACCCACTTTGATCACTGCAACACCACCAGCCAATTTGGCCACGCGCTCTTGCAGTTTTTCGCGATCGTATTCAGAAGAGGTTTCTTCGATCTGAGCACGAATCTGATTAACACGGCCTTCAATGGCTTTCGGGTCACCAGCGCCATCAACAATAGTGGTATTTTCTTTATTCATGGCGATGCGCTTAGCAGAACCTAAATGTTCCAGAGTCACACTTTCCAAATCCAGACCCACTTCCTCTGAAATCACCGTGGCGCCACTCAAAACAGCAATGTCCTGCAACATGGCTTTGCGACGATCACCAAACCCAGGTGCCTTACAAGCAGCGACTTTGACAATGCCGCGCATATTGTTCACAACCAAAGTCGCCAGAGCTTCGCCTTCAACGTCTTCAGCGACAATAACCAAAGGTTTTCCAGACTTCGCTACAGCTTCCAATACAGGCAGCAATTCACGAATGTTGGAGATCTTTTTGTCCACCAACAACATGTAGGGCGCTTCAAGCTCTACGCTCATGTTGTCTTGGTTGTTGATAAAGTATGGAGACAAGTAGCCGCGGTCAAACTGCATACCTTCAACCACGTCCAATTGATTTTCCAGGCCGCTACCTTCTTCAACAGTGATCACACCTTCTTTGCCCACTTTAGCCATGGCATCAGCAATGATGTCACCAATTGAGCTGTCACTGTTAGCCGAGATAGTACCCACTTGGGCGATGGACTTGCCGTCTTCACAAGGTTGTGCAATGGCTTTAATGTGCGCAACTGCTGCGACTACAGCTTTGTCGATACCGCGCTTCAGGTCCATTGGGTTCATACCAGCAGCAACGGATTTTAAACCTTCGTTGACAATGGATTGCGCCAATACAGTCGCAGTAGTCGTTCCGTCACCCGCTTCATCAGAAGCTTGCGAGGCAACTTCTTTTACCATCTGCGCACCCATGTTTTCGAACTTATCTTTTAATTCAATTTCTTTTGCAACAGACACGCCGTCTTTAGTCACGGTTGGTGCGCCAAAAGATTTTTCCAGCACAACGTTGCGCCCTTTGGGACCCAAAGTTGCTTTAACGGCGTCTGCCAATACATTCACACCGGCCAACATTTGTTGACGTGCACTATCACCGAATTTAACGATTTTAGCTGCCATATTCTTAATTCCTTACCAAATAATCTGAAATAAATGGGTTAATTAGTGAGCTTATTCAACGACGGCTTTAATATCGCCTTCACTCAAAATGACCAGCTCTTCGCCGTCAACTTCAATGGTATCGCTGCCGGCGTATTTGCCGAAAACCACGATGTCTCCAACTTTTAAGTCCACGGGACGCACATCGCCGTTATCCAACACGCGGCCACTGCCTACAGCAACCACAACACCTTGATTTGGCTTTTCCTTAGCGGAACCGGGAAGCAAAATACCACCCGCAGTTGTTTGCTCTTCTTCCTTGCGACGTACCACAACACGATCGTGTAAAGGACGGATTTTCATCGACGTTTTCTCCAAAAAGTAGCGTTTTAGATCATTTGCTATGAGCGCTTGGCCCATAGATTTATTGTCAGATGCCCTCAGGGCGCGCGCACAAGTTTGTTACACCTGTTCGCGAGATGTTACCGAGACACAACTCTTGATTAACAAATTGCCTCTCGTTTGTCTGTTGCCGAAGATGGGATCGATTTCCAGGATTTCAACATCAGGTAGCAAAAAAAATTGGGTTTTTATCGATTTATTGTCGCTTATTGCGCCTTAACTCCCGGACTTGAGACAAATCGGCTCAAGGGTCTTCGAGATTTACTCGTCCTCTCGCTTGTATTCTCCCTCTATGGTCCGCTCACTGGAACTTCTCGAAGCTGAACGCCAAGACACCGGCCCTCGCACGACCAATAAATTGAGGTAACGCTGCCCCCAGCGCATAAGCAAACGGCGCAGGGATGGCACGAGGCAGCAAAAGCCGAGCGCATCGGTAACAAAACCTGGTGTTAGCAGCAAAGCACCACCCACCGCAAGAAATAATCCCTCCACCATTTCTTCGGCTGGCACTGCCCCGACGCTCATTTTTTCCCTCGCGCGCTGCAGTGCTTGGTACCCCTGTTGACGCAGCAAGCGCACACCGATTGCCGCAGTGAGAATGACAATCGCGATGGTGCTGAATGCGCCAATCACATGACCCACTTGGATCAGCAGGAAAATTTCAATAATCGGCACGATCACAAAGACCAAGAATACAAATCGCAATTCATTCTCCAGAGTTAGGCTAAGTTCATAAGTTGGGGGCAGTTACTGGAAAAACAAGGACTGAGGGAAACAAACAGATGAGCGTTGCTACCAGGAATAGTTGACACCGACGCGGTAGACCACGTCGGTTTTAAACGCATTTGGATCTTGATCTTTTGCGTGGTTTTTGTAATTCCACTCGATATTCATATCCGCAGAAATGCCGAATCCAATAGGGAAATTGACACCGCTGTTCGACTTAAACTCCCAGCGTTTCACGCCACCGCGAACCTGCACACTATTGAGCGCGTAACTGTAGGTATTAGTGTGATAGAACTTGGCCCCAGATTTGAATTTATAGCGAAAGTCCGTTCCCAACCGCGCGGATGTGTAGCGTTCGGGCTCATTGGGGAGAGGGTTAAGCTTCAAATAGGTGGCGTTGTGCTCCAAACCCACTACAACCGCCAAAGACGTGTTCTCCAACTCCCAGAATTGATAACCGAGACCAGACGAAAATTTGTACTCCTCCTGAATGTTGCGGTTGCTGTCGGCCTCCACCGAAAACACATTGGACAAATAGTAGCGGGGCAGAAAAAACCAGTCCAAGGTCAGTTCCCCCCGATCACGGCGATCCTTGTCTTCGCTGGTGGATTCACCCTCCCGCAAAATCAGCGACTGACCCGCAGAGGACAACGCCACAGCGTGCCGCCAATCTCCATGCCGAAGAACCACATCGCAGTGGACTTCCCAATACTCCGCTGCCGCATTACCCTCTTTTTTGAGGCCGGTAATACGCAGATTTCCGCCATAGGAATGATTGGCCTTTTGATGCCCTTCAAATGGCACAACTTGCTGCAAACTCAACAACGGGAAGGCGCGTACCTCACCGCGGTGGCAGACAAATTTGGCAATATGTTTTTCCAGACTCTGCCAAGTACAGGGGGTAGCCTGACCTCGCAATTTAAACACTTGTTGAGAGTGAATATTTTTTGCCCGTGCTTTGGCAATCTTCAATTCACCCAAATAGGCGGTCTGCCAAATGATGTTTTCGTCGACGATACCTTTAAAAACACCTTCCAGTACATCGCCGTTGCGCATCACGATTTGATCCGCCGAACAGAGCTCCGCAAGGCTACAAAGGAGAAAAAAGAAAAACAATCGCAAACTGAAAAACCCTTATGACGGCCGGTAGTGCTTAGCAATAACCCAGTTTTCCGCATAACAACGGTGTGGTAACGATGAGCCACTTCAGTTTAGACTGAGGTTCTCTCGTTTTCCGTTTTGTTTTTGGTAGAGTATCGCAAATTCAATATTATGAGTTTGCAGCACGGAAGTGCCCAATGATTCAGATGCCGGCGTAACTTTGTTTTAGTATTCAACGGTTAGCGGCTCAAAATGCTTAAAACACATCAGCGGGAAGTATAAATATTCAAAATTCAGAAGTCTATGAGCTTCCCAGTTCAAAAATCACCCTAACCTGCGAGCGCTACTTTTAAGTGTTTGACCTGCCCAATGAAATCCCTACACTTATCACAGATGCCAGCAGTCTACCGATCAAGGATTACTCTTGTCCAAAGCCAGAGCTTCAACTGATTTAAGCATTTTTTTTGACAGGCGTGTTATCTGCGTCTTTTTTCTCGGCATTCTCAGCGGGTTGCCCTGGGTTATGATTGGCTCGGCGCTGACGCTATGGTTAAAAGAAGGTGGCATCAGCCGAACGGATATTGGCTACGCGGGCTTAATCACATTTGTCTTTGCCGTAAACTGTTTCTGGTCGCCGGTATTGGATGCCTTTGCTCCGAAAACACCATTTCGCATGGGCGCTAGGCGCAGTTGGATATTGTACTGCCAAGCGGCTATTGCCAGCGCCTGCCTTATCATAAGCACTCTAACCGTAGCGGAATCGGCCCAGTGGATTGTTTTGACAGCACTGATCATTGCCATAGCCTCCGCCACTCAAGATATTGCCATTGATGCCTATCGTGTGGATCAGTTCGAACGCCATGAAAGTGCCCATATATCCGCCGCAGCTTCCGCCGCCACCGCAGGCTGGTGGACCGGTTATGCCCTCTTAGGCTTCATTCCCCTCTCGCTTTCCGATTTGGGCTGGAGCTGGCCCGAACTGTATCTCGTGTTGGGAGCCATAAGCTTGCTCTGCGCCAGCATCTTGTTTCTCAGTCCAGACCCGGTACATGGCCACACCCGCGATATCGCTCGGACCATAGAAATCAATCAACAACTCATGCTGCACACCCCGTTTGCCGCACGTTTACGACTTTTGGGTTTACTCAACATACCTTGGGTCTTAGCAATTTGGGCTGTGTTTGGCGCTCCGGGATTGGCCGACTCCGTGACGGATTCACCTCTGTTTGTTCCTGTCGTTGTTGCCTTAGAACTGCTGCTGATCATTTTTATTTTGCATCAACTGCAAGTACTGAAGTCGCAGAGCATGAGCAGCCGAGCCTCAGAATCGCAAAGTCTGACGCATTTTCTCGCCTGGCTACTCACCACCGTACTCGCCCCCTTTGAAGACTTTTTTAATCGCAACGGATTGCGCTTAGCGCTGACGTTGCTGTTATTTATTGTAGTGTTTAAATTGGGTGAGTCATTTCTCGGTCGCATGTCGATTTTGTTCTATAAAGAAATCGGCTTTACCAACACCCAGATTGCGTCCTACTCAAAACTGCTGACTTGGTTTGTCACTTTTGCGGCAGCCGTACCCTGCGGCTTGTTGAACGCCAAATTCGGCTTAACCAGAGGCTTGTTGATCAGTGGGATTTTTATGGCGGCGAGCAATTTGCTGTTTGTGGTCATGGCCATTGTTGGGCCTGACACCCACTGGTATTTGATCACTGTTGTCGTGGATGGCATAACCGCAGCGTGGGCCTCCATCGCCTTTGTGTCTTTTATTTCCATGTTGTGCAGTCATACCTTTTCAGCCACCCAATACGCCTTACTGGCGTCTCTGGGTGCTTTAGGTCGAACCACCTTGGCCGCCTTCAGCGGGCAGTTAGTCGATGGACTCAATGGAAACTGGGTAATCTTTTTTATTATCACTGCGCTAATGGTAATACCGGGCTTACTGCTACTGGGCTACATTAGCGGGCATGTCAATCAACTTCACAAGCCCCAAACAGGAAATGACGGGTCCGTGCTTTAAGCCCCCAACAGTTTCTCCCGCCGCATAACCCGCCGGACTTCTTGCCAAAGACGTTCGTAAGCGATTGCAGACCGCGATGAACGTGCAAATTGCTCCAATGGAGCCCGATGAGCCCCCATTTGTTCAGCCATAGAATCGCTGGGGATCCAGGTCTTTAAAACCGGAAAAGGCATCTTTTTGGCGTTAAGTAATGCTTCCTTGTGCAAATTGCGGCGCATGTCCACTTGAGTATAAAATCCCAAAAGCCGGCCGGGGCCGACCTTTTTGGCGTCAAAGTACTCATAAATCTGCTCCATCGCGCGGATCGAGAGCGGGCTGGGAATCATAGGGACGAGGATGATATCCACTCCACACAGCAGGTGCTCAATCGCTGGGGAGAGTGTCGGCGGGCAATCGTAAAATAAGTAGGCGGCATTTTCCCCCAGCGGCTGAGCTAACTTCGCGATCATTC
>JBNKFP010000093.1:0-10694 GCA_050289365.1 Cellvibrionaceae bacterium | reverse complement strand
GCAAAGCAGATGTTTTGGTGTCTTTGGTTTTGCTGGTGGTATAGCGGTAGAGCCCAGTTGCCACGCTTTCACAAACTACCGTAGCAGTGGCTTTGCCGCTCAGCGGATATTCTGGATCGAAACTCCATACTGCATTTTGAATATTTTTATTTTTTAAGGAGGATGTCACTGCTTTCGCGCTTTCGCGCAGGTCTTTTAGGCTTAGTTTCGCCGCGGATTCGCCGACGCAGACGAGCAGTACGCGTTTGATTTTTTTGGGGTCCGGACTGGCGAGCCATGCATTCGAGCCGCTGGTTAAGGGACCGTCTTTTAAGGCTAACCAGGTACTCACTTGCTTGTCTTTTTGATTTAAATATGTACAGGCTTGTGACATAGTGCCATCGGCGTAGAGTGTGGCGACCAAGCAATCTGTGCGCAAAGCATCGAACCGGCCCGTCTTGATAGAGAATTCCATGTTGTTTTCCTGCGTCTTATATTTTGAATAGGGTTAAGGCGGCTTCCGCAAATTGAATCCAGTTGTAGGAAGAACAAACCTATGAATGGCTTCAGAGGTGGCTGTTGATTTAGCCACTTAGATTTTAATCAAACACACTGATGTGTCGAAAAAATTCATTGTTTCAAATTTCCTTTGTAGGAAATCAAAAATGATTTTACTGTGCTTTCTCAACGAATGCCAAGATTTGGCTTAGCTTCACCTTTCGATGCACTTGTGTCGATTGCAGCAGGGCACGCTATAATGCCTCCAAACTTGGTTCATGGTGCGCTCTTTCGAAGAGTCGTGCCACTTTGTATTCAACCTAGGTCCGAGATGTAGCATCCTTTGTGATTATTTTTCGATATTTGGTCAGAGAAGTCCTAACTACGATGCTGGCTGTCAGCGCGATATTGTTGCTGATTATTATCAGTGGTCGTTTTGTGCGCTATTTGGCTGATGCGGCTGCGGGAAAGCTGGATGCCAGCGTATTGCTAACGCTGATTGCCTTTCGATTGCCCTCGTTTTTGGAGCTGATTATTCCCCTAGGTTTTTTTATTGCCATTCTCTTGTCTTACGGGCGGCTCTATGTGGACAGTGAGATGACCGTGCTTTCCGCTTGTGGCATGAGTGAAAATAAATTGCTGTTTTACACTCTGGCAATTGGCTTGTTTGTGGCGGGAATCGTTGCAACCTTCAGTTTGTACATCAGTCCCATTGGTATGCAGGCTTCGGAAGATTTGGTGGCAGAACAGCGTAGTCGCACGGAGTTCGAAACCCTGACTCCGGCGCGATTCCATAAGTTAAGCAACCACGATGGCGTGTCCTATGCTCAATCTGTATCCGGGGACAAAAAGCAATTGGAGAAAGTGTTTCTTGCTGGTTCGGGTGAAACCGGTGAAAAACTATCGGTCTTAACGGCAGACTCTGGCGAAACTCTGGCGAACCCAATCAGTGGCAAGCGCTATTTGGTACTTGAAAAGGGCTACCAATATAGTGGCCAGCCAGGAGAAGCGGACTACGAAGTCATTAAGTTTGATCGTTACTCGCAATACGTTCCTGAGCCCGAATATGAAGCTCGCGCGAAAAACGTTACCGATAGTATGTCGACCCAGGCACTCATCGCCGAGCACTCAACGCAAACGATGGCCGCACTGCATTGGCGATTGTCACTGCCTGTTCTGGTTCTGGTCGTGGCGTTTCTCGCGGTGCCACTCAGTCGCACTCAACCGCGGAAAGGTCGATATGCCAAAATGATCCCTGCAATTTTGCTCTACATCATCTATGTGGTCTGCTGTAATACCGCGCGCGGCTGGGTCGAGGAGGGCAAGGCTCCGATTCCTTATTTGCTATGGCTGGTCCATTTGCTGTTTTTCGGTTTTGCGTTGTTCTTATTAATTGCCCCCCGTTTGATGGACGCATTGCGACGGGTACCTAAATGAAGCGTATTCGACACTATATTGCTCGTTCTGTAAGCGGCGCTATCGCTGTTGTGTTATTGGTGATTGTATCCCTGGATTTCATCTCTGAGTTGGTCGATCAGCTGGGACGGGTTCAGGGTGACTACACTTCCTACGAGGCGTTGGTTTATTCCCTGCTGTCAATTCCATCGAGTGTTTACGATTACCTGCCTTTAGCCTCATTGGTCGGTTGTTTAATCGGTTTGGGGATACTTGCAAATACCAGTGAACTCACCGTGATCAGGGCGGCTGGGGTCTCTGTGGGTCAAATTATTTGGGCGGTGATGCGCCCAATTCTGGCTTATATTGTTTTCGGGGTGTTGCTCGGCGAATATGTGGCCCCGACGACAGATCAATATTTGGAAAGTCGTAAAGCGATCGCTCTAGGTCACCAATCGGCGTTGCAAGGTCAGCGTGGAGTATGGAATCGCGAGGGTAATGTGTTTATGCATTTCAGTGCGGTTTTGCCTAATGGAAAGCTTTACGGTGTAACCAAGTTGGAATTTTCAGACGACGGCCAATTGCTTAAAAGTACCTACATTGATTCGGCAATATTTCAGCAGGATTCGTGGTTTGAGCAGGATGGTGTAAGCACCATTTTAGGTGAGACGTCTATCGCAACGGAAAAATTCGCCACAGCGGATTGGCATTCAGAATTGTCGCCCAAGATATTGGATGTGTTGGTTTTGCCTCCGGAAGATTTGCCCATGCAGCGACTCTATTACTATGGCGATTATTTGGAAAAACAAAATCAGGATGCCAAAGAATATTGGCTTGCGTTTTGGCAGAAAGCGTTGCAACCCCTCGCAATTGCCAGCTTGGTCATGATTGCCATCAGTTTTATTTTTGGTCCATTGCGGCAAGTTACGATGGGCTATCGTATTTTTTCTGGCGTCATAGTCGGTATTATTTTCCGTATGTCTCAGGATATGTTGGGCCCCAGTAGCGTGATTTTTGGGTTTTCACCACTGGTTGCGGTTTTGTCGCCGATCTTGGTCTGTATTGTTGTTGGGCTCGTTATGCTGCGGCGTTCGACTTAGAACTTTTAAGGTACGAAGTTGACGCGAGTGCCCGACAGGCGGTCTTGTAAACTGCGTTTATGCGGATCCAACAGGGCCAGCCAAAAACCCAAGCCTAGAATCAATATGGAGGGCGGTGCAACCAAGCATCGCAACAAGCAATTTTGCCAGCTTGGGTTACTATCATCCTCCGCACGCAGTTGAATTTTCCAGGTTTTCATCCCGATCGTTTGACCCGATTTAAACCAGAACCAACAGTAAAAACCGGCGAGACAGAATATCCAGCCCAATTGGAACAGCAACCCATGAAACATTGGTTGGTAGTCTTTCGCTTCAATATGACCGAATTTAACGGCGAAGGTTGTCACCAATGCGCCATAGGTAAAACTGATGGCGGTGAGGATGAAGAGATCGTAACCCAATGCCGCAAGACGACGCCAAATGGGTGCGGGTGAATTGGAATGAGCCATGTTAATGAGGGGCCTTGTCACAAAAAGTCAGCATTAGATACTATGCTTGCGTGTCAGGCAAGTTGTCCTGTATCGAACTAAAGCGGTGGTGGAGGCAAAGCTTTGTTTGGCTGAACAGCGGATGTTTTCAGCTTGTGGTAAAAATCTTGCAGTGCAACAGAATCGCTCTCGTAGTGGGCTAAGTCTATTTCAAAGGTATCGCCGTCATCGTCTTGATGGACAATCTTGGCGATCTGCGCCCCCAACTCTGGCAGCATCCAGACCCGAGTGCTTTCTCCCTGGTCTTGGCCAACTCGCTCAACGATCAACGCGTTGCGATTGACTTTGTCGAGCTTGAAACGGTCTTCTTCGCCCCGACGAAAGGCGTAATGGTGCTGCTTTTTGCGTTTAATAAAACTGTAGCTCAGGTCTGTAACGCCATTGGCAATATCAGCTTGCAATTGAAGCTGGTAAAGCGATGGGTCCAGTGTTGGCCCTGTTAGGGGGTGCTGGGTGCTGCTTTTGGGGCGATCGCTGCGGCGGTAAAGGGCTAGCTTTGTATCCCAGTCGAAAGCGATGGTTTCGGATTTTTGGCGACCAAACACCCTGCGTCGGTATTCGTAGCTGCGGGGAATGATCTGCTGGTCAGTGATAACAAATTCACTGACTTCACGCATGGATGCGAACAAATTCTTTGATTCTGATTCAAATTGATAGACGCCATCTTGCTCCGTGAGGCGACGCGTGACCTTAATGTTCCAGCCGGAAAATTCACCTTGATAGTCTGCCGTAAACAAGGTGTTTTTGATCCCGGCGAAACAAGGTTGTGCAGCAACTAAAATCAGTATCAAACACGTTTGTAAATAGGCTGATCGTTTAATTGGCATGAGCGCTCGTTTTACTTTGCTTTTGAATCTGTAATGAATGACCACAGTTTATCGAGTGCTTGATGAAGCTAACCTGAACTAAAAAAGGGGGCCTTAGCCCCCTTAATCTTGGTCAACTAGACTTAGGCGTTCGCCTTGAGAATGGCTAAAGTCGTGTCCAGCATACGATTTGAGAAGCCCCATTCATTGTCGTACCAAGCCAATATTTTCACCATATCGCCGCCTATGACGCGAGTTTGTGTCGCGTCAAAGATGCTGGATGCGGAGCAATGGTTAAAATCGACTGATACCAGAGGTAGTGTGTTGCATTGCAACACACCCTCGAAACGAGTTTGCGCAGCTTCGGTGACCAGTTGATTGATTTCTTCCACGCTGGTTTCGCGTCCAGCTTTGAAGGTCAAATCCAGCAGTGATACGTTGATGGTTGGTACGCGTACCGCTAAGCCATCGAGCTTGCCGGCCAAAGATGGGATCACCAGGCCAATGGCCGCAGCTGCGCCCGTTTTCGTTGGGATCAATGAGTGGCCCGCTGCACGCGCGCGATACGTATCCTTGTGATAGGCATCGGTAATGTTTTGGTCGTTGGTGAAAGAATGCACGGTATTCGCCAAGCCAGAAACAATGCCGACAGAGTCATGAAGAGCGGCTGCGACAGGAGCGAGACAGTTGGTGGTGCAAGAGGCGTTGGATAAGACTTTGTGGTCTGCTGTAATTTGATCGTGGTTTACACCGTAAACAACGGTCAGATCGGCATTGGCACCAGGAGCTGAGATCAATACGTTTTTAGCACCGGCTTCCAAGTGCATGGCGGCTTGATCGCGGCTAGTGAATATACCCGTGCACTCGTAGACTACATCAACGCCCAGTTCTTGCCATGGCAGTGCCTTAGGATTGCGCTCGGCGATGATTTTGATCTTATTGCCGTTGACGGTGATGGATTCTGCATCGTGTTCAACGGTGGCAGAAAAACGACCGTGTACGGTATCGTATTGCAGCAAGTGAGCATTGATGGCGGGCGAGCCAAGATCGTTGATTGCAACGATCTCAATTTCATTTTGAAGATTTCTTTCGTACAGAGCGCGCAAAACATTGCGGCCAATGCGCCCGAAACCGTTAATCGCAATTCGTGCCATGATTAAAGTCCCAATATTTGAGTTAGTAAGTGGTGTAAGTCACTGAGTTATTACGCAGTGGTTGACGGCAAAGCCCGCAGTCGTAAACGTTTCAATGAGTGTTAGAGGTCAAGGACGCGTTACTGGGGCGACGGCGAAGCAGTCGGCATGAAAGCCAACATATTCCACAGCAGTAGCCGTATTCATGATGTTTAAGGATGCGTGATTATCCGTAATCGCAGTTGAAAAAGCAACCGGCCACCCTCTACAATACGCGGAGTTTACTTGGGGACTCGACTCCTATACCTTCTCTCTTGGGGTGGCGGGATTCTGTTTTGGACGCCGCTCATCTTCAGCGGCGATGATCAATCAAGTTTAAGTCTTACGAGCTGTGAGCTCGGCCCTCCAGAATTAGCGAAGCTTTGACCGCAGCTTCCAAGGTCATGGATATGACCTGTGGTGTGCGGATTCGCTGGCTAGAGGGTAATAACCTTTCTCTAAAACGCAAGGCAGGTGTGCATCACTATGAATACCGATATTTTAATTGTGGGCGGCGACGGCGATTTGGCGCTGCGCAAATTGTATCCAGCTTTTTACTATCTTACGTTGAACGGATACATGCCTGAAAATACTCGTATCTTCGGTATGGCTCGGACTCACAATGAGCAAGACGAATTTTTGCTCAAGGTGAAAGAGTGGTTGAAAGAAAACACCGGCTCCTTGTATGACGAAGCGATTTGGGAAGAATTCAGTAAGTGTTTGATGTTTGTACAGGGCGATTCGACAAAAGTGGAGTCGCTGACCCATATCAAAGAGAAGTATTTGACCGATGACCGCGATTTGATCGTCTATCTGGCGGTTCCACCACTCATTTTTGGTAAAATTTGTACCGCTCTGGATGGGTGCGGGCTGGCTAAGCCGACCACACGTCTTGTGGTGGAAAAACCATTGGGTGATAGCAAGGCTTCATTTCAGGCTATTAATAGCGAGTTAAGTCGCGTTTTCAGTGAAAAGCAGTTGTTCCGAATTGATCATTATCTCGGCAAAGAAAGTGTACAGAATTTATTGGCATTGCGGTTCGCCAATGACATTTTTGAGCCCATTTGGAGCGCTAAGCATATTGACCATATTCAGATCTCAGTGACTGAAACGGTGGGCTGTGGTAATCGCTGGGATTTTTATGACCAAACCGGCGCAATCCGCGACATGATTCAAAATCATCTGCTGCAAGTGCTGTGTTTGGTTTGTATGGAACCGCCAGTCGACTTGGATGCAGACGCCGTGCGCATGGAAAAGTTGAAGATTTTGCGCTGCTTGAAACCCATGTCAGCAAAGGATATTGAAACGCATACCGTAAGGGGGCAATACCGCAAGGGTGTTGTGGGTGGCAAACAGGTCCCTGGTTACCTGGAGGAAGATGAAGGTGGCCGTGAAAGTGACACCGAAACCTTTGTGGCCATCAAAGCGGAAATTAGCAACTGGCGTTGGAATGGGGTGCCCATTTATATTAAAACCGGCAAGCGTTTAGATCGTCGTCATTCTGAAATCGTTATTCAATTTAAGCAAAACCGTACACGCTTATTTGCTGATCAATTAACCCAAAACTGCGCAAATCAATTGATTATCAATTTGCAACCAGATGAAGGTATTTATCTGAGGGTAAAAAATAAAAAAGCGGGCTTGGACGCACGGGTTCCCCTGGAGGATCGCAGTATGGATCTGTCATTTGCGGATAATGCCAAGGCTAAAAAACACGATGCCTATACCCGCGTGCTGTTTGATGTTATTCGCAATGATCAGACTCTATTTGTAAGTGAAAAAGAAGTGGAAGCCGCATGGGATTGGGTGGATGTCATTATCGAAGGTTGGAAAAAGAAGAAGCCTGTGGGCTACGAGTCCGGATCAACTGGTCCCGTCGAGGCAATAGAATTATTGGCCCGCGACGGTCGCCGCTGGAACAAATCTGAAGACTAAGAGGTATCACTGTGAATCCAACAGTTGAAGCTGTTACCGCAAGAATTATTGAGCGCAGCCGTAAGCCGCGCTCCTCTTATCTGGCCGCAATGAAAGGCACGATGGAGAATAACCCACCTAAGCGCCGTTTGTCCTGCGGTAATTTGGCCCATGCCTACGCAGCCTGCAGTCAGGGCGATAAAGACACCATCAAACTCATGCAGAGCGCCAATTTGAGTATTACTACGGCGTTCAATGACATGCTCTCGGCCCATCAACCTTTTGAGTCTTATCCAGATAAAATTAAACAGGCCGCTCGTGCTATGGGTTGTACGGCCCAAGTTGCCGGTGGTGTGCCGGCGATGTGTGATGGGGTAACGCAAGGTCTCGCGGGGATGGAGCTGAGCCTATTCAGTCGAGAAGTGGTTGCTATGGCCTGTGCGGTTGGCCTCTCACACAACATGTTTGACGGTAATATATTTTTGGGCGTATGCGACAAGATCGTACCGGGAATGGTCATTGGCGCGCTGCAGTTTGGCCATTTGCCAGCGGTATTTGTACCCGCAGGCCCAATGCATTCCGGCATCCCCAATAAAGAAAAAGCTAAGGTACGACAACAGTATGCGGCCGGTGAAGTCGGCGAAGATAAATTGTTGGAAGCGGAAACCAAGTCCTATCACAGCGCGGGTACCTGTACGTTTTACGGTACCGCTAACAGCAATCAAATGTTGGTGGAAATGTTAGGGGTGCAGCTGGCAGGGTCGTCATTTGTTAACCCAGATTCGGATTTGCGTGACGCTCTAACCTGTGCCGCTGTTGAGAAAGTTGTGCAGTGTACTGATAGTGCTGGGACCTATAGACCTCTTTACGATGTGATCACCGAAAAATCTGTGGTCAATGCCATTGTGGGGCTGCTCGCCACAGGCGGTTCCACCAATCACACCCTGCATTTGGTTGCAATGGCGCGTGCAGCGGGAGTTGTGATTACCTGGGAAGATATGGACGAGCTCAGTCGCGCAGTACCTTTGCTCGCGCGTGTTTACCCCAACGGCGAGGCCGATGTAAACCACTTCAACGCAGCTGGTGGTATGGCTTATTTGGTCTATGAATTGCGTCGTGCCGGCCTTCTCAATGAAGATGTCGTGAATGTTATGGGTGAGGGGCTGAGTCACTATGAAAAAGCCCCGCAGTTAGATGAAGCGGGCAATGCGGTTTGGCTTGAGTCTACGACAGCTTCGCGCAACCAGGAAATATTGCGCAGTGCTGAACAACCCTTTGCTGCAGAAGGGGGCCTGCGTTTGTTGAAAGGCAATCTGGGGCAGGGTGTTATTAAGGTTTCTGCCGTGGCGCCTGAGCACCGGTTTGTCGAAGCGCCCTGTATCGTATTTGAAGACCAAAACGACTTGATTGCAGCATTTAAGCGCGGAGAGTTGGATCGGGATTTTGTTGCAGTGGTTCGTTTTCAAGGTCCCGCAGCGAATGGTATGCCGGAGTTGCATAAAATGACACCACCATTGGGATTGTTGCAAGACCGTGGTTTTAAAGTGGCACTGGTGACCGATGGCCGCATGTCAGGGGCTTCTGGCAAAGTTCCGGCGGCCATACACATATCTCCAGAAGCGAGTAAAGGCGGCCTGTTAAACAAATTAAAAACCGGTGACGTGGTGCGTTTCGATGCCGAAAACGGCGTCATTGAGGCATTGGTGGATGCAGACGAATTTACACGTCGCACCGCTGCACCGCTACCCACAACCACACAGGATTTGGGTCGTAATTTATTTGGTGGTTTTCGTTCACTCGTCGGCGTCTCAGAAGAGGGTGCCAGCGTTTTCGATCAATGCATTGATTATTAAAAGGGTTATCCGTGAATATTACTCGTGATTATTTAGCTCCTATTGGCGTTATGCCGGTTATTGTTTTGGATTCAGTGGATGATGCTGTTCCTGTAGCCGAGGCTTTGTATAAAGGTGGAATAAAAGCCGTAGAGATCACTCTGCGCACACCCGTGGCATTGGATTGCATCAAGGTTATCAAGCAGGAATGCCCTCACTTGATTGTTGGCGCGGGGACGCTGATCAATGAAAAAAATGTTGAAGACTGTGCTGCTGCCGGAGTGGACTTTGCTGTTTCACCAGGTATGACACCAGCGCTGGTGCGCAAATCGCAAGAGTGTGGAGTGAAGTTGTTGCCTGGCGTGGCAACTTGTTCAGAAGTGTTGACAGGTATGGAGTTGGGTTTAAGTTGTTTTAAATTATTCCCTGCGACAGCAGTGGGTGGTTTGCCATTGTTAAAATCCATTAATGGCCCACTGCCTCAAGTCACTTTTTGCCCGACAGGCGGTTTGACAATTGATGATTTTGATCAATATTTGGCTTTGCCCAACGTCGCTTGCGTTGGTGGTTCTTGGTTAGTACCAAAGGCCGCCGTAGCCGCAAAAGATTGGCAGGCCATTACGGATATTGCGGCGAAAACCATGGCTAAGGTTTGATTTTAATTTGTCGCTTAAGTGGCGCCCAGTGGTCTGGGCGCATGCAAGCTAAAAAAACGCTTTTTATCTAATTTTTGCATTTGTCCTTCCAGTTTTTTTGTCACGGCGAGACTAAAAAGTAAGCGGAAATATAAAAATTCTAAGATGTGGCCGCACTGGTAATGTTAATTTTTTTGATTCTCAGGCCTATTTTTCGGCCAGCTTTATTTAGTGTGACCTTATGTAAAGGTTGATGACTGAACTATCAACTTTCTTTGCGCTGGTGTTCCAGGTGACAGTGTTTCATTAAAAAATAGAGATAGAATAAATTATTATGAAAACCATATCATGCATTGGTTTACCTAAATTGAGTCTCATTGTAATGGCAGTTCTGATGTTCAGCAGTTGCCAAAGTTTTGATGCAGTAGAGTCCGCTGGAGATGCCGGCGCAGCCCTCAGACATTGTTCGCCGACTTACAGCAATCCTATAATTTGGGAAGATTTACCTGACCCTGAAGTCATTCGGGTAGACGACGCTTACTACTATACCTCCTCGACCTTTCATCATTCACCCGGGGCTCCGATATTACGTTCATTCGACCTCGTGAACTGGGAGTACTTATCCCATTCTGTACCGGTCTTGGATTTCGATCCTGCGTACGATTTGACCGATGGAAGTGCTTATGTGAAGGGGATATGGGCTTCTACGCTGCAATACCGCACCAGCAATCAGCTATTTTATTGGATGGGCTGTATGCATGATTTGGGCGGCGGTTATGTTTTTACCGCACCCCAAATAGAAGGGCCTTGGACCAAACACCAGAGCCAAGGATGTTACTACGATATGGGACTGTTAATTGATTCGGTTCAAGGCT
>JBNKFP010000092.1:0-10735 GCA_050289365.1 Cellvibrionaceae bacterium | reverse complement strand
GTTTAGGTACGGCGGTTCAGGGCCTGTGTCATGCTGAATTCGGATTTCAGAAATCGTTGGCCTATGCCAAAGATCGCATGCAGATGCGTTCGATTTCTGGAGTGAAAAACCCATCTGGTCCCGCCGACCCCATTATCGTTCACCCCGACGTTCGTCGCATGCTGCTCACCCAAAAAGCCTTTACTGAAGGTGCGCGTATGATGGCGTACTTCAATGCCATCCAGTTGGATCTTGAAGACTTCGCGGAAGATGATGAGGTACGTAAAAATGCCAGTGAGCTGTTGGCGTTTTTAACGCCCATTGCCAAAGCTTTTTTGACTGAGATGGGCTTCGAGTGTGCCAACCATGCGATGCAATGTTTTGGCGGCCACGGTTACATTCGTGAATGGGGCGTTGAGCAGAATGTTCGCGATGCTCGTATCGCCATGCTCTATGAAGGTACAACGGGTATCCAAGCGTTGGATCTGTTGGGCCGAAAAGTATTGCTGACCCAAGGCGAAAGCCTGCGCAGGTTCACAAAAATCATCCACAAATTTTGCCAATCACAACAGGATAGTAACGTCATGCAACCGCTAATCGCAGTCTTGGCGGAAAAAAATAAGGAGTGGGGTGATATGACCATGCACATCGGTTTGAAAGCCATGGAAAACCCAGATGAAGTGGGCGGTGCGGCGGTGGATTACTTGATGTATTCTGGATATGTCAGTTTGGCGTATTTTTGGGCAAAGGCGGTCGCAGTCGCGCATGCGGCATTGGCCGCGGGTACAACCGACCAATCTTACTACGAGGCGAAAATCGAAACGGCGAATTTCTATTTTGCCAAAATTCTACCTCGGACTTTAACCCACAAGGCGGCTGTCTACGCGGGTGCTGACAGCTTAATGACCTTACAACCAGACCAGTTTTAACGAATATCCGGTTTGCGGGCGGTGATAACCGCCCGCATGGGGGCGGGATGCCCCTCAGCGGTTTTTGAGTGGTCATTGGGATCGAGAAAATCTTGCAAGGAGTGAAACTGCATCCACGGAGTGGACCTCTGTTCTTCTAAGCTGGTGATGTTGGTGTCCACCAGTTTAATGTCTCCAAATCCGGCTTTTCGCAACCAGCTCATCAAGGTGTTGGGGCTTGGGATAAACCAGACGTTGTTCATCATGGCATAGCGCCCTTCGGGTACAAGGGTAGCACCCAGTTCCCCCTCTATCACCAGGGTTTCCAAAACCAACTGCCCACCGGGGCGCAGTGTGCCTTTCAGCTCTCTTATGTGGTCCATCGGCGAGCGCCTGTGATAGAGCACCCCCATTGAAAAAGTGGTGTCGAAAGCTTCCAGGTTACTGGGCAAGGCCTCTAGTGGCACGGGTAAAACATCCACAGCAATGTCGCCTAGGAAGTGTTTTAGCATGTAGAACTGGATTACGAATCGAGGACTGGGGTCTATGCCGATAACCCGCTCGGCGCCTTCACCGTACATTCGCAGACAGTGGTAGCCATTGCCACAGCCTACATCCAGAATAGTGCGGTCTTGCAGAGAATCCAGATCGGGCAGTACCCGCTGCCACTTCCAGTCTGAGCGCCACTCAGTATCAATATCCAACCCAAAAATTTTATAAGGGCCTTTTCGCCAGGGAATCAGAGCGCGAAATTGCTCGGTAAGCTGCTCAAATTGTGAGTCCGTCAGCTCATTGCGGTGGCCGATGGAAACCTCTTTGTGTAGGTCAACCTGTTGTGCGTGGAGCCTGGGTAGATTGTTCAGGGCGTGCAGCCAGCCCGCTAAATCGCCATAGCGTTGAGTGGATAGGCCCGAAGCAATGGCGTCGGTCAGAGCACCGCCCAAGTCGGCTAAGTCGGTTGTTTCAAGACTATGGAATAAATTTTTATAATCAATCATTTAAAGGCGATTATTGAAGTAAAGTTGAAGCATTGAAACCAGCAGTCCACGGTGCGAAATCCGGCGTCGATTAGCCTGTTTTGGTGGGTTTTTAGGGTTTCTGGTAAAAGTATGTTTTCCAATGCGCTGCGTTTTTGGGCGATTTCCAAGTCACTGTAACCGTTCGCCCGTTTGAAGTTGTGGTGCAAGTCAATCATCAACTGCTGGTGTTCTGGGTCGTCAAACGCGATTTTTTCCGACAGGATAAGAACCCCGCCGGGGAGTAAGCCCGCGGCGATTTTCTCCATAAGTTGAGTGCGCTGAGCCAAAGGAATAAATTGCAAAGTGAAATTCAGTACGCATACGGAGGCGTTTTCTATTGCGATTTCAGCGATATCTCCGCGAATCAGATCCACTGGGACTATGCCTGCATCCGCATCCACAAGCCCCCGGCAGCGCGCAATCATCTGCTGTGATTGGTCAATTGCAACGATTTTGGTCCCCGCTGCGGCGACTCTGTGGCGCATAGCGAGCGTGGCGGCACCCAGAGAGCACCCTAGATCATAAAGATTGCTATTTGCCTGGGCGTAGCGTTCGCTGATCTGGCCAATCATATGAATAATAGTGGCATAACCGGGCACGGAGCGTTGGATCATGTCCGGAAAAACATTGACTACGGATTGGTCGAAGGCAAATCCGGAAACCGTATCGCGAGGATTTGCGTAGAGTTGGTCTTTTTGTTCCATATAGCGCCAAGCGAATAAAAAAGCGCGCAGTTTAGCTGGTTATGCGGGTTAGATCCTAGTTCTTCCTAATGCTTTATTTGGACTCGTAGCGCGAATTTAGCAAAAACCGGCATTTGGCTTCCCTCATTGGCGGTTTCATCTACACTTAAAAAGTTCTTATTAAATGTCGTGGTCTGCGACAAGCGGCTCCCAGTATGGGTGTATAACACAATAATGTCAGGGCGCATGGGGCAAGTGGCAGAGGTTAATTACAGCAGATTAAAAGTATTGGTTGCCGACGATTTTAGCAATTTTCGTTCAACCATTAATAGCATGCTGGGCAAACTTGGGGTCAATTCTGTTGATACGGCTGCTAATGGCCAGGAGGTACTCAACCTGTGTCAGCGCAATCGCTACGATGTCATTCTGTGCGATTACGACCTGGGACCGGGTAAAAATGGCCAGCAGGTGCTCGAGGAGCTGCGGGCTAGCACGCTGATTACACGGAAATCCCTGTTTATCGTGATCTCTGCCGATGCAGCCAAAGATGTGGTGATGGCGGCTTATGACTGCGAGCCCGATGACTATCTGATGAAGCCCATCACCGCCAAAATGCTGCAGCAGCGAATGTCGCGGCTGTTAATGCAGCGGCAGGCCTTGGGCCCAGCTTTCTGCGCGGTGGAGAGTGGCCAAAACGACAAGGCCATCGCCATGTTGATTGATATGTCTATTGCGGAGGGACGCTACGCCGTTGCGGCCCAAAAGCTATTGGGCGAAATGTTTTTACTAAAAGGCGATCTCAACAAAGCAGAGAAACTTTACGTCAAGGCGCTGCAGGAGCGTCAGTTGGATTGGGCTAGGTTAGGCTTGGCGCGCGTCAAGCAGCGCAAGGGCGAGCTTGAAGTGGCAGGGGATTGGTTGGAAAAAATTGTCAGTGATAATCCCTTGTACCTGCCAGCCTACGACTGTCTTGCGGAAAACTGGAGGCAACTAAAGGAGTCTCAGTTACAGCAGGAAACAGTACAGCGCTCGATCGATATTTCACCGCGTTCGATATTGCGCCATAAGAACCTGGCCATAGTCGCAGAGCAAAACGACGATTTGGGAACTGCGCTAAAGGCTTTGCGCAGTGTTGTAAAACTGGGTGAGTTATCGTGTCATGCGCGTCCCGAAGATGGGCTGAATTTCGCTCGTGTCGCCTCTTTGAATATTGAGCGACAGTTGCAGCCTGTGGAACCCTTGGCGTCGGAGGCCGTTGATGTGTTGGATCTACTCCGTGAGCGGTTCCCGCTCACACGAGAGCAAGCTCTGCGGGCAGATTTGCTAGAGGGCCGTGCGCTTGTTCTAGGCGGACAAATGCAACTTGGTCGTGCTAAGGTCGATAATGCTGAGCGTGCTATGAGTCGCTTGGATCCAGTACCTTTGGACTTACAGCTGGAACGAGTGGCTGCCTTGCAGGCGCTCGGGGATACGGAGAGGGCGGAGCAGTTTGTAGCGGAGTTGGTTGATGACTATGGGCATGACCAAGAAGTACTTGAACGGCTGGATGCGTTATTGCCGGAACCGGTTAGTGACAGCAGTCGCGAAATGATTGCGTCGGTGAATCGCGAGGGCATCGAACTGTACAATCAGCACCGGTTTGATGAAGCAATTCAATGTTTTGAAAAGGTTTTACACAATTTTCCTCGCCATGTTGGTGTGCACCTGAATATAGTGCAGTCCCTCATTGGCAAGCTAAAAGAGGGGATGCGAGATGAAAATACCACGCGGCAAGCGGAGGAGTCCTTGGGTATAATCGGCTCCCTGGTGGCTCCGGGTCATGCACAATTTGCGCGATATGAACGTTTAAAAGCCATGGCGGCCACCAGTTTAGCGGAACGATAGACAGGAATGACAAATGGCAACAGATAAAGATGCAGTGGATTTTTCGTTAGTATTGGCCTCCAGTGTGCACGATATGAAAAATTCGGTAGGAATGTTACTGGCTTCTCTGGAAGGGTTTATCGAATCGAATCCACCTGAAAATCCATCGCAAGTTGAGCATTTTAATATCCTCCAATACGAGGCTTCGCGTATCAATTCTGAACTGGTTCAATTGTTGACCATTTATCGCATGCAGAATGATCATTTGCCTTTGAGGATCGATCAACATTACGTGATTGATGTTTTAGAGGATCAAGTGGCCAGAAACCATGCGCTAATCGAAAGTAAAAGCATTAACTTGAAGCTGGATTGTGACGATAATCTAGAGTGGTATTTCGATGCCGATTTGGTCGGTAGTGTGGTCCAAAACGTTATTGTTAACTGTTCTCGTTACACCCGCGGCGAACTCTTGGTCAGCGCTAAAGTGATTGATGATTTTTTGGAGATCATAGTGGCTGATGATGGGATGGGCTACCCCCCGGCGATGATGGATGCTCCTTCAAAATTGGTTGAGGAGGCGGACGTGAGTGCTGGTAAAACGCATTTAGGACTTTATTTCGCAGAACAGATTGCGCAGTTACACAAACAAAAGAATCGTGTAGGTTACATTAAACTGCTCAATGGCCAGCCTCTGGGGGGTGGCGTCTTTGGGCTCTATTTGCCTTAATCGTGAAAATCTTGCTCGCTTTTTCGGCAGTCTGATCGATTCCTCTGCAAGTGTCATCGGTTTGAAAAAAACTCTCGTTAAATGATTGACAGGCAACGCATTTGCGGTAGAATGCGCGGCCTCTACGGGTGGTTAGCTCAGTTGGTAGAGCGGCGCCCTTACAAGGCGTAGGTCACAGGTTCGACCCCTGTACCACCCACCATAGTGCTGTTTTGATATCTGTAGCGGACCGGTAGTTCAGTTGGTTAGAATACCGGCCTGTCACGCCGGGGGTCGCGGGTTCGAGTCCCGTCCGGTCCGCCAATTTCAAAAGCATGGGAGCCGACTTGGTTCCATGGTAGTCCTCAGAAGCCCTAACCATGGGCTTTTTGTTGTTGCATTTCTTTTTTATCTTGCCCAATATACCCCACGCAAAACAGCGAAAAACCACGTTAGCCGGGGATATAAATCAGGGGTACACGTCCTACCTCCCATATTTGATACCCCACTTTGGGAGATATCACACCTATGGCCCTTAATTCTGCAGCACTGAGAAGCATTCAGCCTAAAGACAAACCTTATAAGCTTTTTGATGCTGAAGGCTTATTTCTACTTGTACACCCAAATGGCTCCACTTACTGGCGATTTCGCTATCGGATGCATGGCCGCGAAAAGCTATTAGCTTTCGGCGTTTACCCTAGCGTACCCCTTGCCCTTGCACGAGAAAAACGTAATGACGCACGCAAGCTCATCAAGCAAGGTATCGATCCATCGGCCCAAAAACAGACCGAAAAACAACAGGTAAAAGAAGCAAGAGAAAATACCTTTGAGATTCTGTTTGAAGAATGGTGGCAGAACCGACAAACCAAAAAGCTAGACCCCAAAAGCGAAAAGCGAACTCGCCGCCTTTTTGATGAAGACGTTCTACCAGTTCTGGGGAGCGTACCCATAGCAGATGTCACGGCAGATCATTTAATGACCGCATTGAACCGGCTAAAGGCCAGAGGCGCGATTCACTCTATTGGCCGGTTGCGGCAGAAAATTTCTGAGGTCTATCGCTTTGCCATTGCCAAAGGTCGAGTTCAAGTCAATTTGGCTGACGCAATAAAAGACGCACTACCCACCGCGCAAGCCTCTCACCATTCCGCACTGACGAATCCAAAAGACGTAGGCCGATTAATGCTGGCCATTGATAACTATCCAAGCACGCCAATTGTGAAAGCAGCACTTAAACTCAGTGCTTGGTGGTTTTTGCGTCCAGGCGAGTTGCGCCACTGTAAATGGAGCGAAATCAATTGGGATGAGTGCAGGCTTGAAATTCCAGGTGAGCGCATGAAAACAGGTGACGCGCATATAGTCCCTATTTGCACGCAAGCCCTCGAACTATTGGAAGAGCTGAAGGCAAATCACAAGAACGGCGATTTCATATTGCCAAGCCCCAGAAGCAACCAGCGCCCTATATCAGAAAATGCCGTGCGTGTTGCGCTTAGGTCGATGGGCTACACAAACGAGCAAATGACCGCGCATGGGTTCCGAGCAATGGCGCGCACCTTGTTAGATGAGGTGCTGGAAGTGCCTGTACAGTATATAGAAGCGCAACTTGCTCATGTTGTCCGCGATCCCCTAGGCCGCGCTTACAATCGTACCAAGCATATAAAGCAGCGAGCAGAAATGATGCAGGCATGGGCGGATTATTTGGAAAAATTAGGGATGGAATTGCGATGCGACTAACGGATCAAGAGAACGAGCTAACCACCAGGGTGTTAAAAAAGTTTGTGCCAGAAAAATACGACCCAATTCGCGAGTTAACTCTTGCTGGCTTCTATGGACTTTATTCATTGCGGCAGAGTTTAATTAATGGCATTGGGTACGGCTTTGACCCTGATTTCAATCTAACCAGGTCTGAAGCGATCGACAAAATGAAGGCCCTAATTCATGACCCATTTCTTGGCCACACTGTTTCTGAGCTCAATAGCTGGCCAGTTGGCGAGCTCACTAACCATTACCTAAAACCCGCTGTGTCGCTTCATCAAGATCCGATTCATAGTATGGATTTTTCATTTTATTTTGTTGACGGTCAAATTTGCGAATCTTCAGAGCCCGCAGAAATGTCAACACTAACGATAGATATTAATACCGCATGCAGTGATGCCGAAATAATGAGTGGCGTCAAAAAAATTCTTAAAGAAAATAGAGATAGCATGTCCGTCCAAAGGAAAACCAGGAAGCACTATATTGATGTGCAAAACTGGGTGACAAGAAAAATACCGGCATTCATGGATTATCGGCTAGCCTGCAATATCGCAGATATTAAAGAAAATAAATTAGCATCTATACGACATTTTTTACCCGGCATTGAGCAGGACATGCAGATGAGTGGTCGAATCTATAAGACTTTAAATGAGCTTATGCATCCGTATCTGTGCAGCATAATTAGAGAAGAAATTGTGCGGGCAGCTACGAATCGCTAGACAGGCGAAATCTAACCCATTCACCGCTATAGCACTACTCACCCCATAAGACTACGCAAAGCTAGGTGGCATCCTCAAGACTATACCCTTCAGTATTTGACCATTATTTTGAATAGTATTCGCTATTTCGGCAAATTCCAGAGTATTTTTATTTAAAATCTCGATTGTTAAGGTTGGCCCACGTTATCCAACTAATCTAAACGTGAGGGCTTACCAATGCACCGTAAACAACGCACGAGAATTTCGTTAAACCAATCCACACCAAGTAATGACGATCTATTAACGGCCAGTGAATTTGCTGAAGGTATGCCGTTTAGCAAAGGCACTCTAGAAAACTCTAGATATACCGGAATATTAATGGGCGTTAGCGCGCCAAAATTCTATCGATTTGGTCGATTAATTCGATACCCCCTTGCAGAGCGACAAGCATGGTTAGAGCGCTTTAATTTGGCTGCAACATCTGCAGAGCATTACCACATCAACCGCAAAAAATAAAATCTAACTGGCAGCCATTAATTGCACACCCAAGTCATTTGCAGATGACCTGGGTGGCTATAGCGCTGAGAAGGGACAAACATGAATAACCAAACCAAAAATAATATATCAAACCCTGAAAACAACTACCAACACAGATTGCAATTTTATAGAAACAATCTTCCAATTGAGTTCACTGGGGAACGGCTGTTTTGCTGCGCAAGTCGCGGATTCCCCAAAATGGGTGAAACCAAGTCGCAAAAGATACCCGTAAACGTAAAGACCGTTAGAGCTATAAATCCACTTATTTTATCTAATCTGGGTAGCTTGGAAGAAGCAGTAAAAGCATTGACTACCAATACAGGTCTTATCGGTATAGGTTATACCCTAACAGGGATAGTAGGCTGTATAGATCTGGATCATTGCATTGATGGAAATGGCGATCTATCTAAATTCGCACAAGACTGCATTGCCTTGGCCCCAGGCGCTTACGTCGAAAAATCCATTTCTGGCAATGGCATACATATATGGGGGCGGTTTATTCTTCCGAGCGGTCACTCTGGCTTTCGAGGCCAGTCAAACGCAAATGCCGTCGAGTGTTATTTGTCTAAGCGCTACATCTTGATCACAGGCAACAGACTAACGGAATCTAGGACCGCGCACACTGATATTCAATCGCTTGTTGATCGCTTGATTCAGGAATGCAGACCAGAGTTTCTTTGCTCACGCCAAAAGAAAGTCGGCCAGCCCAGCTACGGCAAAAAAATTACGATTAATGAAAAGGACTGGCCAATAGTTGAAGGCATGTTCTTTTCCAATTGGACGCAACGGGTTTTTGAGGCGCCACCTGAAGATCCAAGTAAAGGTGACTTTATTTTGGTTAAGGAGGCATTAAGGTGTTATGCGTGCTGGCCGAGAAAAAATATAATTCCCTATATTGCGCTTTTACTTTACCGCTACAGAGAGAAGCACGGAAACGACAAACAAAAAGCACTCCGCGCTGATTATGTAGAAAGAACAATCCGATCCGCCTTAAATAGTTTAGATAATCACTCACAAAAATCAGGTAAAAATTGGATTACTTCTATAGGGGCTGAGCATGTGTAGTGCAACTGTGCCGACTAAGCAGGCGGAAGAGTCGACCGATAAAGAGGAAGCCGAAAATCTTTTTGCTAAACGCAACCGAAAAATAGATCAAAAACCCCTTGCCATTGACTACGTAATTGATGAGTTTTGGGCAGAGTCTTTTGTTGTATTTGCGGGTGCGCATGGCTTGGGTAAGAGTACTATTGTTGTCTTTTTGGCCTTGATCGGTTGCGGTGCAATTCGAGTAGATGGCTTAAACGTAAAAATCCCGCGTGACATTCTCTATGTGACAGAAGACGTCGAACAGTTGCAGCGCTTAATACATGAGACGGTCGCGCAATGGAATGGTGATCTATCAATCGTAGAATCTCGATTTCACGTTTTTCAGGCATGTAGAGAGGACGCCAGAACGTATCTCGAATTACGTAAGTGGTATGAGCCAATGGTCAGGACGATTGCGCACCAAGTAACGGGCGAGCCGGTAAGAATAGAGCCTGTTTTGATTTTGGATACTGCAAATGCAACTGTGTCGGTTGACGGAGATTCGAACAATTCAGAAATAGGTAAAGCTATTAATATTTTACGTATGTTGTTTAAATCTGTTTTATTGGTTACTCATGTTGCCAAAGGTACTACCCGCAATGACCCTGAGTTGATCAGCGCGAGAGGTGCTACAGCTTGGGTGGCTGATGCGCAGACTGAATGGGTACTGTTCGAGGATAAGGGAGTACCTCATGCGCGATTCTTATTTTCCGATTCGCCGAAAAAACGACGTGACGCGGGCTATATTAGAGAGCTGAAATTCGAAACAACGGTTAGGCGTAAAATGGCCCTAGATTCTTTTGGCTATGAGCACGAGCTAAAAACCGTTGTAGTGATGTCGGCGACATATTCGGACAAATTGGCGCGAGAAGATAGCGCGAGAAGGGAGCAAGCTAAGGAGGCAAATAAGGTAATGACGTATCACAAGGATGCTATTAAATTGACATTGAACAAGTTTCAGCGCGCAAGATTGGCTGATCCTGATAATATCGAGCTGTACGCCACTAAAAAGATATTTGACGACCTAAGCGCAACTGACCATAGATTGACTAGGGCTCAATTGCGCATGGCCTTAGAAGAGCTTACAGAGGATGGAGAGGTAATCGAAAGTACGTTACCAGAGCAGCATAGGCGTGGTGGCAGACAGAAGTATTTTGAGCTGCCTTCCTCGCCGAGTAAATAGACGTAATTTTGGCGAGAACTATGCAATTTGACCTAATTTCGCCGCCAACTGTTCTCGCTATACTACCTCGCCGCCTCTAAGAAAAAACAACGGCGGCGAAGTACCGCCTGTTGTATTTTAGTTATTTTTCGTCTTCGCCAAGCGGATTACGGCGAGATGCGGCGAGAAGCGGCGAGAACGAATATAGATGTCGCTATTACGTTATTTGCGTACAGTTTGTTATGACCTATCGGTCATAACCAGGCCACAGGTTTTTTTTATCCGCTTCGCGGTGTTTTGGGTCTTTAGCCCCTTTTGAGTGAGGATTTTATTATGCCGAGA
>JBNKFP010000091.1:0-10793 GCA_050289365.1 Cellvibrionaceae bacterium | reverse complement strand
GGCCTACACAACGAATCGGGCAAGGGCATCGAGTTTTGCAATAAAAACATTCAGGCCCACCTTAGTGATATTCGCCCCAGCATTCCCATGACATTTTTTTTACAAAATGCCATAGCTGATTTACAACGCAATGACGGCAAGGATCTTGAAGACCTTGGGCGCTTGACTACACCGCTCTACAAAGCTGCCGGCGATAGTCATTACTCACCGATAAGTTATGAAGATGCCTTAAAACGGATCAGTCAAAAATTTAAGCACACAGCACCGGAGCGCAGCTTCTTTTATGCATCCGGTCGTTCGTCCAACGAAGCGGCCTACCTTCTGCAAATTTTGGCGCGACTGTATGGCACCAATAACATCAACAATTGCAGTTATTACTGCCACCAAGCCTCGGGGGTAGCACTGCAAAATACCATTGGCAGTGGCACCGCTACCGTTGAGTTTGCCGATATTGATCGCGCTGATTGCGTTTTTGTTATCGGCGCCAATCCGGCTTCAAACCACCCCCGTTTTGTTAAAGCACTACTTAAACTGCGCCGTCGTGGTGGCCAAGTCATTGTGATTAACCCAGCTCGTGAAGCCGGTTTGGTGCGATTCGCCTCCCCCAGTGATTGGCGTTCAATGATGCGTGGAGGCGAAGAGGTTGCCAGTCTCTATATTCAACCGCACCTGGGCGGTGATTGCGCCCTGCTCTATGGCATTGCCAAATCGTTAATCGATACCCAGCAACTCAACGCAAGCTTTATTCAACAACACACTGCAGGATTCGAAGATTTTAAACAGCACATTAATAACCTTAATTGGTCCGACATTGAACACGAGTCCGGCGTGGACCGCGACCAAATTGTCACCATCGCCCAGTATTATGCTCGGGCCAAATCCTGCATTTTCAGTTGGAGCATGGGTCTTACCCATCACACCCACGGGGTACACAATATTCAGGCGGTTGTGAGCTTAGCGCTGATGCGAGGCATGATCGGCAAACCCGGCGCGGGTCTGCTGCCACTGCGTGGCCACAGCAATATTCAGGGCACCGGCTCCATGGGCTTTACGCCCAAATTAAAAGCCGCTCTGGAATACGCGTTAGAGCAAAAATTAGGTTATTCGCTGCCTAAGCAGACCGGCTTAGACACTATGGCTTGCATGGAAGCCAGCGCCCGCGGCGAAATGGATTGCGCGTTTATGTTGGGAGGTAATTTATTGGCCTCCAATCCAGATCGGCATTTTGCACAAGCAGCCATAAACTCGATTCCCTTCAAGGTGTTTCTCAATCCCACACTCAACATCAGCCATGTCCATGGCGTGGATGGTGAAGTGATTATCTTGCCGGTGCGCGCTCGCGATGAAGAGCGGCAGGCTACCACGCAAGAGTCGATGTTTAATTTTGTGCGTTTGAGTGACGGCGGGATAGAACGCTTTCCGCAGCTGTTGAGCGAAATCGAAATTATTGTGCGCCTTGGTGCTGAGCTAATCGATAAGCCGCGTTTTGATTTTGAACGCATGAGCGATCATCAACACATTCGCCAATGGATTGCCGCGACGGTTCCGGGGTTTTATGCGCTGGATAACATCGATCAAAGTAAGCAGGAATTTCACATTGAAGGGCGCATTTTACACAAGCCGACTTTTACCAATAGCGAAGCCAAAGGCCAATTTATTTTTAATCCACTGAACAAACGCGCAGACTCCGAATTAGTCCTAACCACTGTGCGCAGTGAAGGGCAATTCAATTCCATTATCTACCACAGATTCGATAGTTATCGTCAACAGCGGCAGCGCGATGTCGTGCTGTTAAATCCGGCAGACATCCAACGCCTCGGGCTACGCGAAAATCAGCGGGTCAACGTCATATCGGAAACGGGCCTGCTCGCCAATGTACTGGTCAAACCATTTGATATTCGCCCAGGTAACGCCATGACCTATTACCCGGAGGCCAATGTGTTGGTGCCGAAACAAGTTGACCCAGCAAGTCGCACGCCGGGGTTTAAATCCATTCCGATTCGAATTGAAGCGGTTTAATGAACCGCGATCATTATTGATTATCCGGCACGATGGCCAGTAGATCGGTGACGCCAATATCAATTCCAAATTGACTCAGCATCACACTTAGCTGGCCGCGATGATGTGTTTGGTGATTAAAAAAATGCAATAGCAAACTGCCCAGCGATTTACTTCCGGGGACGCCTGCCATGCTTTGATAATTGAGACTACTCTCTAAATTATTTTGAGTTAAATTGGCCAGCCATTGATTTATGGAATTGTCCAATAGCTGGCGTCGTTCAGCCAACCCGGTCAGATCGCCAAACAATATTTGGTCTAATTGTGTCGGCTTGGGCAAACCTTCAATTTCCACCAGCGCTAGTTTACTGGACGGATGCCGTGAAAAACGCTGCAGCCAAACGGTATCCGCCACCACCAAATGATTTAGTGTTCCTATAATGGATTTAAAAAAAGCACCCACATCACGCTGGAGTTGCTCTTCACTCAGTTTTGCAGCAGCATCGTACAGTTTACGATTCATCCACTGATTGTACTGTCCCAGTAGTGTTAGAAAATGTGCTTGGTTCATTTCTTCAATTCCAATTTTAAACCGAATAGTACGATTAACGATGTGACCCTTAGAGGGAAAGTTTTACATTATCCACCTGGACAACCACACCCAGCTGACTGCCGCTTGGCGGAGCTATGACAAAGGGTGTGTTAACCGAAGACAATTGCAAACCGCTGCGAGATAAGTCCGCCAACGAAATGGAATAGTGGCGCCATTGATTCAGGCCAGGGTGAGTAATGGGATAATCACCCGACGAACAGGGGTAGGTGCAATCCGCGCGAAAAATGAAATCCCCAGTGCCCCCCTGTGGATCTGCGATAACTTGCAAATCAAATTCAATATTTTTAAAATCTTGAATATTTTTAGGTTCAGAAAATTGAAAGTAAGCGATGCCTCTATCGGTGTTGTAGCTAAACTGCGCAACTTGGCCGTGATTTCCGCCAACATTGACGATTTGATAATTCACATCCCCAGACTCAGCCCAAAAATACCATTGCAACTGTGCATTTAGCGATTCATCAAAAAGGCTATTTTCCGAAAATTTTTCCGGTGATGAATGTCCAGGATTCGGTACTACACTGTTATCTATGGTCGCGCAACCTCGTCCTGTATTTTTATCTTTAGAACACTCATAAACGCGGACATAGTCCACTAACATTTCTTGCGGGAAAATACCTGGATCAATTCCGGTTCGATTAACATTAGCAGCCCAATCCCCACCAACAGCCAAGTTTAAAATCAAATGAAACGTTTGATCGAATGGCGCTGTTGACTGGTCCAACGCGTTTAGACTATACCAACCACTGTGCCGCTGGGTTGCAAAGTGAACTTGATCCACATACCAGCGAATTTCACCTTCCTCCCATTCAATGGCATAAACATGAAAGTCATCAGCCGCATTACTGCCGTCAGCGAAAGTATATTCATCACCGGAATAAACATGGCCTTGCCCCGCACCGCCATAATGCAGGGTACCGTATAGACGACTTTCACCGTCCACGCGCAAGTTGACCGCTTCCATAATATCGATTTCGCCGGAAAGCGGCCAACCACCGTAAACCCAGTCGGTCGGCAACATCCAAATGGCTGGCCAAGTGCCTTGCCCAAACGGCAATTTCGCGCGCACCTCGATTCGTCCGTAACGCCAATCACCTTTATTTTTCGTGCGAATTCGAACGGAACTGAAATCACCGTGGCCGGAGTGATCCTGGGCATCATAATTGGGATCATCATCCACCAGCGCCGGGCCTGAAACAGATTCGGCGATGGCCTTCATATGTAAAATCTCGCCGTCAACCCAACTGTTGTTGCGATTGGCAACATAGCATTGCGCTTCGTTGTTACCGCCACCAGAACAATTTTTTTCGTAACTCCATTTACTCATATCCAATTCCGTTCCAGCAAATTCATCCTGCCATACTAGGCAATATCCCTGAGTGGCAAGATCGCCTCTGCAAGGTTCTTGTGCGACAGAAGACACCGCTGAACTGCTTTGCGAACTTATGGGTGAGCTTGATCCACAGCCGCTAACAGCAAAAGTCACCCCCAAGTAAATTAAACTCTCCGTCAGTCGCTTCAATTTACGCCCCAGTAATAGTCAACATGTATTTTATATACCGCGTGCTTTGATCAGCCTCCATGATTCTTCAGATCACGACGGAAATTCCAGCCAAGTATGCCGCAGCACACTAGCTTTTAGTCGAATTAGACCTATATTATTTGCTAATTGGATCACAGCTCTTGTTAAACAGGGCTGTCTTTGCATAGAATCAGTACCGATTAAGGGCCGCCCGCGCAATAGTATGCTCAGCGCGTTTCAATTCTCATAGGGGGTATGTCAAAACTTAGCGCCGTTCAAATAAATTCAAATCGTAATAAAACGTGCATTCAAGCCCCATATATTCGATCAATATGGCCAACACAGCGTCTCGCTGCCAATGATTTCAAAAATTGTAAGAGTGTTTAAATTTGAAAATAGTCAACATCAGTAATTGGCACAACCGCGATATGAGCAGCACGCGGGGTTATGTTTCATCCTATACTCTGACTGACGAAAGCAAAGAGCTCTTTCAAATCGATCTGCTGAAGCAAATGGGCTTTTACCAAATCTCAGAATTCACGTCCCCCAGTGGTGAAAGCCCATTTATAATTGAACAAACGAATCGTGTCGGCACCCCCAAAGTCGCTGCATTTGATAAAGAAACAGGACAAATGCTCGGCGCTTTTAAAACCAACAGTTTAATCGACAGTGCAGAAGAGCTTGTGTTCAAAGTCTGTCGCATGTCAGAACTGAATGATCCGGAACTCGTTAGTGAATTTGGCAACAGTGATGACGACTACGTCGCAGTCTCACTCGATGGCCAAACCCCCATAGCACTGTTTATCAGTCTTCCCAAACACCACCACAAGGACGGTCTGTTTACTCGCCTCAAAGCCATCGCCAATCAAATCGGTAAATCTGGGCACAATGTATTGCAGCTAGTCATCTTAGAGCCGAAGGTCTGCGACCCAAGAATGCTCTATGCCGTAGCGGTCATATTGCACAATCGCGGTGGTCTGCAACTCAACGCCAAAATTAATCCTTAGGGTATCGGTTCCAATTCTTCCTGCAAGTCAATTGCGGTTTCACTATTCAATTCGTCCAACCGGCTCAGTTGTTTTTGTAAATGATCATAATAGAAGTCACGCCCCACTTCTGGGCAGCGATTGACTATTGCGTCAACCAATAATTGGTAATCCTCGGTGCCAGTCCTTAGGCGCTGCTGGAATGAACTGCTGCAGCTGGCATTGACGCGCAATGCGGCGTAAATAAAACCGGAAAATTGCACAAAAAAACGATTGCGACTGGCCTCTAAAATTCGCATATGCAAATCCACGCGAGCAGGCAACTCATCTTCGCCGGCAGATACTTGTTTTTGTAAATGCTGCAGAGCCTCAAGCAACCCGTCTCGCTGCGCGGAATTGGCGTAAGTCGCCGCCAGGGCAACCGCTTCAGGCTCTATCGCCGCACGCAATTGCGTAAATTCGCGAATCAAAGCCATGGTTGGTTTTTCGCTTAGCGTCCAGTTCAGTACATCCTCGTCAAACATGTTCCAACTTTTCGGTGACTGTACTTGAATTCCTTTGCGCGGACGCGAAGAAATTAGCCCCTTCGCCGTGAGCATTTTTACAGCCTCGCGGGTCACGCTGCGACTGATATGAAACTGGCTCGACAGTTCGGCCTCTGTGGGAAAAACAGCATTTTCTGGGTACCTTCCCTGAACAATGGCCTGCCCCAATTCATAGGTTAATCGCTGAGTTAAGTTCCGCGAACCCTCTTCACTTTCCATAATTTGCCCTTTTTATTGTATCGACTCGTCAAGCCCCGGCTACACCCTACTGATAGTGATGATTGGGTATAAGAGGTAAGCGAACCTTATATTATTGAGCAAAATTCTATAGTGAGCGCCGTGTAGTCACTACGGCACTGATCACATCTCGAACACAAGTTCTACAAAAAACATCACTGAGCGCACATTTTTGACATTTGACGAAAGTGGCCACACACTCTACTGCCAGCCTTCAACGCCAGCCATATCCGGTAAATGATGGGCTATACCCTTATGGCAATCGATACAGGTCTTTTCTCCGGAAGCGAGCGCTGTGCCATGCTGCTCTGCAGCGCGGTTGCTCTGCCGGGTAAAGTCCATATACTCAAAGTTGTGACAATTGCGGCACTCTAGAGAATCATTGGCTTTTAGTCGTGCCCACTCGTGTTGCGCCAACTCAAGACGTTTCGCAACAAATTTTTCCCGAGTACTGATGGTGCCAAAAATTTTACCCCACACTTCTTTACTGGCCTGTGTTTTCCTTGCGATTTTATCGGTCCAATTGTGCGGAACATGACAGTCTGGGCAAGTAGCGCGCACCCCTGAACGGTTATTAAAATGGATTGTGTATTGCAACTCCTGATACACATTGTTTTTCATTTCATGGCAGGAAATACAAAATGCTTCCGTATTGGTCGCCTCCAAGACAGTATTAAATCCCCCCCAAAATATAATTCCCGCCACAAAGCCTCCCAGTGTCAAAAAGCCAAGGGAATAATGCATACTGGGTCGCGAAAAGACCCCCCAATAGGTTTTGCAGATACTGCGCAATGTTCGGTACACGGTCAGATCCTTAGGGCTTTTTATGCAACTGGTGCATATCGATAAATTGGTTATTTACATCAGTTTTTACGGCGATTTGCGGCACGTGGCACTGAGTACAAAAATATCGTCGGGGTGACACGTCCGCTAAAAAATTCCCATCACGATCCATAAAATGGGTGACACTGACCATGGGCGCCTGCGACTCGCCCGTACGCGTACGCGCATGACAGGACAGACACTTATTGGCATTTAAGTCAATTTGGTACTGGGTAATTTGATGCGGAATAGTCGGTGGCTGCATGGGATAATTGCGCGGCCGCTTAATATCCTTGTTTTCCGGATCACGTAGTTGTGGCGGCTGGTGATGTTCGGCATCAAGTGGGATATGACCACGCAACGTCGCAACAGACTCTTCCGCGCCAGCCGCTAATGACAAAGTTGCCAAAATTAAAAATAGCCATTTTTTCATTTGGACACCCTCACACCTTGTCAATGCGCACAGCGCATTTTTTATAGTCAGTTTGTTTTGATATGGGATCTATAGCGTCGAGCGTCACTTTGTTAATTAATTGCTTCGCATCGAACCAGGGCACAAACACCAAACCTTCTGGGGGTTTATTTCGACCTCGTGTTTCCACTCGCGTAATAATATGGCCACGGCGTGACGCCACACGCACCGCATCACCGCGCCGCAAACCCAATTTTTTGGCGTCTGCTGGGTGCATGAAACAGACTGCGTTAGGAAATGCTGCATGCAATTCAGGAACGCGCTGAGTCATGGATCCAGAGTGCCAATGCTCCAACACCCGCCCGGTACTCAGCCAAAACGGAAAATCCCGATCCGGCTGTTCCGCCGGAGGCTCATACGGCAGTGCAAAAATAATCGCCTTACCATCGGGCTTACCATAAAATTCCACGCCTTTGCCCTTACTGACATAGGGATCCGATCCTTCTCGAAATCGCCATCGAGTTTCTTTACCGTCGACCACAGGCCAACGCAGTCCGCGCTCCTGGTGATAGAGATCAAACGGAGCGAGGTCGTGGCCGTGACCGCGACCAAAACTGGCATACTCCTCAAATAATCCTTTCTGTACATAAAACCCATATTGCTCTGCTTCATGGTTGTGATATTCACTCTGGTCTTTAGACCAGGGATATTCATCCACCTGTCCATTTTTAAATAACACGTCAAATAGCGTTTTTTCACGATATTCAGGCTGTTTTGCAATTAGCTCATCAGGCCAAACTTCACTTACCTTAAAGCGCTTTGAAAATTCCATGAGCTGCCACAAATCGGATTTGGCATCACCGGGAGCATCCACCAATTGGTGCCAAAATTGGGTTCGCCGCTCAGCATTGCCATAGGCGCCTTCTTTTTCAACCCACATGGCAGTCGGTAAAATCAAGTCGGCTGCTTGGGCTGTTACTGTCGGGTAGGCATCCGATACAACAATAAAGTTTTGCGGGTTGCGGTAACCGGGCAAAACTTCTTCATTAATATTGGCGGCCGCTTGCAAATTGTTATTCACCTGAATCCAATAGGCGTTGATTTCTCCGTCCTTCAGCTTGCGATTGTGCAAGACAGCATGAGCCCCCGGCACAGGATCAATGGTACCCTCCGGTAACTTCCAAATTCTTTCAGCTGTTTTTCGGTGCTCAGGATTCTTCACCACCAAATCGGCAGGCAGGCGATGAGCAAAGGTCCCCACTTCACGGGCGGTACCACAAGCAGATGGTTGTCCAGTCAAAGAAAACGGGCTGTTGCCAGGCTCGCTGATTTTTCCGGTCAACAAGTGCAGGTTGTAAATCAAATTGTTCATCCAGACACCACGGGTATGCTGATTCACACCCATGGTCCATAGCGACATCACCTTCAGATTCGGATTGGCATAGAGCTGCGCCAGTTTAACTAAATTCGCCTCACTGACACCGCTCAACTGACTCACCGTTTTCACATCGTATTGAGCAACAAATTTAGCGTATTCCGCAAAACTGATGTCTTCCGCGCCACCCGCTTTATTCGCATTTTTTGCGCTTTTTTGTTTGGGGTGGTCATCGCGCAAACCGTAGCCAATGTCCGTTACGCCACGTTGAAACCGCGTGTGCTGATCGACAAACTTTTTATTTACGTGTTTATTGCTAATGATGTAGTGAGCAATGAAATTGGCGATGGCCAAATCTGTCTGCGGCTTAAAAATAACGGGGATATCCGCCAAATCAAAACTGCGGTGGGCATATGTCGACATGACCGCGACCTGACACGTTGCAGAACTCAACCTCCGATCCGTCAGACGGGTCCACAGTATGGGGTGCATTTCAGCCATATTGGATCCCCACAGAACAAAGGCATCCGCATGTTCAAAATCATCGTAGCACCCCATTGGCTCATCAATGCCAAAGGTTCTCATGAAACCACCCACCGCTGACGCCATGCAGTGACGCGCATTAGGCTCAAGGTTATTGGAGCGGAACCCGGCCTTCATGAGTTTCACAGCCGCATAGCCTTCCCATATCGTCCACTGCCCTGAACCAAACATGCCTATAGCATTGGGGCCTTTGGTTTTGAGGACGCGCTTAAATTGATCGGCCATGACATCAAAGGCCTCATCCCAACTGACTGGAGTGAACTCGCCCTCTTTGTCGTATTTGCCGTTTTTTTTGCGCAGTAAAGGGGAAATGAGGCGGTCTTCGCCATACATAATTTTTGATAAAAAATAGCCTTTTACGCAGTTAAGGCCACGATTGACCGGCGATAAAATATCACCGTGGGTTGCCACCACGCGCCCTTCCTTGGTGGCAACATTGACACTACAACCCGTTCCGCAAAATCGGCAAGGCGCTTTGGACCACGTCAAAGTAGCGTCTTCCGAACGGGTGATTAAATTGGTTGCAGATGCGGGCAGATCAATACCTGCCACCGCTGCGGCAGTTACAGCAGCTTGCCTTTTGATAAGTTCGCGCCGAGAAAGGCTCATAGCATCTCCTGATGATTAAACGGGTTCGACTTGGTGATAGACTAAAATAACCGCTAAAACGCCGATTATGGCTTCGATAGACGCGAGCAGGTGTCGAGTGTTTTGCTCACCCACACACTCCAGCACCACAATGCATTTGTCTTTTTCGGGTTCCGTTATCGGGACCGTCACTCCCGGTGAACGAGTTAATTGATCGAGCACTTCAGGCAATAGCCCCGGTTTGACTTGAACGATATAGCTACTGATATGGCAATCGTTATCGGACATGAACTTCACTTTCTTATTGTTATTCAAGAGAGTTGTAAAACACCGAACAAGGTTTAGGCGACAGGCGGACCGAACCACATTTGCGACAGCCAAATAATGAATCCGTATCCACCAACAAGCGCGATAGATAACAGCGGAAATAAAACGATGCAAATAAACAAAAACGCGTTGCGTTCCTGTTGTCGCTTTGTTTGAATTTGATCCACAGGATTAACCTTCATGCCCAATAGAGTGCATAACTCTAGAGATTGCACAAATTTACGCCTTATCTGAAATCAAATGCGCACAATAATATGGCGAAAAAACCATTTTTGCAGCATTTTGGGACGACACTAGGAATCTAGGTATTTTTGAATGGTCTGAATAAGAAGATCGTCATTGATGGGTTTGGTTAACAGGTCATTGACCCCGCTGTCCATAATACTTTGCTGCTCGCCCTCTATTGCATGAGCCGTCAACGCCAGAATCGGGATTGAGGCAAATCTTGGATTTGCACGAATGCGTCGCGTTGCCTCTTTGCCACTGATGCCGGGCAGCGAAATATCCATCAATATCAAGGCAAAACTTTGCTCTTCCAGCACCGCCAAGCAGCGCTCTCCGGTCTCGACACAGGTCACGCTATAGTCTTCATCCTCAAGAATCCAAGACACCAACTTGCTGTTATCCGGATTATCCTCAACAACCAGGATGTGAGCTCCCATAATTCACCTAACCCTTTGCGTTTGAACCCGTGTTTCGCGCCCCCGTCTCCAGTATAGATAGCGATCCTCTGTTTTTCCTGATTCGCCCTAAAACTATTCGGCCCCCAAAGCTCCCGCGCCCTCACTTTTATGCATCGCTGCACACCTGATTGCGACCGCTTTCCTT
>JBNKFP010000090.1:0-10801 GCA_050289365.1 Cellvibrionaceae bacterium | reverse complement strand
GGGATTGAACGCCATGAATATGAATATCCCATTCCGGTTCAAGACGGGTTAGAAGTGCTAAGCCGCCTGTGTTGCCAACCTCAAATTGAAAAAACTCGATATCTCATTCCCTATGGTGAACGCACTTGGGAATTGGATATTTTTAGCACTGACAATGAAGGGCTCGTGATTGCAGAAATAGAGCTGGCCGATGCTGACGAATCGTTTAGGCGTCCGCCTTGGGTCACCAAAGATGTGAGTGATGACCCGCGCTATCGCAATTCCAGCTTAATCGCACACCCATTTAAGAATTGGGAATCAAAAGACCTTCCTTAAAGAATACCATTCGGTGCTGCCTCCCGCACCACCTCCGCTACACAAGGACGATTGAGCTTTTAGCAAATCGGATTTCACCAGAGTCTACTACTGTTCAGCATTGGTTGGGGAGATACGGTAGGTATCACCCAAATGAAATAGTGCAGCCTGGACTCTCCACCGTTGATTCCCTCAAGTCGCCGAAAGTAGATCTGCACATAAATCTTCAAACAGCCGGAATAAGAAATGGATTAACCCGGCAGAATTGACATTTATCTTGTTTAAAGCGCCATTTTGGCATACTCTTTAGCCAGTTTTAAAGGTTGGGACGAATGCAATAAACGAATCCAAACCCAATTATCAAGTGCTTTGTATACGTTCAGCGTTGATGGGGCAACTTAAATTTTCTCGGGATTCGAGTTTATTTCATAACATGTCAACGCCATTAAACAGTGGAGCCATTACAAGTCATAATTACCGTGTTCCATGTCTAGAATTCCATACAGATTATTTATTTGACCGAGTTAGGATAGGGGGATCAACATGTTTCTCAAAAATATCGCAATGCCCAGCACTCTGGTATTGCTGTTAACCACCGTATCATCTGCGGCCCATGCTCGTTTTTTTTGGGAAAAACCAGAGGCTCCACAGCGCAACACTTATATTTCTGCGGCCTACGGTTCTTTTAATACGGACGGCGAAGACTTAAAAGATGACGATCGTTATCATGAAGTGGGAATAGGCGCAAAGCTGTCAAAACATTTTGGTGTTGAAGGGGTTTATACCAGCTTTGGCACGGTCTCCAACGATGTTGTCGAAGCCAACCTAGATGGTTTTTCCGCAAACATCGTTGGCTATTTTCCTCTCGCCAGTTACTTAGACGTATACCTAAAGGGCGGTATATTTTTTGCCAATTTCAGCTTAAAAAGCGGCGATTACTCGAAAAGCTTTAAAGATGAACAGCCCAGCTTTGCGCTTGGCCTCAATGCGAAAGTCTCAGACCCATTGACGTTATTTCTTGAGATAAGCCATTTCAGTGCCAGCGTCGAGAAAGACGATTTGAATGACACTCTCACACAAACTGACTATGATTTTGGTACATTAAAAGTCGGGGCAAAATATACGTTTTAAAACTCGACCCTCTAATCATCTAATGGAGGGCCACAATAAAGTTCAGTGGTCCTCCAACTCGGTAACAATTGAAAACATCAACACACTTCTGATCGCAATAACCTACACTGACAAGGTGCGCTCTAAAGCAATTAACTTCATGTACGACTCAATATTCAGCTTCATAAAAAAGCCTCTACAACCTATGTCGTACCATAATCGCTCTGTTTACAATCGACTAAAGTAATCATAATGGACGTTTTCGGCCTGCCAACTACCTTACGTACACTTTTGCCCTTGACGCTATTTCTGACGTTAATGCTAAGTGCTTGTCAGTCTAGCCCGCAAAAAGTCATTGATGACACGCCACAGGAACAAGTTACCATCCAACCGAATCCGGCAACTGTTCCACAACCTCGGATGCAAGACTTCCCTTGGATGTCGCAAGCCCAGTGGTATCACATGCACGCTGACGATATCGAAGTGGCCCACTCAGGCGAAGCGGAACTGATCTTCTTGGGCGACTCGATCACCGATAGCTGGAATTGGGATTCATCGCGCAAAACAATATTCAAAAAATATTTTGGCCAATTTACCAGCGCCAATTTTGGCATTGGCGGAGACAAAACCCAGAATCTATTGTGGCGGTTGCAACATGGCCTGCGGGGTAGCTTAGATCCAAAGGTTGTGGTGATATTAATTGGCGTCAATAACATTGACCAAAGTCATCCAACTGCGGAACAACTGACCGATGGTGTTCTCGCCGTGGTTAAGCAAACCCAGAATAACTACCCCAATGCTGAAATTATTCTCAATGGCATTTTTCCATTTGAACAAAAAGCCGACAGCATCAACCGCGCTCTAGTCATCCAGACCAATCAATTACTCGCTGCGCAATCACAGCTTGCACGAGTGCAATTTGTCGACTTTGGCGAGGTCTTTCTGGATGACAATGGCGCGATCCCCGAGAGTTTGATGGGAGATTTCCTACACCCAACAGCGGCAGGCTTAGAGCGCTATGCTCAACGCCTAGCGCCCTTAGTCGACTCTAAAATCCTTGCGATCAATCGCCGCAACCCTTGGATCTCCCCCGACGACCCTCAACTGCAAATCATGGGACGCAGTACTTTGAATCCAGAGGGTCAGCGCATATTCGGATACCCTGGTGTTACCCTCAACTTAACCACGCTCGCCAAACAAGTCCAAGTCACTTTAGAAGCGCAAAACGGCGACACCTATTTAGATCTGTTGATTGACGGACAATTCATTCGCACCTTACATATTGAGCAGTCGAAACACATCTTCACACTCTTTGAAGCACCCGAACCAGAACAGCATCTCATTAGCCTAGTTAACCGTTCCGAAACCTGGCATGGAATTACCGCGGTCCACGGATTTAGGTTGCGTCAAGGCCGGCTATTGCCCTCTCCACCGCTGCCAGAGCGCAAGCTTTTGGTGCTTGGTGATTCGATTGCCTGCGGAGAAGGAATAGACCGAATGCCAATTATTGAAGCCGGAGCACCATGCGAAAAAAATAAATCTATGTGGAATCCAAGATATTCTTTCGGGGTTCTTCTGGGTAATAAATTGAATGCCCAGACACAATTGGTGTGTTACGGAGGCAGAGGATTGGTGCGCAGCTGGGATGGGCGCAAAGACCAGCAAAATTTGCCGGATTTTTATCCCTTGGCCATTGCCGATGGCAGCAAACGTTACCCGTGGGACCAGAGTAAATTCAATGCGGATCTGATATTGGTCGCCATAGGCACCAACGACTTCAGTACCAGTGCAGGCCCACTACCCAACCAAAAGAATTACATCAATACCTACAGCGAATTTGTCCGCACTCTGTTGAAGGACCACCCTGATGCCCAAATCGTGCTTACTGAAGGGGCCTTGCTTACCGATGAGGGCCAGGAAAGCCGTCCCAAAACCCGTTTGCAAAATGATTTATATGCGACCCAAAAACGCGTTAAGAGCGATCGCGTGCATGTTGTGCCCTCAAGACCCTACGCAGGGGATACATGTGACGCCCACCCAACCAGAGAAGGCCACGCTCAAACCGCCGATGATTTTGAACTGCCTTTGCGCAATATTACGGGCTGGAAGGATTAGCGCGTTTTAAATCCGACGCAACTCCGATGACTAAACCAACCCACGTAAGCTGTGCGAGTTTTGCTCCCAGTGCTGGCCATCAAACAGTTTAAAAGTGACGTCAGGAGGATTATCCAAACAACGCCAGTTGACACTCACGCCGTGAGGGTTGGACCGCGGAGTATAAAAGGCCTTTACCCCACAATGACGACAAAACGTGTGTATGGCAACCTCCGTGTTAAAGCGATACTCAGTGATATCCGACGCTCCTTTCAACAATTCAAATTGATCTTTTGCCACAAGCAAATGCAAATAACCCAATTTCTGGCAAATAGAACAATTGCATTCATAACAATCTATTGCCTCCGGTAAATCCACTGCGAACTTTACTGCGCCACAGTGACATTGCCCCAAATAGCGTTGCATTTCTTTCTCCTTAAATAGAGGTATTCAACCCACTTACTGTATTTTGGCAAATGCTCATAAACCCAATAAGATTCCGTTCCGTTTGCCTATTGAACCAATATTTAGGGTGCCCTTAATCTCGCATTAGGATTCTCCACACTTCACTAGACACCGTAATATTGAGCAATACGACTCGTACTATCAATACACATTACAAAATTGAATTTTGCCCAGAGCCTTGATCGAAATTCAAACTGCAAGCAGCATTCTTTGCGGCAAGTGGACTGAAATTCCGTTCAGGAATCAATTCCAATGACGACACCTATGATGATCGCGTTTTAGATTGCTTTGCAGAGCTTTGTGCTTATGATCGGTAAAAAGCCCAGCTCCTAGTCTACGCCGGAAGCGCCAACAGCTGAATCGATTCCCCAAATAAGCAGTTCAAATTGCACTGAACTTATAAGAAAACCGCTAAGCGTGCGTTTAGCGCTGGCGGAGGAAAGAGCAGTCAGCTAGGATGAGGGCTAAGCACTGTACACAACAGTAGGCGCCGAGTAAGTAGAATTTGACGACCAATCCAGAACCCATGGCCAAGCAGAAAACACAGAGAGGTACTCCCATGGATCAAGAGCAAAACCCGAACGAAAATCTGGCAGAATTTGGTATTCTGAATCCCGACGCGTGTGACGCAGAACTGCGCAGTCGCGTATTGACACTGTTACTAAGCGCTAATCAAGGAGACAGAGTTATCTCCAAAGGTGATGCAAACGACTTAGCGACCTACATCACCCAATTGGAAGACGCTCTCCTCCGTTACCACTGGGGCGGTTCTAACACTCATCAAATCAACGAGCTGCTCAAATGTTCCACCGGCCTAGACATTGAAGCCCGAGCCAGTGAGCTCAACGCAATGACCGCATCAGACGCATAGAATTTAGCGGCTGAGGTAATAGAGTATATCTTGCCGGCGCGGATGATCTTTCAGCCATTTACGAATCTCATCCGCTTTCAGTGCGACATCTTCCCCAACCAGTCCAACAAAGCGGTCGTGATGTTTTTGCTCCAACGCTTCTCGTTTAACACGTAGTTGCCATTGCTCTGACAACACACCGACCAAATCCGTATGCAAATGCAGCGACTTTAACCAGAGCCATTCACCACCATCCAACCAGACCTCATCGCAAGAACCACATAGGTCCACACGATTGTCCGCTTGTCCCGAAACCAAGAACTTACGCATCAGATGTTTACATTTGGGACAGGCGAGGGCTTTTTGATTGTCATCAGCACCATTTTCAGTCCACTGCAAATCCGCTGAATCCTGTGGGTCGACCTCACCGTGGCCGGTGCGTTCAGCCCAATCTCGATAGTACAACAAACTCACTAATGCACCCTGACAAGATTGACAGCCGTAGGCAGGCAAATCGTGTTCTAGCTTAATCGGTACTAAGGATTCACTGCGGCAAACTGGACAGTCCATAACAACGCCTTTTTGTCTCATTGAGTAGACCGCTACCTTAATCATCGAACGGGCTTAAAGCAACTTCGAAAGAACAGGGTCGACTCGGGTCCTATAATCCATTGTCAGCATCAACTTTAGCCGTGTTAAGATCCCCAACCGGTGACTTGGGCTGCAAAACAAGCCTGACCAAACTAGAAAACTTACATCCCCGCTTTCGATTTTAAGAGGCCACTATGACCGCAAAGACCAAGCAAATTTTGATTCCGTTTTTGGTATTAATTGCCGTTGCGTTGCTCATAGCTCTGTTAATGGCCACCAAAAAAGCACCCGAAAAAAAGCCGCCAGAAAAGCGTATTCCCTTTGTCGCCACGACCACGATTGCAACGGCGCCAATCCAATTGCAAGTCACCTCCCAGGGCTTGGTTGAGCCGGTATATCGGACCCAAATAGTGGCCCAGGTTGCTGGTGAAGTGGTGTGGGTGGATGCATTATTTGCCAAAGGCAACCTAGTCAAAAAAGGCGTTCTACTGGGCCAAATCGATCCGTTCAATTATGAAGTGAAGCTCCAGCAGGCCAAAGCCAGCCTAGCCAGCGCCCGCGCTAATTTCATTTTAGAACGCGCTCAAGGCCAAGTTGCAGAGGCCGAATGGGCAAAAATCAGTAACTCTGAGCCCAGCGAGCTGGGCTTGCGTAAACCGCAACAAGAGCAAGCCTTAGCCACAGTCAAAGCGGCTGAAGCGGCTTTAAAACAGGCACAAAAAGATTTGGATCGCACTCGTATCACCGCTCCGTTTGACGGCATCATAGAACAGCGACAAATTAGCCCTGGAGGCTATCTCAATATCGGCAGTGCAGTGGGGCAAATTGCCGATATCAGTAGGGCTGAAATTCGACTGCCAGTCAGTCAACAGGACCTTGCCTATCTGGTCAAGCAAGGCGCGGATGCGGAAGTGGTAATGCACTCTGATATTGCCGGGCAAAACCACACCTGGAACGCCCGTATTGTGCGCAGCGAAGGTGTGCTCGATCCACAAACACGTATGCACTATTTAGTCGCTGAATATTTAGACCCCTATGCCACAACAACCGCTGGCCAACCTCTGGTGTTTGGCAGTTTTGTCAGCGCAGCAATCAAGGGCATTGAAATTCCCAGCGCAGTGCGTGTACCTCGCACCGTTCTGCGCGACCATCAAATACCGGTAGCTCTCAATGGTAAATTACATTTGGTGGATGTGTCTGTCGCCCGCCACGAAGGCAAGGACAGTGTCATCGAAAATGGTCTGGTGAGCGGCATGCACGTCATCATCTCTGCCTTAGATCACCCCATTGAAGGCATGCAGGTTAAATTACTGAATCAAGTTGAACAAGGGAAAGCGCAACTATGAGCGCAATAATCGATACCCAAAAAGGCTTGATCGCTTGGTTTGCACGCAACTCTGTGGCGGCCAATTTGTTGATGGCCACGCTGATCATTGCCGGCCTGGTCGCCTCCTTAAGCATTCGCAAGCAAATGTTTCCGCAAGCGGAAAGCACGTGGCTTACGGTGAATATTCCCTATCGCGGCGCCGCGCCGCAGGAGGTGGAGGAGGCCATCACCGTAAAAATGGAAGAGGCCCTAATCAGTGTTCAGGGAATTGAACGCATCATCACTTACTCCAATCGCGGAGGCGCCAATGCGCGCATCAAAGTATTCGACAGCTACAACCCGAGAGAAGTCTTAGAAGAAGTCAAAACCAGTATTGATGCCATTTCCTCTTTCCCAGAAGGCATGGAAAGACCAGTGGTGACTCATCAGCGCTACCGCCAAGAAGTCATGTATATCAGCTTATCTGGCGATCTCTCCCTGAAAGAATTAAAAGCCTTTGGTGAACGCATCCACGATGAAATCCGCGCACTGCCGGAAGTGAATATTTCGGAATACTACAGCGGTGCTAATTACGAAATTTCCGTCGAGCTGGAACGCAATAAACTGCGTGAATACGGCTTAACCTTTGGCCAGGTCGCAACCGCGATTCGCAACTTTTCCACCACCCGTTCCGCCGGTGAAATTCGAGCGGACGAAGGCTATATGTCTGTGCGTGTTGACGAGCAGGCCTATGTGGGGCCCGAATATGAAATGATCCCAATCAAAACGGGGGCCGATGGCAGCCAAGTTTATTTGGGCGATATCGCCACCGTCCACGATGGCTTTGAAGAGGGGGTTCACCACAATAAACTGGATGGTGAAAATGCGGTTATTTTGTTTGTAGGCGCCTCAAAAGATCAAAGCATTACCGATATATCGAAGGTCGTAAATCAATATCTACAAGAACGCCAAAACACCTTGCCCGAAGGGGTTCGCCTCGAGTCTTGGGTGGATCTGACTTATTACCTCAATGGCCGCCTGAATATGATGCTGAGCAATATGTTTTACGGCGGCATTTTGGTTTTTATTGTGCTGAGCTTGTTTCTGCGAATGCAATTGGCGTTTTGGGTGATGATGGGACTGCCAATCAGTTTTTTAGGGGCCATGGCCTTTTTACCCTTGAGCTGGATTGACGTTACTATCAATGTCGCCAGTTTATTTGCCTTTATTATGGTGCTCGGTGTCGTCGTGGACGACGCCATTATTATTGGCGAGAGTGTTTATACCGAAGTGGAGGAGCACGGACAACATATCGACAATGTTATTCGTGGAGCCCTCAGAGTGGCCACGCCCGCCACCTTTGGGGTACTGACCACGGCTGCAGCATTTGTCCCTATGGCGATGGAGAATGGCCCCAATGCAGCATTCCCCAATGCCATTGGTTTTGTTGTGGTGCTGTGCCTGCTGTTTTCGCTGGTGGAATCCAAATGGATTTTGCCCGCGCATCTGGCTCACATGAAACCGGAAAATAAAAAATCTCGCGACCCGACGGCCAAATTGCGACGATGGATCGACACAAGCTTAGAGCGTTTTATTCAAGTCCGATACAGTCCATTTTTGGTGGGAGCCCTTCACCTGCGCTATACCGTTTTAGCGGTATTTATTGGTCTATTGGCATTGACTCTAGCCATGTTTGCCTCCGGCAATATTCGCTTTTTGGGTATGCCTAAAATCCCTCATGACTTTAGCCGCATTGAAATTGAGATGAACCAAAACTCACCGGAACAAGCCGTTTTAAACTCAATTTTAGCCATAGAAAACATGATTAAAAACGAAGAGAAAGTCATCGTCTCCGAGTTCGGCAAACCTATGATCGACAAAGTTATGGTCGAGGTAAAGAACCGCACCACAGCGACGATTCAAGCAAAATTAGTTGACCCAGAAGTGCGCCCGATGAACACCTTCGAACTGTCTGCACGCTGGCGCAAAGTGATGCCAGAGCTCACTGGCCTCAAACGCTTGACCATTATCGACAATTTATTCGGCCGAGGTACCAACGATGGTGATGTCAGCTTTTTATTACAGAGTAAAAATGAACCACAGTTACTGGCAGCCGCAGCGGAAATCAAACAGCAACTAGAACAATTTAAAGGCGTTTTTGATGTCAGCGACAGCAATCAAGACGCCATCAAAGAAGTTCAATTTACACTCAAACCACTCGCCTATACACTGGGTTTAAGTTTAAACGAAGTCGCTAACCAGGCCGCGTTTAGTCTTTATGGACTCGAAGCCCAGCGTATTGTGCGCGACCGTCAAGAAATTCGAGTTATGGTCCGCTACCCCAAAGACGAACGCGACACACTCGATGCCGTTGCCAAAGTTATGATTGTGACCCCGAGCGGAGCGGAAGTCCCTTTGCAACATGTCGCGGAAATCCACTTTACTGAAAGCATGAATCAAATCTACCGCGAAGACGGCGACCGTGCTATTACTGTTTGGGCATCACTCGATAAAGCAGAGACACAACCCTTAAAGGTCGCCAATTTTTTAAAGAAAGACATATTCCCCAATCTGCAACAGCATTACCCATTGGTCCATATTGAAGAGGCGGGAAAACTGAAAGATGAGCGCGCGGATTTGATCACTCAAATTCGCAACATTTTGTTGATATTGATTCCCATTTACGTCCTTTTGGCGCTGCCATTGCGCTCCTATTTACAACCCCTGATGATTATGTCAGTGATACCCTTTGGCATTATGGGAGCGATTTTCGGCCATTTATTATTGGGCATGGATCTGAGTCAGATGAGCGTATTTGGCATTTTCGCCGTAGTCGGCGTTGTGGTAAATGATTCACTGGTGATGGTGGATTTTGTCAACAGCGCCAAAGCCGAAGGTATCGCTGTAGCACGTGCGGTAGTGGATGCAGGGAAAAAACGATTTCGGGCGATTATTCTCACCTCCTTAACAACCTTTATTGGATTAATGCCGATTATTAATGAGAGCAGTTTACAGGCGAAAATTGTTATTCCAATGGCCGTATCACTTGCTTTCGGTGTCTTGTTTGCCACATTCGTTACATTGATTTTGGTGCCCTGTTTGTATCTGATCGCAACTGATATTAAACCTTTATTTTCACGACAACCCAAAGCCGCGCCTAAATCACAAAGTGCTTTAACCTAAAAGTCCCAACCTTTTCCAACGGCCGGGTACGATAAACGTGCCAGGCTGATGACTTTAGGCCACTAATTTTTTGGGCCCAGGCAAAGCAAAGCGGAAGCAAGTACCTTTACCGCGTTGACTGCTCACCTGAATAGAACTGTTATGCAAGGCTAACAATTTTTTGGTGATCGCCAAACCCAGCCCGCCGTTTGCGGTATTGCCTCGCACACTATTACCGGCTTTGTAATGAGCATCAAAAATACGCAAAAGGTCTTCGTCCGGAATACCGATTCCCGTGTCAGCTACTTCAATTGCAACCAAACGTCCAGTATCGGAGAGTCGAATGGTAATACTGCCGCCCGCCTCCGTATGGCGTAGGGCATTATCCACAAGATTGGACAAGACACGCTCAAGCTTTTCAATATCGCCCAGCACATGAATATGGGTTTTTTTGGGAATCACTTCCAAACGAATATTTTTTTGCTGCGCCAGCAATTGAAATTTCTGCAAAACATCTTGGGCCAGTTCGGCAATGGAAAAGGATTCCACCTGCACTTTCACATCACCGCTTTCCAAATGTGCTAATTCAAATAATTGCTCGATGAGATTATGCATTTTTTGCGCATTATTTTGCGCAACAGCAATGTAATGTTCCGCCTCTTGGTCACTCAATTCCTTGCGGCGCAATTGCCAAGTTTCTAAATACCCCATTAAGGATGCCAATGGTGTACGTAGATCATGCGAGATATGAGCGACCAATTCACGTCTCAGCTCATGTAAAGATTTTAAATCTTGTAATTGTTGTTGCAACTTAGCCAACAACTCATTAAACGCACGCGTCAGAGACGCCACTTCGTGGGTCTGGGTAAACGCGCTACCTACCTGTATAGGCAACGGATCAATAACCGGATCGGGTGCTTCCAACAAGG
>JBNKFP010000089.1:0-10879 GCA_050289365.1 Cellvibrionaceae bacterium | reverse complement strand
GGGCTTGCTCAGAACCCGCGCCAGAATAATTACCCTGATGGAAAAAGCCTTGAGCCTCGGCCATGCGTAAAATGTGCTCAAAAGCGTTTTCGGGATACCCCAGAAGCAGCGAAACCTCCCGCATAATGGCTTCTTCCGCTTTATGTAAATGGCCATCAGACATGGCCATAGAAATTACGTACACCAACAACATTTGCTTTAGGTCCGGGTAATGACGGCAAACCGCCATGAATTCCTGCATTAACGCCTTCAAATCAAAATCCGCTTGCGCGCCTTGCTGAAACAGTCGAATGGCTTCTTTACGCACGTCTGGCTGTAATTGCATCCGCGCCATCAATTCTTCCGCTGCGGCGATTTCCTCTTCGGATACCCGGCCGTCCGCTTTGGCCATGTTACCCATCAGTGGAAACACCGTATTAAATAGGGTTAACTCGACTTTTTTGCGGGTATCCGGATCGATCTGTTGCTGAAAATTGCGTAATCCGCGATCAAAATAAAATCCAACCGCAAAACCCAAAATGGCGCCGGGGATATGCCAGATGTACCAACCTATGATGGCACCGATTAAACCGCCTATAGCAATCACTGTTTCTCCTAAATTCAACTGGGGGGTGAGACGAACCAACTGGCAAGCCAACAAGAACTGAGGCAAAATCGACTCCACCTGCACGTCAATTCGAGCTCATTTTATGTCCAATCTTTCTTGGCTGCCTTTCGCCCAGGAGCGCTTACAAAATCTTTACAGTACCCGCTATAGGAAAGTTGCAGCGCAAGCCATTCCAGGAGGCGATATTAACACGACTTTTAGGCTCACTTGTGACGAGCTGACACTGTTCGTTAAATACAACAGCTTAGGCAATGCCGGAGATATGTTTCAACAGGAAGCATTCGGGCTCGAACAACTGGCCCGCTGTTCTGCGCTCAAGGTACCCAAAGTCATAACCCAAGGAAGTGGTGGGGGTGGCCACTTTTTGTTGTTGGAATATTTAACCTTAGGCGGTAAACAAACTTGGCTCGACCTCGGTCGAGGACTCGCCCAATGTCACCTTATCGCGGCTCGAAGTTACGGCTGGCCGCAGACCAACTTTATCGGCTCCACACCACAACGGAATTTGGCAATAAATGATTGGCAAGAATTTTGGTGGCAAAACCGCCTGCAGCCACAGCTTGAATTGTGCATAGATCAAGGTCATTCGGTATTTCGGCGTTACAGCCATCAATTGCGTCAATACAATACGTTTGTCCTCGCTGATCACCAGCCCGAAGCATCACTACTCCATGGTGATTTATGGAGCGGCAACGTCGGTTTTGACGCATCAGGCCTCCCCTGCATCTACGATCCAGCCTGTTATTACGGCGACAGGGAAACAGATTTAGCGCTGACCGAGTTGTTTGGTGGCTATCCGCCTGAATTTTATCGCGGGTATAACGCCGAATGGCCACTGGCTGAGGGCTATAAAACCCGTAAACACTGGTACAACCTCTATCATCTACTCAATCACGCCAATCTTTTTGGCGGACACTATGTGGATTCTTGTGTGCGCTTTATAGAAAGTTTGTAGGTGCCGATTAGGCGTGGTGCATATTTAACCCAGAGTTAAAAATCTGACTCTGTTTTATTTTGCGAATTATAAAGCAATGGGAAGGCTACCAAACCAAAAATCAGAGCAACATTACAATGGAATATTCCAGACCAAAGCACTTTGTTCAGGTTTTGTGAACCTGCTTGAGTTGCTGGTAGGCCGCCTGTAACTGCCGAAAAGATTCCTCATCCCCGCCTTTGTCTGGGTGCTCTTGCTGAACTCTACGACGATAAGCCGCTTGAATATCGGGCCAGTTGGCGCCAGCACTCAAGCCTAAAATCCGCAGAGAATCGTCCGCCGCATTCCAAGCACTGTATTGCTGCCAAAACTGGTGGGTTAGTTGCTGAACAGATTCTTCGGTAGCTTGATAAAAGTGGCTTAAATCAAGATAGTAATCTTGCAGAAAAGCTTCACCAGCGGGCAATGATTGGGTTGGGTTGGTTGGTGAACCATCGCGCCTAAAGACGATATTTAACGGCGATATGGACCAAAAATTCTTGGGGTTTTCGCGTTGCAAAGCGTACAAGCAATGCATGGTAATAAAGTGTTTGTAAAACAGTTTTAAGCCATTGCTATGGCCGCTCAAATGATCAAAATAGCCCGCTTGCTCGAGATGTTGAATCAGTTCATATTCTCCAATTCCACTGGTCTGCGAGGCTAAAAAAGCCATCAAATCCACTTTAATGGCCTTTAAGTCACCCGTTAAATCAACTTCAGGGCTCATGCCCAGCGCCAAGTTGTTCCGGCTTTGGAGTCTTCAAGCTCAACACCTTGATCACGCAATTGGGTGCGAATTTCATCGGCGCGAGCGTAGTTTTTATCGACTTTGGCTTGCTGACGTTCAGCGATCAAATCTTCGATTTGCGCGGCATCCAATTTACCTGCAGCGGCAGCTTGAAACCAATCTTCCGGATTATCCTGCAACAACCCCATAAACCCAGCCAACCGCAGTAATGCCCCTTTCAACTCACCCGCTTGTGCCGCATCGGCCTTGTTCAACTGCTTTGCCAACTGGTGCAGTTCGCTGATGGCGAGAGGTGTATTCAAATCATCCAGTAGCGCGGCAAATCCAGGGCTGGACCGATCATCGACCGTAACCGGTTCTACCGCTTGATGTTTGCGCAAAGCACCATACAAACTGTCCAAACTGGCTTTACTTTGATCCAGTAATTCTCCGGAAAAATCCAATTCAGAACGATATTGTGCCGACAGTAAGGCAAACCTTAAGACTTCACCTTTATAAGCCCCAAGCAGCTCCCGCACGGTTCTAAAATTGCCCAGGGATTTGGACATTTTGGTGCCGTCGATATTGATGTAACCGTTGTGCATCCAATAACGGACATAGTCCTTGCCATCGTGTGCACAGCAGCTTTGCGCCAATTCATTTTCGTGGTGAGGAAACACCAAATCGCGGCCGCCACCGTGAATATCAATGGTTTCACCTAAATGGCGTTCAATCATGGCCGAACATTCCAAATGCCAACCAGGCCGGCCACGTCCCCAAGGACTGGCCCAACCGGGTTCATCATCAGCGGAAGGTTTCCAAAGTACAAAATCCCCGGCATAGCGCTTATAGGGCGCCACTTCCACCCTCGCCCCCTCCAGCATATCTTCCAGAGAACGGTTCGACAGCTTGCCGTAATCGGCCATGGATTTAACATCAAACAACACATGATGCTCGGCTTCGTAAGCGTGACCCGATCCGATCAGCTTTTCGACCATGGCGATCATATCGTCCACATGATGCGTGGCGTAGGGTACGATGGTTGGCGACAGCGTATTGAGTTCGGCCATGTCCTCTTGATAATAAGCGGCGAAGCGTGCAGACAAATCCGCTATGGTTTCACCATTCTCTTTGGCCGCCTTCATGATTTTATCGTCGATATCGGTAATATTGCGGGCGTAAATGACTTGCGGGTAAAGCGCCTGCAAAAGACGGAAAAGGACATCAAAAACGACTACAGGTCGAGCATTACCTATATGGACGTAGTTGTACACTGTGGGGCCACAGACATACATTGTTATCCTGTTGGCATCCAGTGGCTTAAAAGGCTCTTTTTGGCGAGCTCGGGTATTGTATAACTGCAACTCCATAAAATCTCTTCTTTATTTTTTCATTAGTCGGCTGTCTTTTACAGACCAGTCTAAAAATCTAAGCGCAATTCAATTTCAGCGCAAAAATGATGTATTTTCGGTTAGCCGTGCTTAGTGCTTACCGTCCATTTTACCCCAGCTGTCTTTTAAGCTAATGGTACGATTAAAAACCAAATTGGACGCTTTGCTATCCCGACAAAAGTACCCTTCTCGCTCAAATTGATAGGCACAATTTGCTTGCGCATCGTGTAAGCCCGGCTCACCTTTACAGTTTTTTAGAACGCGCAGACTGTCGGGATTAATGTCGTCAAGGAATGATTTATCGTCCGCTCCAGGAGCCGAACTTAAAAACAATCTCTCGTAGAGTCGAACTTCAAAATCGACACAATGCTGCGCCGCGACCCAGTGAATAACCCCCTTAGCCTTGATGCCATCAGCGGGATCACTGCCTAACGTCCCTTCAATCACGTTGGCATGAACCTCAATAATATGGCCATTGCTATCGGTCACAACGTTATGTGCTTCAATAATATACGCGTGCCTCAGGCGCACCCGCTTGCCGAGCACTAGGCGCTTATATTTTTTATTGGCCTCCTCACGAAAATCCTCTTGATCAATAAACAATTCCTTCGCAAAAGGCAAACTGCGTTCCGCCAAGTCATCGCGATTGGGATGGCCTTTGCCCGTGAGCATTTCTATTTTGTCATCGGGATAATTGCTTAGAACCACTTTTAGTGGTCGCAACACACACATAGCTCTGGGAGCATTTTTGTCGAGATCATCACGAATGGCATGTTCCAACATAGCCACGTCCACCACACCATCCGAACGAGTAACCCCAATCATTTCACAAAACTTACGAATCGCTGCAGGCGTATAGCCAGCACGCCTATAGCCGGCAATGGTTGGCATACGCGGATCATCCCAACCATCGACAAAACCCTCGTCCACCAACTGTTTTAATTTGCGCTTGGAGGTAACGGTGTAATTCAGATTTAAACGACCAAACTCATATTGACGCGGTCGATTGGGTACTGGCAGATTGTCCAACAGCCAGTCATATAAAGGACGGTGATCCGCAAATTCCAGGGTGCAAATAGAGTGGGTAACGCCTTCAATGGCGTCTTCTTGACCGTGGGCAAAATCGTAGGTTGGATAGATACACCACTTATCACCGGTTTGATGATGCGCTACTTTGCGAACACGATACAAAATGGGATCGCGCATATTGATATTGCCGTGAGCCATCTCAATTTTAGCGCGCAATACACATTCACCATCCAACACTTGCCCCGATCGCATTTTCTCAAACCAATCGAGATTCTCCGCCACAGTGCGTTCACGATACGGTGAATTTTTGCCCGCCTCGGTTAAAGTGCCGCGATACTCACGGGCCTCATCCGCACTCAAATGGCAGACATAAGCCAACCCCTGCTCAATAAGATGTAAAGCCCACTGGTATAGCTGATCAAAATAGCTGGAAGCATAGCGAACATCACCACTCCACTGAAAGCCCAACCAACTTACGTCGGCTTTGATGGCATCGACGTATTCCTCTTCTTCTTTGGCTGGGTTGGTATCGTCGAAACGTAAATTACATTGACCGCCGAAGGATTCCGCCAGACCAAAATTTAAGCAGATGGATTTTGCGTGACCTATGTGCAAATAGCCATTGGGTTCCGGGGGGAAACGGGTCACAATTTGCGAGTATTTTGTTTCAGCCAGATCTTTTTGAATGATTTGTTCAAGAAAATTTAACGGCTTTTTTTCTTCAGTCATCTGTTTCATCTACTCATTAGTGGCTTTGAGGTGACTGCGTTCAACGGCAATCAACTACTGTTATGATCTGGTTCGACGTTGCCTGGACAATTTTTCGTGTCCAAATCTGTCCATCACAGCGTGTATGCGTGCTGCAATTGAGCATTACGGCTGGTAAGCCTAAAGGTAATCGGCTTTCTTTGTACAGTCCAGTTAAAGGCAATTTGTCTCCTCGCCTTAAACCGCTCGCGGAAGGTTTCGGTTTGCGGACAAAGCGCGTATTATACCCGCCTCGCGGGCTCGGGAGCCACGGCAAAATTTGAACAAAATTGATCGGGAGCTGTTACGAATGATTACTTTGCATACCAATTACGGTGATATCGAATTGGAGCTGAATTTTGAAAAGGCGCCAAAATCGGCTGCCAATTTTAAACAATACGCAGAAGAAGGTTTTTACAACGGTACAATATTTCATCGCGTCATCAACAACTTCATGATCCAAGGCGGTGGTTTTACCGAAGACATGGAACAGAAAACCACCCGCGCTCCGATTGAAAACGAAGCGGACAATGGCTTGACCAATGATACCGGCACGATTGCTATGGCTCGCACTATGGATCCCCACAGTGCCACTGCGCAGTTTTTCATCAATGTTAAAGATAATGATTTCCTTAACTTCAAGCGCAAAGATATGCAGGGCTGGGGTTATTGCGTATTTGGTAAAGTCACTAATGGCTTGGATGTACTTGAAAAAATCAAAAACGTCAAAACCTCAAACCACGGTCCACACCAGGATGTACCAGTAGACTCAGTGGTCATTGAAAGCGTAACTGTTGCTGAATAATGCATACCCAGTTCATTTCAGATCTCCATCTCGGGCCGAACAGCGCTGCGACGATGGAGGGCTTTTGCCGCTGGCTTGCAGAACAGCAAAGCTCAACGGAAGCACTGTATATTCTCGGTGATCTCTTTGATGCGTGGATCGGCGACGACGAAGATCACCCCGCTGCCATTTTTATCCAAAACCAGCTGCGCCAATTCGCCTCAAAAGTGCCGACTTTCTTCATTCGAGGCAACCGTGATTTTCTCATAGGGAAAGATTTCGCGGCAGCAACAGGCATAGAATTGCTCGACGATTTTACTGTCATTGACTTGTATGGCACGCCAACTTTGTTAATGCACGGCGACACGCTCTGTACAGCTGACCAGGAGTACATGCAATTTCGCGCCATGGTGCGCAACCCTGAGTGGCAACAACAGATTTTAGCTTTGCCGCTTGCCCAACGAAGGGTCATGGCGGCCCAACTCAGGGAAAAAAGTCAATCCATGAATGCCATCAAGGCAGAGGACATAATGGATGTTACGGAAGATGAGGTTGTTCAAGCTCTGGCCAAACATCAATCCCAACGCTTGATACACGGCCACACCCACCGACCGGCCACACATGAATTAGTGGCAAATGGATTCCCCGCAAAGAGATATGTATTAGGTGACTGGCATAGCACCGGCTGGTGCATCCGCGCGGATCAAAATAACATTGAGCTGATGGAGTTCCCCCTCCCAATTTAACGGGGATTTACCCTCGCTAAAATCGACCTCACGCTTTTTCCAGTTGCGCTGGCAGTCGCTGTGTTGATTGCTGGTGACGCAATTCCTGCAATCGCGACTTCGCTGCGGCTAAACGCTCCTCCAATACAATATTGCGCACAGGTCGATCGTTCAGGTTTTCCTCTGGCGCAAAACCTAGGTGGTGCTCCATTAGGGCGTCTTCCCAAGATGCAAAGACGTTATCTTCGTCTGGAGGATTTGCCGTATTGCCGCGCTGAAAACCAGCACTGCCATCATCCTTAACCACCAAAGCCAAGCGCCGATTATGCAAAGCCAAAAGACTGCTTTCCACTTCAAATAGATTGGCATGTAATTCTTCAAGCAGGCTGTTGCTGACAACAAGTTCTTCGCTCAGTTGTGCCTGACGCGCTTCAAACCGCTGTAAGACTCTGACACAAGCCAGCGCCTTTTCTTCAGAATTGGATTCCGTCAGCGCCCGCTTTTGCCACAACCTGATCTCGTTCCTCACTTGATCCATTTGCTCAGCCAAGGTGTTGCGGCGTTTTTTAGTCAATTCAACTTCGTTGCGGATTTTTGCGGCAGCGTGATTCACTTCTTCAATGATACTGTCGGCCACAGAATTGTGGTTTTCAACTTTTGTGAGAAGCTGTTCGATACTGGTTCCTATGGTTGCAATGATCTGTTTGAGGTTCATGAGATGCTCCCTGAAGTGCGGCGTTTGTGCTTGGATGCAAGACAAAACTAGGCGCATTTCAGGCACAGCTCAACAAGTTCTAGCACCGAGATAAAAAGTTGCAAAATACAGTACTTTTAGGCGAGACCAATGCCACTTTCCCTAATCGCAGTAATAGATCGCTAGCGGACATCCGAAGTTAGACAATGGAATGCCGCACATGTTAAATATTTAACGAAAAGCCGGGGGATACCAATGGGAAGGGACGGGTTAGAACGCGACTGCAACCTGAATGGACTACAGTACCCCAGAATGAAATCGGAACTCAGCATCATCACTCAAAATCAGATCTCGTTCCTGCTCCAAAATACAGTGCACCCGTTCATCAATGGGGGTGTCGCTGGCCTTTTGCGCTAGACTCAGGTAATCCTTAAAATGACGCGACTCAGACTTTAACAGAGACAAATAAAATTTTTCTAATTCTTCATCTAAATGGGGCGCCAATTTGGCGAAACGTTCACAAGAACGTGCTTCAATGATTGCGCCGACAATGAGGGTGTCGATCAGTCTGCCCGGCTCATGGGTACGTACTGATTTGCGCAGCGCCGCAGCATAACGTGACGCCGTTATTTGCGGGTAGGCGATTTTGCGCTTGGCCATGATCGCCAAGACCTGCTCAAAATGGCGCAACTCTTCACGAGCCAAGCGTGACATTTTATTGAGCAATTCAAAATTGTCGACGTAGCGGTACATCAAATTTAACGCTGTCCCAGCCGCTTTTTTTTCGCAATTGGCGTGATCCACCAGCAGCAACTCTGGCTCTTTCAAAGCCGCCTGAATCCAAGCATCTGGCGTTTCACAAAGCAAAAAATCCAACACGGCCTGCATCATACGGTTTCCGGAAAATAGCGTTGATAGTGAGCGCAAGACAGTCGGTATAAATCTTCATCTATCGAGCGCTTCAACTCAGCCAGAGATAAATGGGACCAACGAAAATGCAACCGACACCCAATTGCCTCCAGACTCGGCAATTGATTGCCAAATCGTCGCACCGCTTCATAAGCTTGTGCATACGGATCCCTGTGGGCACCGATTCTTATCTGGTGAACCTGCAATTGCTGCCGCAGAATGTTCGGATCCACAATAAACAAGCGCTCCCTGACAACTTGCGTCAGCAATTGATCCAAACGTTCCAGAATGGCGGACCGTTCCACTTCGCTGTAACCGTTCCATCCAATGACCTCATGGCAAAACCGCTTGCAGCCACGACACACACTGTCACCAATGCCGGTGGAGCACACGCCAATACAAGGTGTTTTGATCTTTTGGTCCATGAACTTAAACAACGTTTTTGAAGTGCGCGCACCCTATCAAATATTTACCAGAAACAAAAGTTTCTTGCAGCGCACAGCACTCATTTAACCCGAGATAGAGCCGCTTCAACTTAACAGTAATGCCTTATTGGTGTAGAATCGCCGCACTTATTTGTGACACTGACTCCAGTCATTGCTCCACTGTCCTGATCATCGATGACGGCATCGATAGTCTCTCTTGGCAGAGATCCTGCTTAAGAGAGTAAATCTAATCAAAAGAGGAAATTCTCTGTGCTTGAAGCTTACCGTGAACACGTCGCGGAACGTGCCGCCCTGGGCATTCCGCCCAAGCCACTCTCCCCCGAACAAGTTGCTGATTTGGTCGAATTATTAAAGGCGCCACCAGCGGGAGAAGAAAGTTTACTATTGGAACTGATCAGTGAGCGAGTACCTCCTGGCGTTGACGAAGCAGCCTATGTGAAAGCTGGATTTTTAGCCGCCATAGCTAAGGGCGAAGCACAGTCACCGCTGATATCCAAAAGCGATGCGGTTGTACTGCTGGGCAATATGCACGGCGGATACAACATTGAGACCCTAGTAGAACTGCTGGAAGATGGGGAGCTTGCCCCCTTAGCCGCAAAAGAATTAAAACATACCCTGCTGATGTTTGACCGTTTTCACGATGTGGAAGAGTTGGCCAAATCCGGAAACGCTCTCGCGCAAGAGGTTCTCGAAAGCTGGGCCGCTGGCGAGTGGTTCACCAGCCGCACAGAAGTCCCAGAGAGCATTAAAGTGGCGGTCTTTAAGGTGACCGGCGAAACCAATACTGACGACTTATCCCCTGCACCCGATGCCTGGAGTCGCCCTGACATCCCCCTTCACGCCCTGGCAATGTACAAAATGGCCCGCGACGGCTTAGTACCTGACGAAGCCGGAGTAAAGGGCCCTCTAGCGCAAGTGAAAGCGGTACAAGATCAAGGCTATCCAGTCGCTTTTGTCGGCGATGTGGTCGGTACAGGTTCCTCCCGTAAATCCGCGACCAACTCAGTATTGTGGTATTTCGGCGACGATATACCTGGTGTGCCCAATAAGCGAGGCGGCGGCATTTGTATCGGCGGTAAAGTCGCACCCATCTTCTACAACACCATGGAAGACGCCGGAGCACTCGTGTTTGAAGCGCCTGTGGAAGAAATCGGCATGGGCGATGTCATTGAAATTCGCCCTTACGACGGTAAAATTTTGAGCGAAAGTGGTGCAATACTCAGTGAGTTTGCGCTTAAATCTGACGTTTTGTTGGACGAAGTGCGTGCCGGTGGCCGCATCAATCTCATTATTGGCCGCGGATTAACAACCAAAGCCCGAGAGAGCCTAGGTCTTCCTCCGATTGAACTGTTCCGTGTCCCCGCTGTACCCAATGCCTCTGAAAAGGGCTTCACCCTCGCCCAAAAAATGGTCGGCCGAGCCTGTGGCGTACCCGGCATTCGTCCCGGCACTTACTGCGAACCTCGGATGACCACGGTGGGCTCCCAGGACACCACAGGCCCCATGACCCGCGATGAGCTTAAAGACTTAGCCTGTCTGGGTTTTTCAACCGATTTGGTTATGCAGTCCTTTTGCCACACGGCAGCCTATCCGAAGCCAGTAGACATAGATACTCAGCACACGCTTCCCGACTTTATTATGACGCGCGGCGGTGTCTCCTTACGCCCTGGTGACGGCATCATTCACAGCTGGCTGAATCGGATGCTGCTGCCCGATACCGTCGGTACCGGCGGCGACAGCCACACCCGCTTCCCGATGGGCATTTCGTTCCCAGCTGGCTCTGGCCTAGTAGCTTTTGCAGCGGCAACAGGCGTTATGCCGTTGGATATGCCAGAGTCGGTATTAGT
>JBNKFP010000088.1:0-10883 GCA_050289365.1 Cellvibrionaceae bacterium | reverse complement strand
AATACACCCACCGTTTGGAACAGCGCTTTTCAAACCAGATTGTTCTGGGACGGCCGCGCGGACAGCCTGGAGCAGCAGGCACTGCAACCAATACTTAATCCGATTGAAATGGGCATGAAGTCAAAAAAATCTATTATCGATCGCCTTACTCGCAGCCAGGAATATCGCAATGCATTTTTCCTGGCCTTTGGCAAACGTACGATCAGCGCTGACAGGGTGGGCAAAGCATTGGCGAGTTATCAGCGAACGTTGGTCACCAACGACTCGCCATATGACGACTTTGTGCGAGGTGATCATCAGTCGCTTACAGAGCAACAACTCAATGGTATGGCGTTATTTGAGCGTGCGGGCTGTGTGCTTTGCCATAACGGACCTAACTTCAGCACAGCCAGTGTATTCAGCAATGGCTCACCGTTTCGCCTGTTCCCGGCCAACCCCTCATTGTTACCAGGACGCTATGCACTAACCGGCTTGGATGGTAAGCCGGAAGCCTGGCGCGTTCCCAGTTTGCGCAATGTTGCTCTGACGGGTCCCTGGCTTCACAATGGTAGTATCGATTCACTAGAAGAAGTGGTGCGCATCATGGCCACAGCTCAACTGGGGAAACACACAGATAGGAAATTTTCATGGTCAGACAGCCAGTTGACTGTTATTGAAAGTCCGCAACTTGCAGAGAGTGAAGTTAAGGACATTGTTGCGTTTTTAAATGCGTTAACCAGCAAGCAGCTGGCTGCATTCAGTGAAAGCAAGCCAACAGATTCATCAATAGAGTAGGCAAATTGTCATGCCACCCCAAAACCCGCTAACCAACAGTGCACTATTACGCCCCTTTCTAACATTGTCGACAAACTCTGCCCTGCAAATCGACCAATGCAGCACACACGTCACCCTACCCCAGGGGACACTGGCCATACACAAAGGTGACCCTATCGCTGGCGCTTACATTGTTGTAACAGGAAAGCTACGAGTGTTTTGCTATTCGGCTCGCGGAACCGAAGCCACATTGTATTGCATCAACCCCGGAGAAACCTGTGTATTTGCTATCAATTCATTATTTAAAAACCTGCGTTATCCCGCGTGGGTAGAGGCCGAAACTGAAGCTGAACTGATTATTATTAACGGAACGACCTATCAATCGCTGTTTAGACAAGAGCCAGCCATCCAGGATCTCACCGTGAACGCGCTTTCAACAGCGGTATACCGCCTGATGTACGAAATGGAACAGCTTCAGGAGTGGACACTGAAACAAAGGCTGGTCAATTTCCTCATCAATTCAGCCTCCACCGAAGGCATCGTGACACGCACACAGCAGCAAATTGCCAACCATTTGGGGACTACCCGTGAAGTGATCGCCCGGTTACTGGGCGAACTGTCTACCAAGGCTCTGCTCAGCACTGGGCGCGGGAAAGTACAATTGATAAATATCCAAGGGCTTAGTCAATTGTTACTAGTATAAACTTAGAGCACCAGTAACGGCTGCACAGCCCTCTCACCAAGTAACTGGGATTTAGGTGAGTGAAGATAACCATAAACTTAAAGTTTCTGCCGCCATGGCTTTTTAGGGAAAGTACATAAGCTGGCGAAAAACCGTTTAACACATTGTTTTTATGAGATTTTTATGAAAATAAACTGTCACTACAATTCAAATCCCTTGTAGGAATTTGAACCCACGCCTGCGGAAAACCCACCGATCAGTCAGACTCATTGAGCAGGATCCGGAATGCGTGGCTGTGATCGTGTGACGCTGGCAGGATTATTCTGGAAAGCGGGCCACCCGCGCGTTGGATAGTCGAGCGTTTAAGGTATCAAGCCTGGGCAGGTCAAAGCCCTCGCCTACATATTTTCCAGTGGCTACGACGACCTGTGCTGAATGTAAGCGTTCGTCAACGCATTTGCGTTCCACCGCCTCCATCGCGCCTTTCAATATGACTGAATCAATGCCGCTTTCTGCGAGAAGATTGTTGATCATCTCTGCATGCTCTCGCCTCTCCTTAAGGACGATTGGGTGGCTGTCGTCGCGAACGCTTTTGATAACATCTGAAACGATTACTTGGGTTCGCTTATCGTTTTCCATGATCCATCGATAAGCATCTGAAATTTTCGGCCTCTCTTTGGATCGAGCAATATGTGGCGGAGGCGTATCGTATAGCTGATGAATTTGGACATTCTGATCAAACTTTTCATCATTTGTGTTTTTAACTTTGTGTCTGATCGGACCGGCCGCCATAAAAATGATCTTTTGATGGCCATCTTGTCTTTCCGACGTTGCTGTAAGGCCGAGCACGTATTTTCGCGCACTTCGTTTAACACCATTTCAAATCGTGGCGCAGATACATGGTGACATTGATAAGCGCCTTCCTTGGCGATTACCCTTCGGGCCCACTAAAGTGTGTCTAAATTTTCTCCCGAAAAATTTATCGTCAACTATGACATGCCCGTAATCCTGGACCACTGGCGAAACGGTATTGTCTTTCTTGTTAATTAGACTTTGATAAGTCGCGATATCAATAATGCCAGTAGGCTTTTCTTCCCACCACGAATAACACCAACTTCCGTTTCTGGTAAAAACGAACGCAATCTTTCTTGCCATTGATCGAGAAGTTGGCGGCTGTGTACAAGGATAAGCGTATTTTTTTGCGCTTGGCGATCATGCCTATCGCTGTCACGGCTTTTCCAAATGCCGTCGGCGCATGCAATATACCTGAATCAGGTTTGCACATCTTTGTCAGTTGGAAAGTGATTAGACATGAGCTTGTGGTGGCTTTATCAACGTCTCTGCCGGAAAGCCCAAACCCTCGTGTCCCATTTAGATTTGCTCCAAAGTTTTCATCGAGACGAACAATCGCATGGGATCGTCGGTGAAAGCCTCAAAAAGGCCGAAGTGTTGATAAAAGCCGAGTGCCTCTTCATCCAGTACATCAAGGATTAGGCCGAAGGAAGGCAAGCCTGCCTGGCTTAGCGCCACCGCTTCGCGCAATGCATAGACCAGTGTTTTTGCACCTAGGCCCGTGCCCTTATAGTAGATATCCACGGCCAGGCGTGCCATTAAAACGACTGGCACTGGATAGTGCGGCAAGCTTTGTTTGGTCGGTATCTGCTCACGGCTGACGTTGCTTGTGGTCAAGGTAAAATACGCCGCGATGGGTGCTTTTCCAGTTTCGGTGATTTCCGGTAGAACATAGGTGCGGCTCAGTCCAAGCTTGCCGTGTTTTTCAGCGAACTTGGCGAGGAAGGTGTTCATCGTGGGTTTGCCGCAGTCAAAGGCCTTTAGCTCCTGGTAGCCTTTATTTGCGGCAACAAAAGCTTGCTCCAGTGGTAATTAGAACCCCTCGCTATCCAGTTTCTTCGCAGCATTGAGGATCTTTTTGCTGGGCGCTTTTGCGGTTTCACACACTTCTATGAAGTGGTCAAATCGCTCATTAGTCAACACGATCTCGTTTTGAGCTTTGAGGCGTTGCGGGGCATCATTGCGTACTAGGTGTGCGAGATAGTCGGTCAAGCTGTATCCGCTGGCCAAGGCGGCACGTTCTGCCAGAGCTTTGAGTTCGGCGGGAAAGCGGGCTTCTATACGTTCGGCTTTTGCTGTCATGGGATACCTCCAGTGCTTCCACAAAACTTAGCATACGGCAAATTGCCGTACAAGATCGCCAAGTAATAAAGTGAGGTTTGGCCGGGATCCGGTCGAAATCCACCGCAATCCCCGCCTAAACCCATAAGTTGGCGCGCTTATACATCACAAGCTGGCGAAGAATGACGTAACCGCATGTTTTTAATACATATTTATGAAAACGTACTCACATTCAGTTCAAAGCCTGCGGCGGGAATTGTGACCCACATCCCTGCGGGTCATCCCTTCGGGACCGCCTATTCAGGCGTCCAAATTTGCTCCAGGCAAATTTGTGAACCCGACGCTATCGATTCGAATTTCGGCGGATCTGCCAAATAAAAAAAGCCACCTTTTTGGGGTGACCTTTTTTTATTTTGGTGGAGGCGGCGGGACTTGAACCCGCGTCCATCAGCACTACATCTTCGGCTCTACATGCTTAGTTTCCGTCAATTAATTTAACTCTGTAGCTACCCGGCGGGCAGGGCGCAAAGAGCGAGATTGCTTTAGGTTTTAGAGACGGCAACACAATCCGATTACAGACTCGATCCAGTTCTATATGACAGTCAGTTCCGCGGTACTGGCACCTTGTAACTGACCGCTAGCAGGGTTTAAGCTGCTAGAGCGTATGAATCGTCGTTTGCGACTATTCGAATGCAGCTTTGGATTAACGTGATTGGCTACCCTCACGACATGCACCTTAGACCTCGTCACCAATGTCGAATCCTAATCGCCCCCATGTTTGGGAATACTAAGATTAGCTAGCCAGTATAAGCCTTTAGTGGGTATTTGCAACCGTCGGCTTTAAAACGTCAGCGCCAAAGGCGAGGCTATTTCGCCGCATGGCTCATAATTCGCTGCTTTTGGCGATTCCAGTCACGGTCTTTTTCGGTATCCCGTTTATCGTGCTGTTTTTTACCTTTGGCTAAGGCAATTTCGCATTTCACCATATGTGCTTTCCAGTAGAGCGCGGTGGCCACAACGGTGTAGGCCTTTTGCTCGACGGCCTCAATCAAACGGCTGAGTTCTCGGCGGTTGAGTAATAATTTGCGGGTACGCATAGGTTCGCTGACAAAATGGGTGGAGACCGTTTGCAGCGGTTGAATCTGGGAACCCATCAAAAAGGCTTCTCCATTTTTAAAAAACACATAACTGTCCGTCAGTTGGCCTTTTCCCGCCCGCAGACTTTTCACTTCCCAACCGTTTAACACTATACCGGCCTCAATGCGGTCCTCGATAAAATAGTCGAATTTGGCTCGCTTGTTTAAAGCGATGGTATTGGATTGGGGCTTTTTCTTTTTATTTGCGCTCATTGAGATCTCAATTTTGGGTATTTCTAATTCTACTGCTACATCCACTGTTGGAGGCCGTCGCTGAGCGCAGCCTATAATAAATCACGCTTTTTTACCGGCTACCTTTCTGCAAAACGTTGTTGGTAATCGGCCACTTCCTGCTTCACCACCGGCGCCAATATATAGAGCCCAATAAGATTTGCCAAACTCATTGCGAAAATCATCGAGTCTGAAAAGGTAATCACGTTGCCAAGACTGGCCATTGAGCCCAGCACAATAAACAAACAAAACAGTACTTTAAAGCTCAGTACAGCAAACGTGGAGCGACCAAAAAGAAAACCCCAGCTGATCGAGCCGTAATAAAACCACGACAGCATGGTGGAAAACGCAAACAAAATAACAGCCAGAGTCAAGACCCATTCAAACCAGGGAAAAACACTGGTGAAAGCTGACGCGGTTAAAGCAACGCCACTTAATCCTTCCGTATGATAGGATCCGGTGATCACAATCACCAAGGCCGTCATGGTACAGATAACCACGGTATCAATAAACGGCTCCAACAGTGCAACGTAGCCTTCGGTAGCCGGCTCATGGGTTTTTACTGCAGAGTGGGCTATGGCTGCCGAACCTATACCAGCTTCATTCGAAAAGGCCGCACGCTGAAATCCCTGGATCATAGCGCCAATGGCACCCCCTAAAACACCTTCAGGATAAAAAGCGCCCTTTAGAATTAAACCAAAGGCTTCTGGAATATGGGAGAAGTTAGCGAGGATAATCACCACTGCTGTAGCCACATAGGCTACAGCCATTAACGGCACGAGCTTGGCGGTTACCCGACCAATACTTTTAATGCCACCGATAACCACTATGGCAACCAACACGGCCATGACAAGACCAAATAACCAACCAAACCCGGTCAGGAAGCTTTCGTCGCCTCCAGTTGCGGCTAAGGTCATAGAAAAGGCTTGATTCGCTTGGAACATATTACCGCCACCGAAACTCCCGCCGATACAGCAAACTGCGAAAAATATTGCTAACACCCGCCCCAGTTGCGGCAATCCCCGCTCGGCCAAGCCCGCCGTCAGGTAGTATTTGGGGCCGCCAGACACAGTGCCGTCGGAGTGGAACATGCGGTATTTCACCCCTAGCGTGCATTCCGCAAATTTGGATGACATACCCAATAGTCCGGCCAGAATCATCCAAAAGGTCGCGCCCGGCCCACCCACGGAGATGGCTACGGCTACACCAGCAATATTACCGAGCCCAACTGTACCCGAGAGTGCTGAAGTCAATGCCTGAAAGTGTGACACTTCGCCCGGGTGTATTGGATCTGAATATTTACCACGCACCAAGTCAAACGCATGCTTAAAGCCGCGTATATTGATAAAACCCAAATAGAAGGTAAAAAACAGCGCGCCAAGACCCAACCAAACCACAATCCAGCGAATTCCGAAACTGTCTGACAAAGGAATTTCAGAGAAAATCACACCCGCAATCGCGTTGGAGACGGGAGCAATTTGGATATCGACACATTGGTCAACGCCAAAATCCGGCGATTTCAGGCAATCGCTAAACGAAAGTGCGGCTGCATCATCCGCAGAAAAAGCTGTTGGGGTCACGAATAAAAAAAGCAGAAGCCAAAATGCAAACTGAACAGATTTCTTCATGATTTCCCCTGTGAAAGACAATAATTTACAAGCGCCCGCGTGCACCGCAACAGCGACAATAACTTGCAGTATTTTACGGAGCACGGAGCAAAGCGCTTATGTTAACAATTTATTGCAGGTAGAATAACGTTTTTTGGCTTGGCATTGTCATGCCACCAAACTGGAGCGAGCAAGCTTCGCTCGACTTTACGATTTAAAGAGGACAGAGTGAGTAAAACCATTAACCGCAGTGCGCTTGTGGCCTTTAGCGCTCAACAAATGTTTGAGCTAATCAATGATATCGAGTCTTATCCGCAATACATGACAGGCTGCGTCGACGCAAAAATACTCGATCGAGGAGATCATTGGCTGGTTGCCAAATTGGATTTAGCCAAATCGGGGGTAAACCAAAGCTTTACCACTCGCAACACCCTAATTCCACCGGAACGTATGACGATGGAATTGGTCGATGGCCCTTTCAAGATATTTAAGGGCACTTGGTCGTTTACTGAAGTTGATGAGCACTCCTGCAAAGTCCAGTTTCACTTAGAATACGAATTTTCGAACTTCTTGCTCGGCATGGCGGCAGGCGGCATGATGAATCAGCTGGCCGGCGAGCAAGTGGAAGCGCTTTGCAACCGTGCCAAGTCCATTTACAAAAATGCTTGAGAAGAGCCTTATGACGGATATTGAAACCATTGCGGTGGAAGTCGCTTATGCCCTCCCCCACAAACAAAAAATTGTGTCTCTACTGGTAGAGCCTGGAACAACAGCTCTGCAGGCTGTGCAAAAATCCGGTATTTCAAGCCACTTCCCAGAGTTGGATATAGACAACGCGACCTTGGGCATCTTTGGTCAAACCCTTGGCACTAAGGGCTTGGCGCCGGCTGCCCAGTACCAACTGCACGCCGGTGACCGGGTGGAGATCTACAGACCATTGATATCCGATCCCAAAGAAGCCCGCCGCCGCCGTGCTGAAAAAAATAAGGGATCGGAAGCATCCTGATACCCTTGATTACCAATCACCTATCAAGCTCAGGATACAGCTGCAATCGGCACCACCCAGTTTAAGGTTTAGCCCTCCGTTTTCTTGGAGTCCTCAATGTAGTCGTCATCGACCTCTTTGTCTGAGTTTGGTTCGTAGTCCCCCTCGAAACTGACCAACATATCATCCTTAAATAACAAGGTGAAACGTCGCTGACGCAGGGTGTCTTCGCCGCGACGCAATTGGTAGACATAATCCCAGCGATCCGGGGTAAATAGGTCGCTGACTAAAGGCGAGCCCATCACAAACTGCACCTGTCTTTTGGTCATTCCCACCTTGAGTTGATCCACTTTTTTCTGGTCAATAATGTTGCCTTGCTGCACCGCAATACGGTAAACCCCTGGAAATCTCAAATAGGTACAGCCGCTCAGAGTCGTCGCCAATAAGCAGGCAAGACAAGTGAAAATAGGAATCAATCTCAATTTTTTTTGCATCTCGGGGTTCCAGAAAATTATGCAGGCGGGGATAATACCTGATCTTAAGTTAAGCGCAAATGCTGATTTGACTGTCAACAGATCACATTCGCTTCCCACAGGGCTAAAAGCCCAGTGCGCAGTATCACTACTGGAGAGTACCCATGTCCGAAAACCAAGAGCTCCGCAAAGCGGGATTAAAAGTCACCCTCCCGCGGGTAAAAATTTTACAGTTCCTGGAAAACTCTCCACAGCGCCACCTCAGTGCCGAGGACGTCTACAAAGCCCTATTGGAGGCAGGAGACGACGTTGGCCTGGGCACGGTCTACCGCGTACTGACCCAATTTGAACAGGCAGGATTGGTAGAGCGGCACAATTTTGATGGCGGCCATTCTGTGTTTGAACTCGATGATGGCGAACACCACGATCATCTGGTGTGTACAGATACCGGTAAGGTCATAGAGTTCCATAATGATAAGATCGAGCAGCTGCAAGACCAGATCGCTCGTGAACTGGGCTATGAACTGTCAGGCCACAGTCTCGTGCTCTACGGCAGACCATTAAAGAAAAACAATCCATGAAAAAACGGTGCGCCCAATCAGGCCCCGCAGCCCTCAACCCAGATCAGCCTAACCCACGACTAACATTTCGCGAGCGTGGGCAATGGATTGTTCCGACTCGATAGCACCGCCCATCATTCTCGCAATTTCAAAAACCTGCTCTTCCCCTTCGAGTGCTTTTATCCGGGTCGATGCGGCTTTTTTGGTGAAAGTTTTTTCGACAAGCAAATGTTGATTGGCCTTACTGGCGACCTGAGCCAAGTGGGTCACACACAGCACCTGCGTTGCCTCGCCCAACTCCCGCAACATTCGCCCCACAACATCACCAGTGGCCCCGCCAATCCCCACATCCACCTCATCAAAAACCAAGGTGGGTGTAACTGAGGTTTTTGCTGCCACCACCTGAATGGCTAAACTGATTCGCGACAATTCCCCGCCCGATGCAATTTTTACTAAAGGTTTTGCCGGCTGGCCAGGCACAGTTGAGATCAACAGCTCGACTTGCTCTTGTCCATGTCGGCTAGGTGCGTTCAATGGTGACAAACAGACCTCAAACTTGGACTGAGCCATGGCCAGACAGGCGAGCTGTTGGTTGACCGATTTCGCCAAGTGCTTGGCCGTTTTCCGCCGTGCCTCACTCAGACGCGCTGCACACTCTTGGTAAGTCTTCAGCGCTTGCACAACGGCACTTTCCAGCAGTGCCAATTGCTCATCACCGCTGCGCAACCCCGCTAGCTCCTGCGCCAATTGAAGATGCAAATTGGGCAGCTCCTCTGGTGTGATGCGGTGTTTGCGAGCAATATCGTAAATACTGCTGAGGCGCTGTTCTATTTCGGGGAGATTACCGCCATCCAAGCCATCGATTTCCGTCTCGCGCTGTAACTCGCGACTGGCTTCATCCACGTGGATAAGGGCATTATCCAACATGCTCTCCACTTCGGTGACTCGAGCCGACTTATAAGGTAACTGACCAAGAATCGTTTGCGCACGCTGCAACCAATATTGGACCGACTGCTCTCCCTCACTGCAAATGTCAATGACTTGCTGACAACTCTGTTGAGTGATCACGGAGTTCTCTAATTTTTTCTGGGTCGCCTCAAGAGACTCCAGCTCACCATCGGCCAAATCCAATTGATCCAGCTCATCCACTTGATAGCGCAGTAGTTGATAGCGAGCATTGATCTCTTCCGAGTTGCTGCGCACTCGATCCAACTCGGCTTGATGGGATTGCCAGACATCAAAGGCTTCTTTTACGGCTTTAGCCAGCTCTGTGTGTTTGCCAAAAGCATCCACAATTTTGCGATGGTTGGCCACTTGCAGTAAAGATTGATGTTCGTGTTGACTGTGTAGATCAATGAGCTGCTCACCCAATGCGCGCAACTGAGTGAGCGTTACCAGTTGGCCGTTAATATAAGCACGGGAGCGCCCTTCTTTGGTCACAATACGGCGCACGATGCATTCATCAGCATCCAAATCCGAGGCGCTAAGCCAGCGCTGCACCGCAGACAATTTACTGACATCAAAACTGGCGCAGACTTCGACGCGCTCCGCACCAGGCTTGACCTTATCGGCATCGGCACGATCCCCCAAAGCCAGATGTAAGGCATCAAGCAAAATCGATTTGCCCGCTCCGGTTTCTCCCGTTAATACGGTTAAACCCGAAGCCAAATCCAGATTCAGCTCGTCCACTAAAGTAAAATCATTGACTTGTAAATGTGTCAGCACGGGCCACCCCTAACCGGTGAAAAAGCATGGCTATTTATACAGTATTTAGTATAGCTTGGCAATTTGCTGATAACGCGAAAAAAACAAATCAAGGAGGATATTGTCGGAATCCTAAACTTGAGGTCGTCGCCGCGAATTATGGATGCTGGACTTGTTTAGTGCAATGGAGGCGCAAGCGACCATTATTCGCCCAACTTGGATTTCACGCTTGTAAAAAAGCTGTGCCGCAAGGGGTCGAGACGACCGTGGATTTGCGGCACATTGTTGGAATTCTATTGGGACTGCTTATTGCGACCAAACAACTTAGTGATTCCACCCAGAGCAATGGCAATAATGATCCAGAATTTCTTTAGTAGGACCAACCCCATGGCCAACAAACCCGTTTTTGCCATCACTTTCCCAGCCACCAGTGCACCAATGCCGTATGCGGCTACGGTATCGACGTCTGGATCGAAATCAGCGTAGCGATTGCCATCTTTAAAGCTTGCCATAGCTAAGACACTGCTTAGATTGTTATCAATTTCTGGCAACTGTTCCATACCAGCAATAAAGTTCATCAACAAATAGCCCTTGCGCCCCAACACTCGAATGTTGTAAT
>JBNKFP010000087.1:0-10977 GCA_050289365.1 Cellvibrionaceae bacterium | reverse complement strand
ATCAACGCAATCGATGACGTCGTTTTAGAAATCATTAATTCCCCGAACCACTTAACTGTGGCAGCCTTACGCAATAATGCCGGAGCTGGCGGCGCTATTTTGGCCTTAGCCTGTGATCAAGTCATAATCCGCGATGGTGTCGTGTTAAATCCGCACTACGACAAAATGGGATTGTTTGGTTCAGAATATTGGACCTATCTACTGCCCAAAAAAGTTGGCGCGGGCAAAGCAGAAGAGCTCACCAAAGTGTGCGACCCACTATTGGCAGCGGAAGCCCATGCAATTGGTTATGCAGACAAACTGTTACCAGAGAACTGGGATAGCTATCATCGGGAACTCATATCCCTTGTGACCTTGACAACCCACAGCGAATCGCTGGATCAATTGATTAGCGAGAAAAACAGATGTCGTCAGCAAGACGAAGCTCAGCAGCCACTCGCGCAATATCGAGAACATGAACTCGCTACCATGAGTAAAACTTTTTTTGACGAGACCAGTCGTTACCATTTTGAACGCCGCAATTTCGTCTACAAAGGCAAAGTCCCAATCCGCCCAAGCGAAAAAGCCTACGCTTAACCTTATCGGGCTCTGGGGTGACCTTTCAGGTAGAGCATTGTCAATGCTCTACCTCAGCCGCCCATACTCAAATTAAGCCACAACGTCATTGCACATCTACGATGATCCGCCACACCCTAAAAACGAATCACGCTAAACCCTCCACTCTATTATTTCGAAGGCTTCTGCAAGCAACAAATTAAACCCGCAACAATGAAAGATTTTGATCTACTGCTAGAATAAAAATATCCGCTCCATTTTTATGGGTCCTTTAAAACAATAAGATGTTAAACATCCACAATTGGCTATTCACGCAATATCAAGTGTGTAAAATCAGTCAATGGACATACATTAATGGACAAGCACTCATCCAATAGCCACTCGTTTTTTGTCATCACGGCGACCGTAGCCGCTGAACTCAATTCAGCCATGCTGGTCGCTCAGCAAATTTCACTCATTGCCAGCAATGCCAGAGCATTAGCACAACGAGCCGGACATAAGGCCGCCGGATTTAAAGCCCTAACCGGTTTCATCGATGAACTGGCCAACAAAACCGTTAAGGCCTCCCACGAAATCAATGGGCTAGCCATAGAAACCTCTAAAACTGCAGTGATAACGACCAATAATCAATTTGCTTCGCTTAGTCTTTTGAAAGCGGTCAAGTTAGCTGAGAAAGCCGATTACGTCGCCAGCATTTTGCCCATGTGCGACGCATTAAAGTTGCGGGCGACAGAGCTAAAACACAAAAATCAACGCCAGGTTTGGCGACTGACCAGTGCGCTTGAAGAGTTGTCACGCGAACTGCGCACGGCAACTGTACTGGCAGCAATGTCTAGGGTTGAAGCATCACAAGCCGGTAAAGAGTTTCAACAGCAATTGGAGGTGATCGCAGATAATGTCGCCCGCGCAGCCGAAAAAATTCAGTCACATGTACGCCTATCTCAGTCGCTATTTCACCAACACTCACAATACTCTTTATAACTGGGGCGACATCATCGTTACAACGTCAACATTAGGACCGTCCTATGCGCACAAAAAAGATTTTTAGCGGGCCCCATCATAGCTGGTATATGTTTGGTCGCGATCCGGATAAGCCCAATAAAATCATTGATACCAATCAATATCTGATCACTACCCACCAAAATGCGTTGCTGATGGATCCCGGTGGTGTAGAGCTATTTTCGACGATGCTAGCCAGTGTTGTTAAGCAAGTACCGATACAACAAATCACCCACCTTTTCGCTTCCCACCAAGACCCGGACATCATTTCGTCACTGGGCCTATGGGACATCACCCTAGAAAACGCCACTTTACACGCCCCCTGGTTGTGGGAGGGATTTATTCGGCATTTCGGCATGAACAATATCCAATATGATGCGATTCCAGACCCAGGCCGCTCCCTGAATTTAGATGGTGTCAGTTTAGAGTTCATTCCTGCACATTTTTTACACTCTTCAGGCAACTTTCATGTCTATGACCCACAAGCCAAGATTTTGATGAGCGGCGATATTGGTGCGGCTTTAGAAGCAGATGACAGTCCCCTGGAAGTCGCCGATTTCGAATCCCACATTCCGAAAATGAAAGGATTTCACCAGCGCTGGATGCCCTCAAATAAAGCCAAAAACGACTGGGTCAACCGGGTAAGGCGCCTCGAAATCGAAACCATGTGCCCGCAACACGGTCGCATATTCACCGGGGATAATGTCCAGCGCTTCCTGGATTGGTTCGAATCCCTAGAGGTCGGCATCGTCAACCCGTCTTAACCCCCCGGTGACCATCGAAGTAGCAGGCCGGAATTTAAGGTTTCCCTGCAAATTTCGCCAATCTATGGGCCCAAACGCACAGGTTGAGCAAGACCGCAAGTTGGAGCACTAGCACAAAGGTTTGGTTAAAAGTAATATGTCGCAGAGTCACGGGATTGAAGTTTTCCCCATTGAAAACCATAAAAGACACATTCAGATACTTTTAACCACCAGCGAAAAGCCGCCATGTCATTTTTTTCCAAGTTTTTCAAAGCCAAACAACCTGAAACAATTCACCAACGTATCGAGTCTCTTGGGACCTACGACCAACAACAATTACTGGAACTGATTAGAGCGAACGAGCCCGATGCGCTGAGACAAGAGGCCATTCGCAAACTGTCCGACGCCGACAATTTACTGGCTGTGGCTTTGGACACAAATTTGGGCTCCGGATTGAGCGTTATGGCTCGCCGTAAAGTCGGTGAATTACTCGACGAGGGCAAGCTGACCGTGGCTCAGCTGACCCAACGAGTGCAAGATCACCAGCAATTGCTATCTCTGTGTGGATATTCGTCACAGGCAGGCCTAGAGCTTATTGAGCAGCTAAACGACGAAGACACTGTACTCACTGTCGCCATGAACGGCTCCACCAGTCAATTGCGGCAGGCGGCCAGTCAGCGCTTGCAACAACGCCATCATTTAGAAACCCTATTCAAACACGCCAAAAATAAAGACAAAGCCGTCTACAAAATTGTCAAAACCAAACTCGAAGTATTTAAGCAGGAAAAAGCCAAGCAAGCGGAACTTGAATCCACAGCGCAAAGCTTATGCAATCAAGCAGAGCAATTGAGCAAGTGCAATTTGGACGATATTTTCATCGCTCGTTTCGACCAATTGAACACGGCTTGGCATGAACTGAGCGACACGGTCAGCGAAATAGCACAAAAGAAATTTTTAAATGCTCAGCAAAAATGCCAAACCAAGATCGATGAATATAAGCTCGCAGAAAAACAAAAACAAGAAGCCATACAAGCAGAAATCGCCGCAAAACGTGAGCTTTTGGATGCAATTAAAGGCGCCCACAACTTAATCGCAAAGATACTGGATCAGGGCTGCACGGAAGAAATCGAAGCCGCCTGGTCAGATAGCTTAGTACAACTGAGCCAAGCACTAGACGAAACCAGAAATCGCGGCCTCAACACCGAAGCAGAAAGCAAGGCCATTGATCATATCAAAACACAAGGTCAGCAGCTCAAGGAAAAAACCAGCCAATACGGTTCACTTACGAAACTGTTAGAACGCTTACAGTCACAGGAAGTTCGCGACGATGACTCAGACATTTCGGCACAAACTAAAGCTTTACTGGATTTAAGTAAATTTTTACCACAGCCAGTTCAACCTCACATTGTGACCGACGCCAAATCCAAACTTGATGAACTGCGTCAGCAAAAAAAAGCTTCTGCCGCCGCCCAAAAACAGAAGATCAACGAAGCCAATGAACTGCTACGCAGAGGAAACTGGGCGGTTAAGCAAGGACACGTAGGCCGGGCGCGCGCAATTTTGCGAGACCTAACCAGTCACTTAGACGCAATGGAACAACTACCATCTCACGTAGAATCCAAGTTCGATGATTACAAAATCGCAATCGATAAATTGGGTGACTGGCACGAATTTGCAGTGACTCCGAAAAAGCAACAGCTCGTCACTGAAATGCAGCAGTTGATAGGCAGCCCCCTCTCTCCTAAAGATTTAGCGGACAAAATTCAAAATCTACAAAATCAATGGAAAGAACTGTGCAAAGGGGGCCAGAATCAAGACGAAGAAGTGTGGCATAACTTCCGCGAAGCAGCACAAGAAGCTTACGAACCCTGCAAAAAATACTTTGAAGTTCAAACTCAGCAACGTGAGCAAAATGCAGGGCGACGCCACACCTTAATCCAACAACTCAATGAATACCTGAAAAGCTATGATTGGGACTCCGCCAATTGGCCCGAGGTAGAAAAAACCTTAAAAATTTCACGTGAAGCTTGGATGAGTTACTGGCCCATTGATCGCAAAGCGGTGAAAACCTTACAAGGCCAATTCGATTCTGTGATGGATGCACTGCACGGCAAACTCAACTCAGAACACGAACGAAATCGCAGCAAAAAACAAGGAATAGTCGAGCAAGCCGCAAAACTATTGGACAATACCGACACCCAATTTGCCATAGACGAAGCTAAAAAATTACAACAGCAATGGCGCAACATCGGTCGCTGCAAGCGTAAAGACGACCAACAACTCTGGAACCAATTTCGCGAGCACTGCGATGGGATATTCGCGCGCAGGCAACAAGAAAACGAACACCAAATGCAGGAGCGAATTAACAACAAACAGGCCGCTATAGCCATTATTGATCAACTGGAAGCCATGACGGCACTTGAGGAAGACGCCTTTTTCACGGCCAAATCTGGCATGGATGAGTTGCTCGATGCCTATCAAAACTTGGGAGAATTACCTAGGGATGATGCGCGTAGTATCAATACACGCTACCAAAATGCCTTGCGCAAAATTGAACAACACACTGATCAAGTTCGAACTCAAGCTATCAAAGACAACTGGCTGAATATTTTTGATCTCTCCCATAAAATCGCGGCACTGGAATGCAGCGAGACGGTGGACCAAAGCGCGCTTGAAGCCTTAGACAATGCGATGCAAGAGCTCAACAAATGGCCAGGCGAAACGCAAAAAGCGCTGGAGGTTAGAATTGCAGCGCTGAAATCGTCTACCCCCAGGGAAGTCCAAGATTGCGAAAAGCAATTACGCCAACTTTGTATTAAAGCGGAGGTTGCAAACGGATTGGAATCGCCGGAATCCGATAAAACTCTACGCATGGAGTACCAAGTGACTCAACTGCAGAGCAATTTTGGCCAGAGCAACGATATCAATGCATCCAATCAAAAACTGGTAGAAGAATGGTTGGCGGTAAGCGGTGCACAGATGCCGGAACATCAGGCACTGTTCGATCGATTTTTAACCGCACTGAAATGGAATTGATAAGGCTTCAAGAGTGATAACTTAGCTCGCGCCCCCCTGTCACAGAGGCCCACAAAAAGTAGGGAATCGAGGGGATTTAACGAGGCTTGCATAAATTGTTAATTCCGGTATTATGTGCGCCTCCTCGCGCCAGCGGGGATCCGTCGGAGCGTAGCGCAGCCTGGTAGCGCACTACACTGGGGGTGTAGTGGTCGTGGGTTCAAATCCCGCCGCTCCGACCAATTTCCTCTTTTCAAAGACCAATCCACCATCCCAATATCGATCTTTGCAATAGTGAACCCACGGCTTTTTATGTGTCGTGTATCCATCTTTGATTGAGCTTTTTCCCCAGAAACCTTCCCTGGTGCATCGCCCGGCCCAGCCATCCTTGGCTGGTCGCAATTTCCTGCCTAAGCAGCGTTTTAGACTCACCTGCTACCGAATTTAGCCGTAGTGCTTCGCTCTTGCACAGGGAACGACGGACCACTCTAATTCGCGGCTCGATTAGAGTATTGGGGTTACTTGTGATGACAAAATATGAAAGCTCTAGAAACCGTCGCCTAACGCACTGATAACAGCAATAACAACCACCACCAAAATGATGGCAAAGGCGTAGAGAGCGATGAACTGAAAGGCTATGGCGCTCAAGCCGGTCATAGCGGCGCCGGTGGCCACGCGAATAGGCTCTTTGTTGATGAAGCTGAATAGCCCCAAAAGCATAGCGAATACTGCAATGACGGGAATCAAAACGGTGATGGTCTTATCTATATTCCATTTGGGTTCGGGCTGGTACGTTGGTTTTGCGGAGGACTCACTCAGCAAGCCTTTTAAAACGGCTTTTTTCAGTGAAAAAACCTTTCCTGCCACTTCGGTCTCTACGGTCGGTTTAGGCGCAAAAGGGCCTGCCCAGAAGCTGACCACTGCAATCAAGAGAGCGATTGTCCCCAAGGCAATTCCGCTCAGTCCAATTTTGGCATCCGTTACTTTCATAATTTGAGTCCCTTAGATTATTGACTACGAGTTTACTGATTTATTGATTCAACTGAGGAGTCTATACAAGGTATTTTCCGTACCTAAAATGTTTAAGGTATCGCCTCACCGGCGGCTTTACGCTTGACGATATCTTCATAACCGCCTTCATTCACAACATTTTGGTATCCCAAACCCTTAAGTGTGTCCATAGCGATGCCAGAACGCCGACCTGTGCGACAATAGACTCGGATATCGCTGTCAATGTCCCGCGTTACTCCGGTGATCTCCCTCCCAATAATTTCGTAGGGAATATTGAAGGCTCCCGTAATATGACCTTGTCCAAATTCTTCGGCTGTGCGTACATCAATCCAAATCGTCATTTTCTCTCCTTCGCTAGGGTCGTCGGCTCAAGTAGTTGGGTGTCTGCATTCCGAAAACGATCATGATAAAAAGTGATTTAAAGCTCGGTAACATGATTGTTGTCTCATGGAGATTTTAATTTCGAAGCCAAACCTTGTACCACATTCAAATTGGAATGTGAATAGAACTGAACCCGGAACCAAGATACATGCGAGCTTAGCTACTGGTCGTTCCCATAGGATTGCCATTGGCAATGCTGATCAGACTGCAATCCCGATTCAAAGTGCACTTCTGCGTTTAAAAATCGGGGGATAAGCGCCTTTCCGCAAGGATCACCGACAAATTCCGCATGCCCCCTCCCTTCCAAGACACCCATTAATCCTTTATTCAGATAGGGCATCAGGCTAGGCACGCGGTGAGCCGGTGTCACTGGGTCACGCTCACCCACCACGACTAAAACAGGAATGTCCAAATGGTGCAGGCTAGGCAAGCCTTGAAACGGGAGGAGTTCACTTGCGCACACATTGTTCGACATCAATCCCGTAAACATTGGGTACCAATGCCCCAGGTCCGCGATGCGAGCCTCATAGGATTCTTCCGTTTCCGATTGCACATCGTTGCACTCGGTAGCAATGTACACCCAATCGTAAAAATCGCTGTCGATCAAATTGTTGTAGTAGATTTCCAGATCGGTTTTTGAGGACGTTAAATCCCGACGAGCAACAGATTCCAGTAATGTTGAAATACGGGGATCGGCACCGCCTCTGTAGAGCATATTGAAGACTACACCAGCCAATCTCACATCGTTCAACACCCAAGTTTGCACAACTTGACTGCGCCAGTTCTCGCTGTGAACAGCGACGGGAAATTCGGCCAGATCAGCCATTAAATGCCAAAATTTGATTTCGTTTGGTACTTTGAGGGGGCATTGAGTGTTGACCGCACAGCGAGCAAAATACTGACTGACGGCTGCTTGCCAATGGCGAGGTACATCGCTTTCTTGCCCAGCGTCAAACACATAGGGCGAATCCAGAATGAGGCTGCGTACTTGCGGTTGGGTTAGCGCCGCCACCAAAGCGACTCGCGTGCCATAGGAAACGCCCAAGATATGCCAAGCGGAATACCCCAATGCCTGCATCACCGTTTGACTGTCTTTGGCATTGCCTTGGCTGCTTATTTGAGCAAGGGGATAAGGGTTGGCAGCAGTTTTTATGGATTCGTGGGCTTCTTTCAAACAACCCCACATCACCGGCTGGAGCAGTTTCACCTCCTCTTTCAAGGTTAAATTGTGCTGCAATAATGCTTGGCTGAACCGCCGATACTCGGAACACCTATGGTGCGGGTGGCTCGGGGGCAAATAACGGTAGTCCAGTAAGACGAGAGGCCGGTCTAATGCGACCGTTTGATACCATTCGAGCCACATGGTGACGGATTCACCACTGCTGTTGTGCCCGCCTCCGGGTCCACCGGGAAAATACACTAAAGGTTCTCTACCGACTTCAGCGTTGCTAGAGCCAATCACGCTGACGGCAATTTTGGCACTCCGAGGGGAGCGAGATTCTGCGGCGTCATTGAGAAAAACCCAATAGCAGGCAAGACGCACTTTATTGTCTGCCGGTTCCGCGCCACAGGGCCGAGATTGTACGACAGAAACATTGTCTTGCTGATGTTCCAAATGGGAATCAAAAAAAAAGTAAAAGACAGTGGCAGCAAACAAAATCATCACCACCAACAGTACCGTGATATTTCTGCGATGTATTTTTAATAGACCCACGGCAAGCTTTCCACTGGCCCTATATCCGTCAAAATAGATTGAACCTCTGGATTCAAAAAATGTACACCCGTCATAGGGCGACAGGTAAAATCCAGTTGCTCCGTCAGAGTGGATATTCGCAAACGATAAGCATGGAGATAGACACGATCAGCTGCAGAACCTCCGTAGCGTTCATCACCCAATATGGCTGCACCAATGGATTTTAAAGCGACGCGAGCTTGATGGGTTTTGCCGGTGTAAAGGCGCAGCACATAGAGCCTTTGACCTTTACCAAGAGAATAAGAAAAGAAAGAAGATTTTGCCGGATTGTCTCGACTGCGCAATAATTTGTAGGATCCAACCCGCCCCTTGACCATATCACCCACTATGTGCCCTTGTTTTTTTGTCGGTTTTTTATCGCTGACCGCCAAGTAATATTTTTCGGCTTTGCGCTCCTGGAAAGCCATGGATAAAATACGATTGGCAACGCTGTTACGAGCCAAAATAACGCACCCCGATGTCACTTGATCCAATCTGTGTACTGGGTAAAGATTATCGCTTTTTCGCTCGGCTTTTAATTGAGACAGCAGCGAATCTTGGGTCCCCTGAACCGCGATACCTATGGGTTTATTAACGACCAAATAGTCATCAGATTCAGCCAAAATCTCCACTAAATTGTGCAACCGGTTATTTTCTCCGAGGGTGAATGGGAAAGGCATCATGCCATCAGGCAAGAGTAGACATGAAATAGGATACGCAATCGCTCAGCTGTTTGGGCGGCGTATTTGCTGGTCAGCCAAACTCAACCGAATACATTTCACAGGCCATTTAAAATCCAGGCGTGGGCTTTGATTATGTCCAAGGTGGTTGCGTCGCTGGCAAAAACCGAATTCAATCCCTGCGGTTCTTGCGGCGGATCACCTGTGAATAGATCTCCTGCGTACCATCGATAATCTGCATGGGCGGCAGCTCCAAATCCACCCCAAGCCCAGAAATTACTGCCAGCAATGGCTTTACCGAGTTTTGCCTGGCTCTCAATTAGGGAGAAAATTTCCACAAAAAACCGATCTCGTACACTGGTAGGGCTGGCAACATCAAATGCGCCCTGATCGCGCTCGATTCCGAATTCTTCCAGCACGATTGGCTTAGACAAACTCTCGGCCACTTCAATATGGCGCAAAATATACGCTTTGGATTTAGCGACCGCAATGGGATAAGAGGAATCCAAATCATGAATGTCCAACCATGACCAATTTTTGGGCCACAAGTGCATGGTGACATAATCAATATCCTTGCTGATATGTGCTTGCTGATACAAACCTATATCACCTAAGGTCCCCATCGCACCTTCACTTCCGGTACTGACCAGGTGTTTGGAATCCAACGTTTTAATCAATGCGGCCGTAGATTCTATCCACGTTTTATAGTCTGCAAAAAATGGACGCCCGCCCTCTTCGCTACCCGGCCTCGGCTCGTTGGCCAATTGCCAAGCCATTATGGCTGGATCCTCGACATAGGCCTTACCGTTGACGGTATTCTTGCGACGAACTATTTGCGCGATCACATTCTGATACCATTGCTGGGCCTGTTCGCTCCGATAAAATTTGGCGGAATTTTGCATAAACCCACTCCAATCGCCCGTCGCATCTGGATCAAATGCAGGCAGACCGCTGAGCCAAGCCATGTACTGCGCCATGCCGCCAGACCATTGCCAAAAATTATTCAGATACAGAACCGCCACCATATCGCGCTTGGCCATCTCATCGAGTAAGACATCTAACCCCACCAACAAATCTTCGTTGAGAATCCCTGGAGATATTTGGATACCAGGGTTTACAGCCATTAATAAATCGGTCTGCTCTGACACCGCTAAAACGCGGAGGTTGTTGATACCGATCTCTTGTAATTTATCCAACTCACGAACGAGACGCTCACGGCCATCTTCAGTTGCGCCTAAATAGGCGCCATACCAAAAATTTGTTCCCACATAATAATAAGGCTTCCCTTGACGAAAAAAATGATTACCACTAACCGTGACAAACGGATTTGCCGCGCGGGCCAGTTGCTCAGCCGCCCGCTCAGACTTTGATTGCAGTGACTGACAACCAGGCAACATCAAAATCAACGTTATTGTAATTACTGCAGACCCAACCCAATTCATAAGTTTGTCCAGAATGATTTATTAAAAAGAGCACGCAAACAAAAGCGTCTCAACCGACTCAAAGATATTGATGTATTTATGCCTGGGCTTGAAATATACGGATCAACTCCATCATCGCCCGACCACTGTGATAAGGCGCTTTCCATGGCCCGATTTTGTAAATATCAGCGACTTTGTGTTGATCTTTTTTGGCATACCAAAACCATTCGCCATTATCTTGATCAATGTATTGCTCTTTAATCATGCACCAAATCTTTTCAATGGCTGTGAGATAGGCAGAATCGCCCGTCGACTGCCAGGCATAGGCAAATCCCACCATAGCTTCGGCTTGGACCCACCACGCACTGCATGAAAAGGTATGACTGTGCCATTCATACTCATCGGCCATAGAACCATTTTCACTCAAACCTTCACGCAGA